>DCFU01000037.1 GCA_002319795.1 Megamonas sp. UBA1796
GTTCCACTCTTGCCAGTTGGATTATTCGAAGCAGCAGAGATTGGCTTATGCCAGTCGTGGAACTTTTGCATAAGAAATTGCTTGAAGAAACGTATATACACGCGGATGAAACTTCTGTAACCGTTATGAAGGAATCGAATCGGAAAAATACGTCGGTTTCCTACATGTGGGTTTATGCCAGTGGGAAATACGGAGCGAAACATGCCATTCGTATTTTTGAATACCAGCCGGAACGGAATGGAAAATATCCACAGGAGTTTTTGCAAGGATTCCGACATTATTTACATACGGACGCCTATGCGGGCTACAATAAAGTAGCCGATGTCACGCGATGTTTATGCTGGTCACATGTACGTAGAGATTTTGTTGATGCTTTGCCGAAAGGTCTGAACGATGAAGAAACGACCTTGACCAAAGCCGGTATTGAACAAATCAATCAACTCTTTTATATGGAGAAAGAATTCGCATCTCTCGAAGCCAAAGATCGAAAAGAACAGCGTCTATTGCAGGAAAAAACTGTAGTAGAGGCTTTTTGGTTATGGATTGAAGCGAATAAAGACAAAATAGCACCTAAAGCGAAATTGCGCCAAGCCATGAACTATGCCGAAAACAATAAAAAAGGTCTAGAAGCTTTTCTTGAAGATGGAAATTGCAACCTTTCGAATAATTGGGCAGAAAACAGTATCCGCCCTTTCACAATCGGACGCAAAAATTGGCTGTTTAGTGGCAGTCCCAAAGGCGCCGCAGCAAGTGCCGCTATCTATAGCCTTATAGAAATGTGCAAGGCTAATAAAAGAAATGAATACAACTATTTGAAATATCTGTTTGAAACACTTCCGAATATCCCGTTTCTGAGAGAGCCACAACTTTTAGAAGAGCATCTTCCGTGGAGTGAAAAAATGCAGCAAATCTGTAAATAAGTATAGCAGCCAGTCGATATATACATTCATATTCTGAGTATACATCGACGGCTGCTATTTTTATATACACTGTTTTGTCGTACGCTTACTAAAAACCTCTTAAGATTATCCTTTCTGCATATTCCTTTCTAAAATAAACAAACGCTTTTCATACCCATCACTCTACATTCTTTGTACTAGACGATTTGTAATTGATAGCAATCAACACAATAAGCATCAAGCTCACTGGAAAAACCAATTCCATATAAGGTAGCAATCCAGTAAGCATTTTACCAATCATAGGATCTTGTAACATCATAGTTGCAGAAGTCCAAGCTAAAACCAATGAACCGAACTGAATAAGAAAAGAGAACCGATGCAACAATTTACTAATAAACTGACTGCCCCAAATCAATATTGGTATACTAATAAGCAAACCAATAATAATTAAAGATATATCACCTTGAGAAACGCCCGCTATTGCCAGTACATTATCTATTCCCATGAGTGCATCAGCTACTATAATGATTTTTATTGCTTCCCAAAAACTTGTTCCCTCAGCAACATTATGCTCTTCCTCACTTGCTTTACCTAATTTAAAAGCAATCGGTAAAAGAAGTAACCCTCCTAAAAATTGCAGCAATGGTATTTCCATTAACCCTACTGCTGCAATCGTCATTAAAATTCGGATTGCAAGTGCTCCCAATATCCCATAATAGATGACTTTCCTCTTGACTTCTTCAGGAAGTTTATGTGCCGCCATCCCTATTACTATAGCATTGTCTCCACCTAAGACCAAGTCAAGCAAAATAACAGAACCGAGTGATAACAGATACTCTGATGATATTATGTCCATCTTCTCACCTCCATGCCAAGACTATCATCGTCATTCGACTTTAAATTTATCAAGTGATTCTTCTAGCTTCAAGGCATGCGCAGCAAGCACTTTAGCGCGCTGCGATACCTCTCCTATAATAGCAGTTGTCTCCTCACTCAAAGCTGCGACTTCTTCGGTCCCCTGTGCGGCCTTCCTGGAGATTCCAGTCACCTGCTCGATCTCATTACCTGCAGCCCGTGCATCTTGGCTGATGAGATGTGAACTTTCCGCAATGTCTGCAATTTTTTGTTCTATATCTTTAATAGATGCAGACATTTCCTGAAAGAAATCCACTATACGTTTCAAACTTTCAGCTTCAGCCTCGACCGCCTCGTTGGCATTTCTTACATGTGCAGCAGTCTCAGTGACACCATGGTTTACATCATTCACAATCTCAATTATCTTCTGCCCAGACTCATCTACTTGTTCGGCAAGTTTCCTGACCTCTTCAGCAACCACCGAAAATCCTCGCCCTGCGTCTCCCGCACGCGCTGCTTCAATAGCTGCATTAAGTGCTAATAGATTTGTCTGACTGGCGATGCCCTTTATCACTAAGATTATATCGCCTATCTCTTTCGACTTCCCAGCTAAAGAAGTCATAGATGTCGATATTGTCTGATATATTTCCTTATTTGCTTCTAATTTTCCCCTTTGGTCTTGTACAAGATCTGAACCTTTCTGCACTGTACCACCTACATAGACTGTCAAGTCCTTCGATCCTGTGATATTTTCATTCATTTGAGATAACCGACCGACAATCCCTTGTATACTTTCATTTCCCTTCATTGTGGACGTAGCCTGATCACTTGCCCCATTTGCAAGTTCCATGATAGTATGCGCCGTTTTCTCCGAGGCCGTCGCTATCTCCTCTGTCGAAGAAATCATCTTGTCAGCTTCACCAACAACTTCCCTCCCAAGTATTTTTGTACTTGCTACAAGGTCACGTACATTTGTTACTACGTAACTAAAGGACTCCGCGATAATGCCAAGTTCATCTTTTTCCTTAATATGTAAATTCTTAGAAAAATCATAATGAGACAATTCCTCTAGGTAAGCGAGTATTTTTTTTAATGTAAAATTTAATGGCCGTAATATCGTAAAATAAATGAGTACAATGGCAACAGTAATTACGATGATAACAGATATGACCACATTAAAAACAATTGCATTCCTTTTTTGAGCTAAGTCACCTACATAAATGCCAGTCCCGACAATCCACTGCCATGGACCGAATCCTTTCACATAGGAAAATTTAGCCTCAGCATCCGTACTCCCAGGCTTTGGCCATTCATAGCGGACCAGGCCTTCTCCCTTAGTATTAACAACACTAGTGAATGCCTGAAATATTTGCAACCCTGTAGAATCCTTGATATCAGATACATCCTTGCCATCTAAGGAGGTGTCGATGGGGTGCATAACCATATAGGCTTGGTAATCGTTAATCCAAAAATATTCATTTCCCTCATAGCGCAATGTACTAATAGCTTTCTTTGCCAATTGTTTAGCTTGATTTTCTGTATATACCCCTTTCTGTGATTCCTCATAATAGAATTGTATAATATCATAAGATGTCTCCGCCAGGTTCCTAAGCTTAGCCTCCGAACTACCTTCCAAAGTATTGGTAATGACAGGCACAATATAGAGACCAACTAAACTAATGAAACAGATACTCAAAAAGCCTATAACAAATAAAATCTTAGTGGACAACCGAAAGTTCTTGAAAATATTCATACGCTTTCCATCTCCTCATATATTTTATTTTAATACCGCATCACTATATTCAGTAATTTCTAACATTTTTTAAAAAATCCTTCATAAATCTTCATAAAATTTATTTTATGCACAAAAAAAACCCGGCAAGGACAATAAAAATCCTCACCGGGGCTTAACTATCTTACTGCTGTGCTGCTGTCGACTCAGCAGCAGCGGGCTGTGACCCTGCCTGTGCTGCTGGCTGCTGAACAGCTTGCATCTGCTGCATAGCAAACGTCATAGCGGTACCCGCCATATTACCAAGCATCTGGTTGCGGTACGGCATCCATCCGGTATTGTCCGGATTGGACATCTTAGACATCCCCCAGCTTGCAATGCCTGCCAGTGCAAGCTGTCCCAAAGCTCCCTAAAAACTTACCTGCTGACCATTGCCATTGTTTACTGTTAACATAATATCAATCTCCTTTAAAATTTTATATATTAAAAAAGCCGCTAGGCATTTGCCCGCACCTCCTCCAACCTTGAATATCAATCCGCCTAGCAGGCGCCGAATCATACAATCACGCCACCGCGGTACTTAATCAAATCCTCATACAGGAGTACCGGGCTCACCTCATCTGCCTGCAGGCCTGGACAAATACACAGAGCGCCAGCACGCAGGATACGTGTTACTGTCTCGCTACAGTGCATGGTGTTTTCACCACCGCTAAAGATATTATGGCCCGTCAAAAACTTTGTGACCGTAACCGATACAGTCTGTATAGCCGTAGAGTGTACCGATGAGCTCCCGCGCCTTAGACTGTGCTTTAGCTAAATCCGGTACATCGATCTCGACTATTTTTGTATGGTCATCGCCATCATACTTATCTGCAGGATGCAGCCATACACCGGGATACGGGTCACTATTCCCACAACTATGAAACGTCAAAACCTCATATGCACACAAAATAACAGAAGTATTCCAAGCAGGAGCACTGTTGCGAGCAATATATTACATCACGGATTAAATTTGCATAGCTTCCGGCATACTCATGCAACTATGCTTATTGAGAATGGTGCCACGCCAAAAGATGTTGCTGCACGACTTGGCTATAAGGATGCAACAATTACACAGAATCTGTATACTCATGATACGGAGAATATGCAACGAGAAACAATAAATATTTTTGAAAAGGCTCTGGCAGGATGTAAGCAATGAGTGTTGTAAGAAAAATGTAAGCAAATTATAGTATTATGCTGTTAAATCTATGTAAGCAAATTTGCATATTTGTTACTTTGAGCTCTGAACTGACACTGTCGCCTCTGCTATAGTTGGTATTATTAAATTTAAACGTTTTCGTAAATGTCCTGTTACCCTTCAAATCCGCCCCATCACCGCCAATATACCATGTCTGCCGGAAATTCGGTTGGTATTTCAGCGTGAGGCTCAGATTATTTCCTCGTCCCAAACCCCAAATCATTCTTAGGATTCAGGGTTTCGCTGTGTGGTGTATGAATGCCATCGCCTCCCTTCACACCTGGCTTCCAATATGCAACATCTACAGATACTTCCTTATTACTGGTTGCAGGCACTTCCTTATTATCAGCAGCTAAAGCTGTGCCACTCGATACCGCCACGAAAGAAACCAACAAAATACTGACAAAATGTTTTTTTCTGATCATCATCATTCACATACCCCTTTAATTTGTTATCTTACAAAGTCTGATACGAAACGTTCCAGGCTTTGGTTCATAAAAATCAAATTTCCCCTGGTTTTAGTACGTTATTCTTTTGTATCAGCTCATCCCCCAATAAATAATATAAAAAGCACAGGCCCGATAGTGGTATAACCACTGCCGGGTCTGTGCTTTTTATATTATGGTCCAAGGAAGGCTGTATTATTTATTTGTCATAATCATAAAAGCCCTTACCGGTCTTGCGCCCAAGATATCCTGCATCCACCATCTTGCGAAGCAACGGACATGGACGATATTTTGGATCACCAAAACCAGCTTGCAATACTTCCATGATATAGAGCACTGTATCGTTACCAATGAGATCTGACAGAGCCAGTGGGCCCATTGGATGGTTGAAGCCCAGCTTGATATCCGCATCGATATCTTCCTTCGTGGCTACCCCCTCCATAAGAGCAAACACCGCTTCATTTATCATCGGTATCACTACGCGATTTCCAATAAAGCCAGGAGCGTCATTAACCTTTACGGGCGTCTTACCAAGCTTTTCTGCCAATGACTTCACAGCTTCAAAGGTCTCCTCACTTGTCCCGATACCCTTGATAACCTCAACCAGCTTCATAACAGGCGCCGGATTAAAGAAATGCATGCCAATGACCTTTTCCGGACGATTGGTAAAAGCCCCGATTTTTGTAAGAGAAATAGAAGACGTATTCGATGCCAAAATCGTTTCTGCCGGACATTCTTTATCGAGTGTCTGGAAAATGTCCTTCTTGATAACCTCATTTTCTACAGCAGCCTCAACAACAAGATCTGCCTTACAGGCCTCTGCATCAAGTGCGACTGTACCTTTGATGCGGCGGAGAATTGCAGCCTTCTCGGCCGCTTCCATTTTGCCCTTCGCGACAGATTTCTCGAGACGCTTCGTAATATTTGCAATGCCCTTCTGTACAAATTCTTCCTTAATATCACGAACTGTGACCTCCATGCCGCCTTGTGCCATAACCTGAGCAATGCCGCCGCCCATCTGTCCCGCACCTATAATAAGTACCTTTTTGATTTCCATAATCTATTCCTCCTTTAAATTCTCTCTACAACCATGGCTATCCCCATACCACCGCCGATACAGAGCGTAGCAAGCCCGCGTTTTGCCTCGCGATGCTTCATCGCATAAAGAAGCGTAGTAAGTATACGTGCACCGCTGGCTCCGATTGGATGTCCAAGAGCCACGGCACCACCGTTTACGTTGACCTTACTCATATCGAAACCAAGCGTCTTCCCGACTGCCAGGAACTGTGCTGCAAAGGCTTCATTCGCTTCAATGAGGTCTATATCCGCAAGCGTAAGCTTCGCTTTTTTAAGTACATTGCGTGTTGCCGGAATCGGCCCCGTCCCCATGATTGCCGGATCTACACCAGCCGAGGCATAAGCGAGAATCCTTGCCATCGGTACCACGCGCAGCTCTTTGGCCTTCTCTGCCGACATGATAACAAGTGCTACAGCGCCGTCATTGATACCGGATGCATTGCCCGCAGTAACCGTACCACCATCCTTCTTGAAGGCCGGCCGCAGCATCGCCAGTTTTTCCGGCGTAGAATCTGCCCGTGGCCCTTCATCCGTATCAAAAACATATTCCTTTTTCTTCATCTTGATTGTAAGCGGCAATATTTCTTCTTTAAATGCACCGCTCTGAATCGCTGCCAAAGCCTTTTGCTGCGAAGCATATGCCAGTTCATCCTGCATTTCACGCGTAATTCCGAATTTCTCCGCAACATTTTCGGCCGTGATTCCCATATGATAGTTATTGAAGATATCCCATATGCCGTCCTTGACCATGATGTCGGTCAGCTTGGCATCGCCCATGCGGCAGCCCCAGCGCGCCTTATCAATGGCATACGGCGCATTCGTCATGCTTTCCATGCCTCCGGCAACAACAATATCATTATCCCCCGCAATAATAGACTGGGCAGCAAGAGCTACTGCCTTGAGGCCTGACCCGCAAACCTTGTTGATGGTAAATGCCGGAACCTCTACAGGCAGACCAGCATGGACGGAGGCCTGTCGTGCTGTATTCTGTCCAAGCCCGGTCTGCAGTACATTGCCCATGATGACTTCATTGACGCATTCCGGCTTGATGCCTGCACGCTTGATAGCTTCCTTAATAACTTCTTTTCCCATATCTACCGCAGAAAGCGGTGCCAGATGTCCATTGAAAGTTCCGATTGCAGTTCTTACCGCGCTCGCAATTACTACTTCCTTCATATATATTCACTCCTCATCATAAATACAGACTAATGTTATTTTTTTCACTTAATTTGTACGAACCTGCCCTGTAACAGGTCCGCAGAAATTTCTTGCTTTATTTTCCCGTAAATACAGGTTTACGTTTCTCGACGAAGGCCCCCATGCCTTCCTTTTGATCCTCTGTAGCAAAGCAAAGACCAAAGGCTTCCGATTCGTAGGCAATGCCTGTTACCAGGTCAGCCTCGATTCCTTTATTTACCGCAGTCTTGCATAGCTGTACAGCCGTCATACTCTTTGACATGATTTTTTGTGCCATAGCCTTTGCCGTATCCATAAGCTCTTCAGGCTTCGCGAGCTTGTTCACGAGCCCAATCCGATAGGCTTCCCCGGCATCGATTATGTCCGCCGTATAGAGGAGTTCTTTCGCGCGTCCCTTGCCAACAAGCCGGGGCAGGCGCTGCGTTCCGCCAAAACCTGGCGTTATCCCAAGACCGACCTCAGGCTGGCCGAATTTCGCCTTTTCTGAAGCAATGCGGATATCACAGGCCATCGCAAGCTCACAGCCGCCACCAAGCGCGAAACCATTCACCGCAGCAATAACCGGCTGCGGCATGTTCTCAAGCTTCGTGAATACATCCTGTCCCTGCTTGCCCCAGGCACGTCCACCCATAGCATTAAGCGGACGCATCTCAGTGATGTCAGCTCCGGCAACAAAGGACTTCGGGCCGCCGCCCGTAACAATGACTACCCTGACCTCGCTGTCCGAAGAAATTTCGTCAATAAGCACAGCGAGTTCACCTACCGTAGCCGAATTAAGCGCATTGAGGGCTTTCGGCCGGTTGATGGTAATGATACCAATTCCGTCTGATTTTTCGTACAAAAGATTCTCGAATCCAGTCATGCATATCACTCCTCTCGGCCTGTCCCGGAAGAGGGGACCGTCCGCTTTCCCTCTTCAGCACAGGCACTGTCATTTAATTATTTTGCTGCCCTGATTTTCTTGAACTCTTCCGTCATAAGAGGTAGTACCTCATTGACATCCCCTACGACGCCATAATCTGCAATCTTAAAAATCGGCGCTTCCGGATCCTTGTTCACCGCTATGATAACATCAGATGAAGACATGCCTGCCAGATGCTGTATTGCTCCTGAAATACCACAAGCTACATAGATTTTTGGAGCTACCGTCTTGCCCGTCTGCCCAACCTGATGCAGCGCATCAATCCATCCAGCATCAACAATCGCACGTGACGCACCAATCATGCCGCCCATAGCTTCCGCCAGATTCTCGACGAGTTTCAAGTTTTCCGGCTTTCCAAGTCCGCGGCCCCCAGATACGATGATATCTGCTTCCTCGAGGTTGCAACTGCCTATACAGGCCTCGATAATATTGACCAGCTTTGTACGAATATCATCTGGTTTCACCGGACTTGCTTCCTTGACAATCTCGCCTGTACGGCTATAATCCGGCACTGGTTTTTTGAATACATTTGGCCGAACGGTCCCCATCTGTGGGCGCTGATCCGGGCAAAGAATCGTCGCCATGATATTGCCGCCAAAGGTCGGGCGCGTCCAGGCCACAAACCCGGTTTCTTTATCAATAGCAAGCCCTGTACAGTCTGCCGTAAGTCCCGTATGCAGTCGGCAGGAAATACGCGGTCCCATATCACGTCCATCATTCGTAGCGCCAATGAGCATGACCGAAGGTTTATAATTCTCAATAAGCTCCACACAAGCCTTTGTATAACCATCCGTATTATAATTCTTATACTCTGCACCCTCAACAAGGTAGACCTTATCCGCCCCATAGGCAAAGGCATCTTTGGCAAACTTGCTGACACCATCTCCAATGATAACGGCCGCCAGTTCCTGTTTCAATGTATCCGCCAGGCTGCGTCCCTGTCCCAACAATTCAAAGCCCACATTGCGCGGCTTTCCATCAGCAATTTCCATATAGACCCAGACGCCCTTATAGTCATCCTTATTGATGGTAATCGTTCTTTTTTCTTCAATACGCTCAATCGCGCCCACCGGGCAGATATCTACACAAGCACCGCAGGCTGTACAAGCTGCAGTATTTTGCGCCTTACCGTCCTTTATTTCAATGGCGCCAAATGGACATTTTGGTTCACAGGCACCACACCCTACGCATGCATCCGTAAATTTAATTGCCATTATTTATTCCCCCTCATCAAACAATCTTTGCGTCCGTCAGTTTTTGCATAAGCTCTTCTACAGCGCCACCGGCTGAATCCTTACGGATAAGAATGCCCTGCGTACGCTGCGGAGGGGTAAATATCTCGCGTACCTGCGTAGCCGATCCCTTAAGCCCGAGGCAATCCGGCTCCACATCAAGATCCTTGGCCGTATAAACCCCAATTTTTGCACGAACTGCGCGCAGAATGCCCTTGACGGTCGGATAGCGCGGCACATTAAGTGATTTTACCGCGGAGATAAGCACCGGCAATTTTGCCTCAATGACTTCATAAGCAGTTTCATGCTCGCGATTTACACGTACAGTTTTACCATTAACCTCAATTTTGGCAATATAGGTAAGCTGCACAATACCGAGATGCTCCGCTATCTCCGGCCCGACCTGTGCAGTATCACCATCAATGGCCTGCTTGCCGCAAATAATGATATCATAATGTCCCAATTTTCGGATAGCTGCCGCCAGCGTATAGCTTGTAGCCAGCGTATCAGCTCCGCCAAAAGCACGGTCACTGATGAGTATTGCCTCATCTGCGCCCATAGCCAGACATTCCTTCAAAGCATCGTTTGCCTGCGGTGGTCCCATAGAAAGAACCGTAACCTTGCCACCATGTTGCTCCTTCAGACGCAGTGCTGCCTCCACGGCGTTTTTATCAAAAGGATTCACTATACTTGGCACGCCCTGACGAATAAGTGTATTGGTCTTCGGATCTATTTTAACCTCCGTCGTGTCAGGCACCTGCTTGATACATACAATAATATCCATACTTCCTGCCTCCTGCTCCTATAAAAAGATAATCTTGCAAATAAGCGCCTGTCAGCGCAGCAACGCTCCGGAAACAACCATGCGCTGCACCTGATTCGTACCTTCGTATATCTGCGTGATCTTGGCATCGCGCATAAGACGCTCCACCGGATAATCGCGGATATACCCGTAGCCGCCGAATATCTGCACGGCATCCGTTGTAATCTTCATAGCCGCGTCACTGGCAAACATTTTGGCCATAGCCGCTGAAGTACTGTACGGACGCCCATGATCCTTGTCCGATGCCGCACGATAAGTAAGAAGTCTGGACGCTTCCAGCGCTGTAGACATATCGGCCATCATGAAGCCAAGTGCCTGGAACTTGCTGATAGCCCTGCCAAACTGCACACGTTCTTTAGAGTATTTTACGGCTTCATCCAAAGCTGCGCCCGCAATACCCAACGCCTGTGCCGCCACACCGATACGACCGCCATCCAACGTCATCATAGCGATTTTAAAGCCCTTGCCCTCATCACCAAGCCGATTTGCTTCCGGAACCACAAGATTCTGGAACACCAGCTCCTGTGTCTGCGAAGAATGAATACCCATCTTGATTTCGCGCTTGCCAAAAGTAAAGCCCGGCATTCCCTTCTCAATGATAAAGCCTGTAATGCCCTTAACTCCCTTGCTTTTGTCTGTCATAGCGAAAATAACATAAGTATCTGCCTCACCAGCATTCGTAATGAAGATTTTGCTGCCATTAATTATATAATGATCGCCATCCCTGACAGCTACGGTCGTCTGTGAAGCGGCATCCGTGCCGGCATTTGGTTCTGTAAGTCCGAACGCCCCGAGCGTTTTACCTTCAGCCAACGGACGCAGATATTTCTGTTTCTGTTCTTCGGTACCAAAGGCGAAAATCGGCCAGGCACAAAGCGAAACACTAGCAGAAAGCGTGACCCCCAGACCATTGTCATACTTTGAAAGCTCCTCAACGGCCATGATATACGTCAGCGTATCCCAGCCAGCTCCGCCATATTCTTCCGGAAAGCAGATACCCGTAAGCCCCAAAGCCACGATACGATGAAAAAGATCCCTGTCAAAATAATCCTTTTCATCTCTTTCCGCCGCTCCCGGAGCCACCTCCTTCTCACCGAACTCGCGAATCACCTTTTGCAGCATTTTTTGTTCTTCGCTGAATTCAAAATCCATACAAACTACCTCCCCTTAACCACTTCTGTAATATTTGTGAAATTTATCACAATATGGGTATTTTAAAAGCCAATAGAGATCTATTGGCATTTTAAATGTCTGACCTTCCACAGGAATCTCCTAGAATATAATTATTCTCCATTTAACAGGTGGCTGTACGTAGCCACAGTTTTTTGTTAAAAAGTTCACAATCCATACAAAAATTACCTATTCAGCCTTATGATATTTATACTTTCATTACCCATTATCTGCCTGCAAGACCATTCTACACCTTTTCTTTTTGTCTCGCAAGGAAAATTAGAAATTTTTCCATTTTTCTTTTGAACAAATGTCACGCCCTTATTTTCCCATATATTCCTTATTAAAGGAGCGTGGTAATAGTTCCTCCCCCGTCATGACAAGCACGTCATCCTTCATATTCGCCATAATGACCGTGGAAATTCCAAATTCTATAATAATTTGCCGGCATGCACCACAAGGTGGTATGGGGCTCTTCGTATCCGCTACAACGGCCAAAGCTTCGATTTGACGTTCTCCCTCAGAAATGGCCCGAAAAACAGCTGTACGTTCCGCACAAATACTGTTCCCCAAAAACTTATTTTCAACATTGCAGCCTATATAAATTTTACCGTCTGTCGTACGTACAGCCGCACCCACTTTACAATCAGAATAAGGGCTATAGGAAAACAGCCTTGCTCTTTTTGCCTCTTCTAGCAGCTTTTTGTCCAGTTCCTTCATTATCAACCAGCTCCTTTACCGGGATTTTCTGTGCTTTGCTATATACGTTAGCCTGTATTCGCACCGAAAATGCTCTTTATAGGAAAACTCTCCTATCTCTTATTTTAGCAGAATTTTGAGATTTGGCAAATACGAATTCCAAAAATTGGTACATATAGAACAGAAAAAACTATATACCTCCCTTCTTGCTTTACAGGCAGGAATTTCCCGTCCATAAAAAGAATCTATAGCATAGTATGATACTAAACTTTAGATTCAGGAGGAACTACAATATGGAAAAGTCCAACGTTTATTTTACGGACATGCGCACCTCGCCAACCATGAACCTTTTGCAAAAGCTCAATATCCTCATAGACAAAGCCGGCATCGCCAATATTGATTTTTCGCATAAATTTGCCGCCATCAAGATGCATTTCGGTGAACCTGGCAACCTCGCCTTCCTGCGGCCAAACTATGCGAAAGTTGTCGCCGACAAAGTGAAGGCTCTCGGCGGCAACCCTTTCCTCACAGATTGCAATACGCTCTATGTCGGGCGCCGCAAAAATGCTCTTGAACATATGGACGCAGCCTACGAAAATGGTTTCTCGCCTTTTTCCACCGGCTGTCAGATTCTTATTGCCGACGGTCTGAAAGGCACAGATGAGACCTATGTTCCTGTGCCAAATGGTGAATGTGTAAAAAAAGCCAGAATTGGTCAGGCACTCATGGATGCAGATATCATCATCAGCCTGACACATTTCAAAGGACATGAAATGGCCGGCTTCGGCGGTGCTATCAAGAACATTGGCATGGGCGGCGGGTCACGTGCAGGAAAAATGGAGATGCATAGTGATGGCAAGCCTCATGTCAGAGAAACAACCTGTGTGGGCTGTGGCAGCTGTGCAAAAATCTGTGCGCATGGCGCACCAATCCTCGAAAACAGAAAAATGCATATCGATCAGGAAAAATGTGTGGGCTGCGGACGCTGTATCGGCGTATGCCCGGTTGACGCCATTGCGCCTGATTACAATACCTCGATTGATATGCTCAATAAAAAGATGGCAGAATATGCCTGGGCTATCGTACATGACCGCCCACAGTTCCATATTGCGGTCATTGCCGATGTATCACCAAACTGCGACTGCCATTCCGAAAATGATGTGCCAGTTGTGCCGAATATCGGTCTCGCAGCTTCCTTCGATCCGGTAGCTCTCGACCGTGCCTGTGCGGATCTCGTAAACAAGGCCCCTGTTATTCCCGGCAGTGTTCTTGCCACAAATATGGAACAGGAGCCAACAAAAACGGCCGGACATGATCATTTCCATAACATCGCCCCAATTACAGATTGGGCCGCCTGCCTTTCCCATGCGGAAAAAATCGGCATGGGAAAGCAAGCCTATACCCTGGTGGAACTAAAGCTCGTTTAAGTTGCCACTTTCCCTGCAAGGCTGTTCGCTCCCCTTACCGTAAAAAGTGCCGTTGTCCACGGTTAATCCGTCGGACACGGCACTTTTTCTCTGGCATTGAAGTCCCTTGGCAATTCAGTTTTTCTTCTGCATTGCGAAATACTCCCGATCCAAGATAGCCAGAATGATAAGGTTCTCATATACGCCATCTGTAAGTATGGTTTCCCGCAGCAGCGCCTCCCGCACCAGTCCTTCCGATTCGTAGACATGCAGGGCACGCGCATTATGGTCCTTGCAGTCGAGCCAGGCCCGATGGAATTTCAAATCGTCAAACGCCCAGGATTTCAACATCTGCAGTGTCTCATGTCCATAGCCCCTGCCCTTTACATCCAGTATAATCCTCGTCCACTCGATTTCCTTTGATGGATTATCCAGCCCGGCAATCATGAGAAAACCGACCTTTTCATGTGTATCCGTCGTTTCGATTATAAGATGAACCGCCCCCGGCGTATTGAGTGTGAACATATGTATCTCACGCGTATAAGGAATCACATACTTTGCATTCTCTGGCTTGTATTCAACCTCCATGATATAATCCATATCTGCAGGCTCCGCCTGACGAAACTGCAGTCTCTTGCCCGTTTTTATTATTTTTTCCATAACAAGCCCTCCGTTTCTCATTTTTCTTTATTCCGTCTGACATACAAAAAATCCTGCTATCAAAATGAATTTATAGTATAATATGCTAAAGACTGGCGGAAATCCTATCTCTGACTATCCTAAAGGAGGAATTTTTCTTGACAGAATATCTCAATATCAGCTGGCCCCATCTGCTGCAGATGCTGCTCGTTCCATTCTGTATCCTGGCATCCTCGCTTGCTGTCGGCATCATGTTCAATAATCTCATCAATCGCCGTATCCGCGACCATCTTATTCTCGCAAGTGATTCTCCACAGTATCTCCTGATTCATGCACTGCGCGGCCTGCCGCTTGCCTGGTGTTTCGGCATCGGCCTGTATTGGACTATTAAGTCCATCGACATCAGCCCATCTCTGGCCCGCCTGTTTTCCTATATTCTTTTCACTATCATTATTTTTACGCTTACACGCGTCATTGCCCGTACACTTTCAGGACTCATTGACCTCCATACACAAAAAAGCAATACAATCCTGCCAAAGACCTCATTACTGAACAATGTCATGAATATCATCGTCTACGCCATGGGCGGCCTCGTAGTCCTGCAATATTATGGAATTTCCATCGCCCCAATTCTCACAGCCTTGGGCGTCGGCGGTATGGCTGTCGCCCTGGGCCTGCAGGAAACTCTGGCCAATATCTTTGCTGGTCTGCACCTGATCCTTTCGAAACAACTGCGCATCGGTGATTATATCCGTTTAAGCACGGGAGAAGAAGGACGGGTCACAGACATCACTTGGCGCTTTGCCACGATTCTTTCAGGCTCAGACAATGTGATCATCGTACCAAACCAAAAGATTGCTTCTGCCATTCTCACCAACTACAGCATGCCCAAACAGGCAATCACCATCAGCATCCCTGTCAGCGTAAGCTATGACAGTGATCTCGAGAAAGTCGAACATATTACGCTGGAGGTAGCGAAGGACGTCATGCAGCGTATCGACCACAAGGTTGACCTAAAACCTGCCGTACGTTTCCATACCTTTGCAGATTCAGGCATCAAGTTCAACGTAACGCTCCATTCAAGTGAATTTTCCAATCAATTTCTTCTAAAGCATGAATTCATCAAGGCTCTCATGAAACGTTACCGGCAAGAAGGTATTGTTATTCCTTTCCCCGTTCGTACTATAATTGATGAAAGAACCCACTGAGCTATATTCGAAGTTATCCACAATGTGTGATATTATTATCCACCACGCATTCCATATAAAGCAAATTTATACAGCATCCTGTGTTTGTAAAATCCTTTGCAGCCTCTTTGCGATGTACGTCTCCGCTTAGATGCACAAATTTTACCATAATACATGAATTCTCCATATAGCGCATATTTATTCATTTTAATTGTGGATAACAAAAACTATATGTAGTATGTCTCATTGACACAAACCAGTATATATTGTACAATTACATTGGATTTTACAGAACACTAGAGAAAAGAGATTGTGTAATCATGCAGAACATTCGCAAGCGCACAGGTGACATTGTTTCCTTTGATGCGCAAAAAATCACCAATGCGATCCGAAAAGCCAACCTCGAATCCATTGATGAAACCTTCTCCAAGCGTCGTCTGGACGCTCTCACCAGAAGTGTCGTACAACATATCTCCGAGCAGGAAACCCCGGGCGTCGAATACATCCAAGACACCGTGGAACGCATCCTCATCAAAAGTAACTTTGCCAGTACCGCCAAGGCATATATTCTGTATCGTGCCAAGCATGCCAAGATACGGCAGGCGCAGACAGACCTCATGGAAATCTACAGTGAGCTTACTTTCACAAACGCCAAAGATACTGACATTAAAAGGGAAAATGCCAATATTGATGCTGATACGGCTATGGGAACTATGCTGAAATATGGCTCGGAAGGTTCCAAGTATTTCATAGACCATGAAATACTGCCAAAAGATATTGCTGCCGCACATATCGACGGTGATATCCATATACATGATAAGGATTTCTACATGCTCACCGAAACCTGTTGCCAGATTGATCTGTCGAAGCTTTTCAAAAACGGTTTTTCCACGGGGCATGGATACCTCAGAGAACCGAATGATATCCGCTCCTACGCCGCTCTGGCCTGTATTGCCATCCAGGCGAACCAAAATGAAATGCATGGCGGGCAGTCCGTGCCGAATTTCGATTTTTCTATGGCACCAGGCGTTGCCAAGACCTTCCGCAAGCAGTATTTGTACCAACTCAGCGAATATTTTTCCATAGCTTTCGGCATGAAGCTCACAGATGCACAATTACTTGCAACCGATATTCGGAAGCATATTTCTGCGGATATCGCTATCGATAAAACAGATGCCTTTAAGCAGGAACTCATTGCTTTCCTGCCAAACCATCAGGCAGAGCATGGCTATCAGTCAATTTCCGCTGAAGAAACCGCGCATGCGCATACCTTTGCCGTCGAGGCGGCCCTCGATGCGACAGACAAGGCAACCTATCAGGCGATGGAAGCATTCATCCACAATCTCAATACCATGAATTCACGTGCTGGCGCCCAGGTACCGTTCAGCTCCGTAAACTACGGTACAGATACCTCACCTGAAGCCCGCATGGTCATCCGCAATTTGCTAAAAGCCACGCTGGCTGGCCTGGGAAATGGTGAAACACCGATTTTTCCGGTACAGATATTCAAAGTAAAGGAAGGCGTCAACTATAATGAAGGAGATCCAAACTACGATCTTTTCCAACTGGCTATCAAGACCTCAGCCAAACGCCTTTTCCCCAACTTCAGCTTTCTCGATGTTCCCTTCAATAAACAATATTACAAACCTGGCGACTATGACAGTGAAGTTGCCTATATGGGCTGTCGAACACGGGTCATGGCCAATGTCTATGACAAAACGCGTGAAGTTACCTGCGGGCGCGGCAACCTGAGCTTTACCAGCGTCAATCTGCCGCGTCTGGCTATTGAAGCAAAGGGCAATATTGATAAATTCTATGAGAACCTGGATGAAATTACAGAGCTCGTTATTCGCCAGCTTTTACATCGTTTCAAAATCCAGTGCTCCAAACATGGCCGCAATTATCCTTTTCTCTTTGGACAAGGTGTCTGGATTGACTCGGACAATATTGGTCCGGATGACAGCGTAGCTGAGGTACTAAAGCACGGTACACTCTCCATGGGATTCATCGGCCTTGCTGAATGCCTGAAATCTCTGATTGGCAAACATCATGGAGAAACCCCAGAGGCCCAGAAATTAGGCCTTGAAATTATCGGCCATATGCGCGAACGCATGGATGAGGAATCTACGCGCAGCAAACTCAATTTCACTTTGCTTGCTACGCCGGCCGAAGGACTCAGCGGCCGTTTTGTCAAAATCGATCAGGAACGTTACGGAAAGATTCCCGGCGTTACAGATCACGATTATTACACAAACAGCTTTCATGTCCCAGTATATTTCCCGATTTCCGCAGCAAAAAAAATACAAATTGAAGGTCCCTATCACAATCTGACGAATGCCGGACACATCAGCTATGTGGAAATGGATGGGGATCCATCCAGAAATCTCAAGGCCTTCGAGGCTATTATCCGCTGCATGCATGACAACGGCATCGGCTATGGTTCCGTAAACCATCCGGTGGATCGTGATCCAATCTGCGGCTACAATGGCATTATTGATAATGTCTGTCCCCGCTGCGGACGCACGGAAGAAGAGCATCATCAGCGCATTATCATCCCGCGCATGTGCTGCAGTAATGCCTGATATGTCCCGGAAATACTATAAGAACATTTATAAAAAGGAACGTGATTACCATGTTAATTAGCGGCATCGATGTTACGGTAAATGGAGTTAACGATATGTCAGAACAGGAAATTCAAGGCTATATCGATTATGTACAAAATCAGACGGATGAGCGTCTGGAAACGCTGGCTATCTCTCTTGAAGGCGGCAACGTTGCTCTCGACTACGACCTGCGCCCGGCAAAGTTTGAGCGTATTCGCCGTATTACCGGCTATCTGGTGGGTACAATCGACCGTTGGAATAATGCCAAACGTGCGGAAGAGCATGATCGCGTAAAACATGGCCTCAATTAAGATTGCCGGCACGGTCAATGATTCTGTGGTCGACGGTGAGGGCTATCGCTTTACTATCTTTGCCCAAGGATGTCCACATCACTGTGAAGGCTGCCACAACCCACAAACCCACGATTTTTCTGGTGGCAGAACAGCAGATACCAATATTCTGTATAAGGAAATCTTGGAGAATCCGCTGCTTTCCGGCGCTACTTTCAGTGGCGGTGAACCCTTCATGCAGCCTGCGCCTCTCGCAGAGCTTGCCGCAAAGCTGCATGAAAAGCACCTCGACATCTGGGTTTACACAGGCTATAGGCTTGAGGAACTGCAGTCCATGGTGGATACCAATGTCCATGCCTTGCTTCATGTAACAGATGTACTGATCGACGGCAGATTCATTCTCTCCCAACGAGACCTCACTCTGACTTTTCGCGGCAGCCGCAACCAGCGGATCATCGATATGAATGAGACCCGCCGCGCAGGACATATTACGTTAAAAGAGCTTGATACCTAAATAAAATCCCGGGGAATGTGTTGAAAAGACATTCCCCGGGATTTTTATTTAGGTTGGCACGTTATCCTATAGTTTCCGTCGACGATTTTGCTACAGTCCCATCGCCAGTTACTGCCAGCCCTCGGTATTTCAGTACCAAGGCTATAGCGCAATTGATAACAAAACAGCCCGCAAAGAACAGCAAGGTCAGCGAATAACCGCTTGTAGTCTCCCGAAACCACGATACAAGTGAAGGGCCGACAACACCCGCAATACCCCAGGCTGTAAGTATCCGACCATGAATAGCACTGAGCTGTCGCGTCCCAAAAATATCGCTGAGATAAGCCGGCATACAGGAAAATCCACCGCCATAGCAGGAAATAATCAAAAGAACCAGCAACTGAAAAAGTAAAGCATCCGTCGCAAAGGAAAGCTGCCAGAAAGCAAAAACCTCTATCACAAAAAACAGCACATAGGTAAAGCCCCGGCCAATATAGTCAGAAACCGTTGACCAGGCAATGCGCCCAAAGCCATTAAGCAAACCAATGATACCAACCATGGAGGCAGCTGCAGACGGACTCATGCCAACCACCTCCTGTGCCATAGGCGAAGCCACCGCCAAAAGACCGATACCGCAGGTAATATTAACGAAGAAAATCCACCAGAGAGCACCGAACTGCCATGTTTTAACTGCTTCATTCGCTGTAAACCCGTGGATGTTCCTGGTAATCTCATGCCGCATAACCGTATCCGTCACCACCGGAGGTTTTAAATAAAGCGCTGACATACACATGACTGCCATATAAACGCCGCCCAAGATGAGGAAATTGGCCACAAGGCCATAGGCAGATGTCAAATATTGCATCAAGGGACCCGCGATAAGGCTGGCAAAACCGAAGCCCATAATCGCCAGCCCGGTAGCAAAACCGCGATGATTGGGGAAATATTTAACAAGTGTCGATACTGGGGTTATGTAGCCCACACCAAGACCAATACCGCCGATAACACCATAAAAAATGTACAGGAGCATCAGACTGTGCAAATGAAGTGCACAGGCTGTGCCAAACATCCCGGTTCCAAAAAACAGCATGGAGACAAGCCCGCTCTTTTTAGGGCCGTATTTCTCAACCAAGCTTCCCAGTAATCCCGCCGAAAGGCCTAAAAACAAAATAGCCAGCGAAAACGTCCACGTGGTTTCCTTCAGAGAAAAACCCATTTCCTGCATAATAGGGCGTGTAAGCACGCTCCAGGCATAAACACTGCCGATGCAAATGTGAATACCGATTGCAGACAGAGCAATAAACCAGCGATTTTTCATAAAACAAATCCATCCTTTCGAAAACAACACCAGTAGAAATTTTCCGTACACAAAAAGACCATCCGGGCAATTTCTGCTTGCCCAGACGGTCGGCTTATCACTACGCTGCAGTACATGTGGTCATTTCCACTTATCCGTCAGTCCTGCATCGCATATTCACTTATCAATCACAATATTTATTATAACAATCAAATTTTCGCCTGTCAATATCATAAATGTGTTTTATAAAAGCATCTTATCTAAACGTATTTCATTTATGGATTTCCTTCAATACCGATCTTCTTCGAACATGCGATAACGATGCCCACCTCGTACCTTTATTTCCCGGAGCGCCATGTTCGCGTCAAGTAAAAGATTCTCATATGTTGCCTTATTGGAGCTTGTGACGGCAATACCGATGCTGCAGGAAACAGGCGTATAATCCTGAAGCTGTACCCGCAGGAATATATCCAATATCTGCTGTGCTCGTTTTTCCACAATATCTATAGATATCCTGCCTTTTAAAAATATGACGAATTCATCGCCGCCAATACGGCCGACGATATCGATATAACGAAAATCCGCACGTACCAATGCTGCAGCGGAACGCAGATAGCTGTCACCCGCTTTCTGGCCAAGAGTCTCATTGAGTTGTTTGAAGCCATCAATATCAAACAGGAAAAATATCCCCTTTTCTCCCGGCTGTAAATCTGCGATTTTCCCATTTATCAGTTTTTCCGTTGTTTCCTGATTATAAAGATTCGTCAGAATATCCCTCTGTGCATTCTCCAACAGATTTTTCCGCTTCTGGACTTCATCATCCACATCTTCGGTATAACCGATGATAGCCACCACTTTACCCGTATCATCCGCGATACTCTTGTAAGTCGATCGATACCAGCGAAAGCTCTCCTGCCAAAAGTCCGTACGATATTCAACGACATCATCCATAATCGCAGCACTCGCCCGGTCGATAATATCAAGAACCGGGATTCCGCATCCCTTTTCCATCTGCTCCCTGCCGAGCATAAAATCACGAAATTGCGCCACGGTTTCTCTTCTGCGTATGCCTGCGCAGTTGGTCTTCGTATAAAAGAGCACATCCTTCTTTACATTATATTCAAAAATATCTATATTGAATTTAGACAACAGCAGCTCCAGCAAGGCATCCTTCCCCTGGAGCGCATACAACCGTTTTGCTTCTTTGCCGTCTCCTGTATTCGCATATTCCCGTATACCTTTAACCAGTGGCAGGGCATTGGTATCGGCCGCACGATTCTTGCTCTTACCTTTCCTCATTCTCTCCTCCACCCCAAATCTTCCTTACTATGTTCTTGTGTAAGGGTTTAAATCTTTTTTCTGATTTATATATCATATCCTACATTATACCCATTTTCTTCGTAATACGTAAAGTCCCTTTTCACAATTCTGAAGATATTCCCTGCACACAAAAAAGCCGGATACAATACAAAGCACGCACTGTATCCGGCCAACTACCGCTCTTCCTCAGCTATTTCACAACAAGCACCGGGCACTTGGACTGCTCGACAATATACTGGCTCACGCTGCCCAGAAGCACGCCCTTGACTACACCAAGCCCACGGCTGCCCATAATAATGAGGTCTATACTATTACCCGTCGCAAAATCAAGTATAACGACTGCCGGCGAACCTGTTTCCGAAAAAGCTTCCTTCTCAATACCAGACGGCACCATTTCCATGGCACGATCCAAAATAACATTTCCTGCCTTCGTCACAGCCTCAAGTATTGCATCCGAAAGACAAGCATTGATGGCCAACTGATTGATATTCGCTACATAAAGAAAATAGAGCTTAGCTCCACAAGCCTCTGCCATATCAATGGCCTCGGCAACCGCTTTATCCGATCCTTCCGACCCATCTACAGGAATCAAAAATTTTCGTAACATAATATTACCCCCTTATTTTTCAGCCTGACGCGCTGCCTTGACTACAATAACCGGACAGCAGGCATGGCTGAGCACATAACTGCTGACGCTGCCTAACAAAGCTGCACGGAATGCGCCAAGCCCCCTTGAGCCTACTACAATCATATCCGCATCAATTTTCTCCGCACTCGTCAGAATTGTCTGTGCCGCATCATCTCCACTGATGCAATGCCCCTTCGCCTCTACATCATCCGGTGTCATATCAAGCGCCTGATTCAGAATTTTCCTGCCAACATCAACCGCATCCTCTAAAACAGAATGACACCGTTTCTGACATTCTCCAGCCGATTGGATAAATGCACCATCCAGATTGACGACATGCAGGAATTCCACTACAGCATGGCAGCTGCTTGCAAGCTCCACTGCATTCCTGACAGCAGCCAAGGAATTATCTGAGCCATCGATTGGTACAAGAATGACTTTATGTTCCATGGCATCCCCTTCCTTCCAGCTTTCACTTCATTTTACGACTACCACTCTGCATTTGGCGGTTTCCATCACGTTCTGACTTACACTGCCAAGCAGGAATCCCTCCACAAGCCCGAGGCCGCGGCCACCAATAACAATCATCCCTATCGCATTCTTTTCGGCAAAAGCAACGATCGTCTTCGCTGGAATTCCGGTCTCTCTATACAAACGAGCTTTTACACCTTCCGGTATCCGCTTTTTCGCATGCTCCAAGATGAGCTCTGCCTCTTTTCTGCTCGAGCCAGTCACGCTGTCCGGCAGCCAGGAAATTCTTGCAACCGCATCATCGGTCCCCACATCGAAATAAGAAACATACAGCAGGCTCAGCTCCGCATTACTTGCCTGTGCCAGCAGTACTGCAGTATCTACCGCTTTATCCGAAGCTGGAGAACCATCCACCGGTACCAGTATATGCTCAGGTGTATGCATCAACGATACCTCCCCTGTATAAATCATAGGCTTTGAAATATATGTTGCTTTGTTTATTATATATTTCGTTAAAAACAAGGAAATTCCTCTCAGAATAAATAAAACTTCTATAAAAAATTCCTTTTCCTATAACATTCGCTGTCAGCACTATCCTATATATCAAATGCAGCAAAAACACAGAAAATAAAATCTAAAGCAAAATACCTGGCACCTTTGGCATCCTGACATGCACCATAAACAAAGACCCTGTATTGCTTGCTTACCTAATACCATTGCCAGATTTACCAGGCAAATTCTATGATATTCACGCTGTTTTAGAACTAAAACCGTAAAAAAACATGCCCTAGAACCGCCAAGATTAAAACCGCTGATAAGACTCTATGAGATTGCCTAAAAATGATGGATCGATTTATATTAATTCCTATAAGCATTAAAATAAAGCTAAATATTACAGCAACGATACCAAAAATATAAACACTACCCGGATAAGCACGCTCTTGTTCTAACATATTTATACCATGAAAAAGAATTACATAAAACATTATGACTCCGACTAAGGGATGAACGAGTCGTAGCACTCTGAGCCATGCTTTTATGGTTCCTTCTTCCAAAAAAAGAAAAAATCCTTTCCGTTTTCTATTTCTTATATATACTTCTCGAAGTAAATAATAGCAAAGACAGATGGCTATACAAAAAACACCGATTTCTCCTAACGCTCCTCCAATATGGCGCCATAACGGCTGATCATTAAATGAACCTATATATCGCGTTTCCAGATAAAAACACACTAAGCAAATCGATAGGCAGGCTGTATTGAATAAAACTATGTGTTCCTTTATATTACCTATTTTGTTTTCAAGACTTTGATACATAAAAAAACCTCCCCAAGCATTTTAGTTACCTCTATAGAAATATGATAAAAACTTTAATAAAAAATCTGCAGTTCCTTAACCCCATATTATATCTGTCCATAGGTTTTCGACAAAATAAAGTAAATTCCTGCCATACATAAACTTTAAGGAGCCGCTATAACTATACCACAACAAATTGAGCACGACAGAATCACGTGATAGTACTATTTCTATAGGTCAAAAACACCCAGGAACACAGAATATTTCATAACTATAAATTTTACTACATAATATCGAGTCCTTTAGAAAATATTTTGCAAAAGGTTACCTGCATAATTCGAATTTAAGTATATCAATTCTATTATAAAATGGCATAATAACCATCTTGATTCATGAAAATATACTATCGAAAATATTTTTAATACATGCTTTTACAAGCACAAGAATAATCGAAAATTTCATCGTCAATGTTGACACTATAGTAACCTCATGATAGACTTATATAAACATATTTTGTAAAAATATCATTTTATATTAAGAATAATGTAAACGTATAATTTTCTTGCATGCATAATAATACATAATGATATACAAGGGGGCTTTTCCACGTGTCCGATGAAAAAAAACCATCTATCCAATCCATCGTTGAGAATACAACAATTGCCGATGTCTATCGAGCAGCCAAGCAGCTCAACGGCATCACAAAGAAAACCGCTCTCATAGAGAGTCCTTTTTTTTCCACTCTTTGCAGCAATTCAGTATTTTTGAAACCAGAAAACCTGCAAAATACCGGTTCTTTCAAGCTGCGCGGCGCTTATAATAAAATCAGCCAGCTTATAACGGCCGAAAAAGCCAAGGGCGTGATAACTGCTTCTGCCGGGAATCACGCACAGGGCGTGGCTTTTGCCTCGAAGCAGCTCGGGGTCAAAGCTGTCATATGCATGCCTGCCACGACTCCGATTCTGAAGGTAGAAGCGACACGGGCCTTCGGTGCCGAAGTGATTCTTTTCGGAGACAGCTTCGACGATGCTTATGCAAAGTCACTTACCCTCCAGAAGCAGTATGGCTATGTATACATCCATCCCTTCGATGACGTACAGGTACTCCTGGGGCAGGGAACTACCGCCCTCGAAATCATTGATGAGCTCAAGGATGTTGATGCCATCCTCGTGCCAATCGGCGGCGGTGGGTTCGCCAGCGGCGTAGCACTCGCTACGAAAGCCGTAAATCCGCACGTCAAAGTTATCGGCGTCGAGCCGGAGGCAGCCGCCTGCATGAAGCAGTCATTCGCCAGAGACAAGGTGAGCACCCTGCGTACTGCAGATACAGTAGCAGACGGCTGTGCTGTCAAGACCCCGGGCAAGCTCACCTTTGCATTTTGCCAAAAATATCTTGACGATATCATTACCGTTTCAGAAATGGAAATCATGTCCGCCCTGCTTTCTCTCATTGAAAAACACAAACTCATTGCCGAAGGTGCCGGTGTACTATCTATCGCTGCACTTCACAAACTGCCCTTCAAAGGGAAAAAAGTAGCCGCCATCATAAGCGGCGGTAACATCGATATCTCGACCATTTCTGCTCTCATCGACAAAGCACTCATCGCACGCGGACGTGTATTCTGTTTCGCTGTGCAGCTCCCGGATAAGCCCGGCCAGCTCCTCAGGGTATCCCAGATTCTCGCTGAACAGAATGCAAACGTAATCAAGCTCGACCACAATCAGGCCAAGGTTACCGACAGTTTCAAAAAAGTGCAGCTTGAGGTGACCGTTGAAACACATGGGCCGGAACATATCCGCCAAATTACAGCTGCTCTTATAGAAGGCGGCTTCGGCATAACAAAAATATATTGATTCATATAAAAAGACAAGGAGCCGTATCCATAAAGGATCTGCTCCTTGTCTTTATTTGTTCATTGTTCCCTTTCAATCTTATCCAATACGAATTCCCGCAAAAGGTTCAGATGCATCATCATAAAATATCTGGCATTGTCGATACTGCCCTGCTCAATCGCTTTCAATATCTTGCGATGATAATATACCGTATTGCTTTCACGCTGCACATCAAATGTAATCTCAATATTCTTGGACACAGATGAATTCAGGATATATGTTAGATTTTCTACAATGTGGTTACCGCTTGCCTCAGCAATACTGCGATGAAATGCGCAATCTGCCTGCGCATAGGGTTCACCACGCCGAATACAGTCCTCCAGTTTTGCTGCCCGCACTGCAATTTCCTTTTTTTGCTCCGGTGTCGCATTCACGGCTGCCAGCTCCGCTACCCGCGGCTCGAACATCATACGCACATCCAGCATATCCAGTACAAGCCGGCTGTCATCATAAATAAAATTGAGCCCCAGCGGATCATCGGGCACTCCTTTCTTATTAGAAATAAATGTCCCTGCCCCTTGCCGGATTTCCAGAATATTACGCGCGACAAGAACCTTAAACGCTTCGCGAAGCGTCCCGCGACTGATATGCAGCCGTTCCAGGAACTCCACTTCCGTCGGCAACTGCTCGCCCGGCATCATTTTATTGCCGATGATATAGCGGATGATTTCCTTCGATGCCTTTTCCACCAATGTCGCACTTCGTTTTTCTGCCATAATATCCCCCCTTCCCTACTCTTCTGTTATTATAACGTTTTTTCTCACAATAAGTAAGAGTTTTATGAAACATTTTATTGTTTTTTATTGTTTCCATTCTTTCCTCGCATATGTATCATATAAACATATTATGAATAAATATACACAATTTATATTTCTCTTTTATTTTTTTGTTTTTTTGTACCAAATTCGATATTTCTTCTATTATATTGCTTTATTATGCTAATATAATGATTTTATTAGAAAAGTTGACATTTTCTAAATTTAATATTATAATATCAATCAATAAATTCATTTGATGAATTTACTTTATAAAAGCTCTTATGTGGAGCAAATTTCCAAGGTAACAGTTCTAAGTTCTAAGTTCCAAGTCCTAAGCACCATACATTCAATCACAAGGGGGATAAATATGGATATACTGGTATGTGTCAAACAGGTTCCAGGAAGTTCCGATGTCGAGGTTGACCCCGTAACCGGCGTCCTGAAACGTGAGGGCTTCAGTACAAAACTGAACCCGTACGATCTTTACAGCATTGAGATGGCCATGTCTCTCAGAGAAAAATACGGTGGAACGGTCCGCGCTATTACGATGGGACCACCGCAGGCAAAACAGGCTCTTCTTGAAACCGTCTGGATGGGTGCTGACGGAGGTGTTCTCCTGACAGACCGCGCCTTTGGTGGTGCAGATTGCCTGGCAACTTCCTATGCACTTTCGCAGGCTGTTCATAAGATGAGTTCCTACGATCTCATTCTGTGTGGCAAACAAACTACCGATGGCGATACCGCTCAGGTCGGCTCAGAACTCTCTGAGGAACTCGGCATCCCAAATATCGGCAATGCTATTTCCATTAAGCTTGAAAGAGAAGGCTTCATCACGGTCACGCAGAATCTTGACGATCGCATCGTCACTGCGGAGATACCGCTTCCATGTCTGGTCTGTGTGGATGGCGATATCAACAGCCCCCGGCTGCCATCATACAAACGCAGCAAGCAGGTTCCGCAAAATGCCTTCACCAGTCTCACACTAAAAGACATAGAAGATCAGGACAAAACGCATTACGGACTGCTGGGTTCGAGAACGAACGTAGAAAGAATCTTCCCTCCGGAGAAGAATGCGGATCGAAAGACCCTTACCGGAACTTCCAGCGAGCTGGCCACACAAATTTCGGATATATTAAAAACCGGAAAATTTATAGGATGATGGATCTGGAGGGATAATGGAATGGCACATCTTGTAATTCACAAAGAACTTGTTAACAAAGAAAATATTGATAAGGTCCTGAAAATCTGCCCATTTGGCGGGCTTGAATCTGAATGTGACGAACTTCTTCTGACAGCGGGCTGTAAAATGTGCGGCCTCTGTATAAAGAATGGTCCACACGGCATGATTACAAAGGAAGAGGACCAAACACCCGTCGTACAAATTGATAAATCCGCCTGGAAGGGCATCGCCGTCTATGTTGACCATAGCAGTTCAGGCATTCATAACGTAACACTCGAACTGATTGGTAAGGCCCGTGAGCTTGCATCGGTCACTAAAGAACCCGTTTATGCTCTCATGATTGGCCACAACATAACACAGGCTGCACAATCTCTTCTCAAATACGGTGTCGACAAGGTTTATGTCTATGATTATCCGGCTTTGCAGGATTTTCTCATGGAACCGTATGCAAATGTCTTCGAGGATTTTATCCAAAAGGTAAAACCTTCCTCCATACTGGTAGGAGCTACAAATCTCGGCAGGACACTTGCACCACGTGTAGCGGCTCGTTTCCATACCGGCCTTACGGCTGATTGTACTAAGCTGGAAATGAAGGAAAACAGTGATATCGTCCAAATACGTCCAGCCTTTGGCGGCAATATTATGGCACAGATTATCACACCGAACAGCCGCCCGCAGTTTGCTACCGTCCGGTATAAGATTTTCTCCGCACCAGCTCCCGCGGCTAACCCGGCAGGCAGTCTGGAAAAGATGACAATCGCGGATGACAGGCTCAAAACACTCGTACGCATCCTTTCCGTAAAGGAAAAGGAAAAAGTCATGGATATTTCGGAGGCTGATGTCATTGTTGCCGCAGGCCGTGGCTTTAAAACCCAGGCAGATCTCGATATGGCCCGCGAGCTTGCCGATATTCTCGGTGCACAACTCGCCTGTTCTCGCCCGCTCGCAGAAAGCAACTGGTTCGATGCCAAGCATCAGATCGGACTTTCCGGGCGCACGGTCCACGCCAAACTACTCATAACGCTCGGAATTGCCGGCAAAGTTCAGTTCACTGCTGGTATGAAGGGTTCTGATTGTATCATTGCTGTAAACTCCGACCCGCATGCACAGATTTTTGATGTAGCACATTATGCGGTAGTTGGCGATCTTTATGAAATTGTTCCACAACTTATCACCCTATGTAAGGAGGCAAAAGCACATGCCTTATCATAAAATAAATGCAGATGATCTTAAATATTTGAAATCACTGGTAGAGCCTGACCGTTTTCTCTCGGGAAAGGAAATCAACGAAGATTACAGTCACGATGAACTCGGTGGCATTTTCCATTATCCGGATGTACTCATGCTCGTACTGTCTACGGAGGAAGTATCGCATATTATGAAATATGCTTATGAAAAAAACATCCCCGTGGTTGTACGCGGTTCAGGTACAGGACTCGTCGGTGCCTCAGTCGCCATTGAGGGTGGCATCATGATTGATACAAGCCTGATGACCAAGGTCATCGAACTTGACGAAGCAAACCTCACACTTACGCTTCAGCCAGGCATGCTGCTTATGGAGCTGCAAAGCTACGTACAGGACAAAGGCTTTTTCTATCCACCGGATCCAGGTGAAAAATCTGCTACCATTGGCGGTAATATCAGTACCAACGCTGGTGGCATGCGCGCAGTCAAATACGGTGTAACCCGTGACTACGTACGCGGTCTTACAGTCGTACTCACGACCGGTGAAATTATCCATATTGGCGGCAAGGTAGTCAAAAACAGCTCTGGCTATGCCCTGAAAGATTTGATGATTGGATCCGAAGGAACCTTGGGCATTATTACCGAGGCTATACTGAAAATCCTGCCGCTTCCGAAGTATTCCCTGAGTATGCTCATACCATTTGCGTCCATGGAAGCCGCCATTGAATGCGTACCAAAAATTGTCGGCTCTCAGGCACAGCCTACAGCCATCGAATATATGGCTCGGGAAACTCTGCTTTTCTCCGAAGATTATTTAGGCAAAAAATTCCCAGATACCAAAAGCCCGGCCTATCTGCTGCTGACATTCGACGGTAATTCCGAAGAATATGTACGGGGAGAATACAAGGAAACTGCTGAATTCTGCCTCAAAGAAGGCTCGCTGGATGTCTTCCTGGTCGATACAGATGAACGCAAAAGTTCTGTCTGGGGCGCCAGAGGCTCATTTTTGGAAGCTATCAAGGGTTCTACCTCCGAAATGGATGAATGTGACGTCGTTGTACCAAGAAGCCATGTAGCGGAATTCATCGAATACACGCACGATGTGGAGAAAGAACTCGGTGTACGCATCCCAAGTTTTGGACATGCAGGAGACGGTAACCTTCATGTCTACATCTGCCGTGACAAACTCAGCGACGAGGAATGGAAAAAAACCCTTGCCTCTGCCTTTGACAAGTTTTATAGCAAAGCAGAAGAACTCGGCGGACAGATTTCGGGTGAACACGGTATCGGATATGCCAAAAAAGGCTTCCTGAAGCATATGCTGGGAGATACAACTATTTCACTCATGCGGGGAATTAAGGGCGTATTTGACCCGAAAAACCTGCTGAATCCGGGGAAAATCATATCATAAGAGAGGTGGCAGCACATGAAGGTTTCCATTCCTTATGCCCGAAAATATATTGATTTCGAAATCCCGGCAGATATGGACAGCGAAATCCTGCGTTCCCATCCTGTACCCGTCCCAGCAGGGATGTCGCAGGATGCACTTGTACTAAAGGCCATGGCTGCACCAATAGCTGCTCCGCGTCTGTCCACACTTGCAAAAGGGAAAAAAACGGCGACGATTCTGTGCAGCGATCATACGCGGCCTGTACCAAGCAGGCATATCCTGCCGCATATGCTTCGGGAACTGCGTGAAGGCAGTCCGGATATCAAGATTACCTTGCTCATAGCAACTGGCTGTCATCGTTATACAACCAAAGATGAGCTCATACAAAAAATGGGCGAGGAAATCGTAGCAAACGAGCATATCGTTATCCACGACTGTCTTGACGAGACCTCGCTTACAGAGGTTGGTACACTGCCCTCCGGTGCGAGACTTATCATTAATAAAGCAGCGGTAGACACAGAACTTCTTGTAGCCGAGGGCTTTATCGAGCCGCACTTTTTCGCAGGTTTTTCCGGTGGCAGGAAGAGTATCCTGCCCGGTGTATGCAGCCGAACCACAGTACTTGGCAATCATTGTGCCAAATTTATTGCAAGCCCTTGTGCACGTACAGGCACCCTGGAAGGGAATCCTCTGCACAAGGATATGGTTGCTGCCGCACATCTGGCAAATTTAAAATTCATCGTCAATGTTTTAATCAATGAAAAAAAGGACGCTGTAGCAGCTTTTGCCGGAGATCCATTCGCCGCACATGAAAAAGGCTGCGAGTACCTCTCTAGGTATGCTGTCGTCCAGCCAAAACGCCTTGCCGATATCGTAATAACCTCGAACGGAGGTTATCCGATGGACCAGAACATTTATCAGTCCGTCAAAGGACTCACAGCCGCAGAAGGCGCGGCAGCGAAGGAAGCAGTCATCATCACATCCGCTTCCTGTATAGATGGGAATGGCGGCGAGAGTTTCTATGAAACACTCGCGAACTGTAAGAGTGCCGCAGCACTTTTGGAACAAATCATGAAAGTCCCACAGGATGAAACGATTCCAGATCAGTGGGAATCGCAAATTCTCGCCAGAATTCTCGCGGCACACCGGGTGATTTTTGTGGCAGATCCATCGGTCAGGGAACAAATCAGGAACATGAAAATGGAGTATGCTGAAAGTCTGGAAGAGGCATTCCATATGGCCTTGCGGGAAAAAGGGCCAAAGGCAAAGCTTACTGTCATTCCGGATGGCATCTCTGTCATTGTCAAGACCTGACAGAGGTCCAGCAGCCCATAAAAAGATATTTCCCACAAAAAAAGAGAGTGCTCCCATCGGTTGTGAAGCACTCCCTTTTCTTACCCGGGATAAAACACCTGCATCTGCCAGCATTTTTTATTCCGTCGTTTATATTAATTTTGTGCAGATAATCGTATATCGTTTAGGAGATTTATATATCATATATTATAAAATATATTCGGAAGGACTGACGTCTTTTGTTTATTATTGCATTTTCTCCTATTCTCTGGTTGGTAATCGCACTGAGTTTCCTCAAGATGCCAGGGCACAAAGCCTGCCCGCTGGCACTTGTTATATCGCTTGTGGCTGCGCTTTTTGTGGAGCATATGGCTCCATATGATGCATTCACGGCTACACTCGAGGGTCTCGCCCTTGCATGCTGGCCTATTCTGCTTGTCATCATTGCAGCTATCTTTACTTACAATCTGTCCCTTTATACTAAGGGAATGGACACGATTAAAAAAATGCTTACCAATGTAAGCACAGACCGCCGCATACTCGTTCTTCTCATAGGCTGGGGCTTTGGCGGATTTCTGGAAGGAATGGCAGGATTTGGTACAGCTGTCGCGATTCCTGCCAGCATGCTCGCGGGAATTGGAATCAACCCGATAATTGCCGCCTCGGTGTGCCTGATTGCAAACTCTGTACCGACAGCCTACGGCTCCATCGGTATCCCATTGGTAACACTCGGCAACGTAACAGCAATCGATACCCAGTTGCTGGCAAAATATACCTGTATCCAGCTGGCACCGATTGCGCTCCTGTGCCCTTTCATCATGGTTATCGTTACAGGAAAATCACTCAAAGCTTTAAAAGGTGTAGGCCTCATTTCACTCATTGCCGGCGTTGCTTTTCTTATTCCGGAGTTCGCCGTTTCTTTCTTGATTGGTCCGGAACTTGCTGTTATCGCTGGATCTATTGGCGCCATGGGCGCTATCGTTGCCTATGCCAAAGCTATGCCTGTCAATGATCCGGAATACCGTATGGACGTCGGCAGTCAGGAAACGGATGCACCAGTTACAGCCAAACAGGGCATTATTGCCTGGCTGCCGTTCATCCTAATCTTTTTCTTTTTACTGCTGACTTCAAAACTCATTCCGGCCATCCATGATCCACTGAATCTCATCAAAACTTCCGTCCTGATCTACAGCGGTGCAGAGGCTACCCCCTATACCTTCACCTGGGTCGCTACGCCTGGCATTCTCATCCTGCTGGCAGCATTTATAGGTGGACACGTGCAGCAAGCCTCCTTTGGTGAAATGTTCTCTGTACTCGGCAAAACAATCATAAACCTTCGTAAAACCATTCTCACGATCATCACAGTCATTGCTACAGCAAAGGTCATGGGCTACAGTGGCATGACTCATGAAATCGCACAGACTGCCGTAAACACCACCGGAACCATGTATCCTTTCATCGCAGCTTTCATTGGTTCCATCGGCACCTTCATTACAGGCTCGGCAACCTCAAGCTGCGTGCTGTTCGGCAAACTGCAGACTGAATCTGCCATAGCAATTCATGCGAATGCAGCCTGGATTGCGGCTTCCAATGCAACCGGAGCCTGTGCGGGTAAAATGATCTCTCCGCAAAGCATCGCGATTGCATCAGCTGCCATCGGCATGTCTGGTTGTGACAGCGATCTTTTGAAATTTGCTGTTAAGGTCTACGTGCCATTCATCATTCTCATGGGATGTCTGGTATATTTCGGTCAGATATTCGTCAATTAAATTCCCGATATTCTATTATGCACAGATGGGGATAACTTTTATCCCCATCTGTGCATTGCTATTTTCCTCAAAAATCCCTTATTTCCTTATAAGTTATCCACAAAGTTGTCCACAAAGTTACGAAAAAGGTTCTAAACTTGTGGATAACTCTTCTTTTTTACAATAAAATTGTATACTTTTACATTTTTACTAAACCACCCAAAAAAACTATTTTCAAATTATTTCTTTTAGCTTATACTTATAGTAGTGAGAATATAAGCGTTATGATTATCGGAGGTCTTTACTTTAATGAAAACAACAGAGGACGACCTTTGTGAAATATATCAAACACATCCGTCACGCATACAGGAAGCCCGGTTGCATGAGATAGACGATTCTACCAGCCTTCGTCTGGCTGAAATCTTCAAAGTGCTCGGTGATCCGACACGCATTAAACTGTTGGCGCTCCTGTCAGCAAATGAAATGTGTGTATGCGATATTGCCGACGCTTTACAGATGGGACAATCTGCTATTTCGCATCAGTTGCGTGTTCTTCGTACAGCTCGCCTGGTAAAATTCCGCAAAGAAGGCAAGGAAGCCTGGTATTCCCTCGATGATGACCATGTCGTCGGCCTTATGAGCCAAGGGCTTGAACATGTCCGGCATGGTTAAAAGGAGCTTTGAATATGCGAAAATACGATATGTACCTGCGAATCATCTTCATATCTCTCAGCCTTATGCTGCTCCCGCTCACAGAGGCCGCTGCTGCTATGTCGATATTAGCAAGCGGCGCGCACGGTCATGAGGTCTTAGAGCTGCAGCAACAGCTCCGGCGGACCGGCTACCATATCACGAGCATTGACGGTATATTCGGCAAAGAAACCAAACGGGCTGTACTGGAATTCCAGCGTGATCAGCACATGCATATTACAGGAACTGCAGACCGTGATACATGGCGAGCCTTAAAAGCCACCCCCTCAGCGTCCGAAACAAAAGCTGCTATCCCGGACATGAATAGGTCTGCTCTTTATACCCAGACATTCCCGCAAGCCACCGTGCCCGAAAGCTCGCCATTCCTCGCACGCAGCCAGGCAGACTCCATCATCGCCACAGCCAGAAAATATATTGGTGTTCCCTATCACTTCGGCGGCACAACTCCAAAGGCTTTCGACTGTTCAGGATATCTGCAATACGTTTTTGCACAGAACGGCATAAAAATACCACGTACAGCAGATGAACAATATAAGCTTGGACGCCGGACAGTCAGCCCGACCCAGCTGGTACCAGGAGATCTGGTTTTCTTCACCACCTATGAATCCGGCGCCTCACATTGCGGCATCTACCTTGGCAGCGGAAATTTTATCCATGTTTCCTCAAGTCACGGCGTACGCATTGACACGCTCAGCAATTCTTATTGGCAGCCCCGCTATTATGGCGGTAAACATATCGTAGAATAAAAAATGCGGATGAAAACATTGGTAAACCATGTTTTCATCCGCATTTTTTAATTTTCTACGGCAACATCCTGTACGATTTGCAGAGTGAGCCGTGCTGCATCATACAAGTCCTTTTCAAGGATATACTCCTCTGTCGTATGACAGTTTGTCATTCCCACACCCAGTACAGCACAGGAAACCCCATAGGTGTTAAAAAAGTTTGCATCGCTTCCGCCGCCAGACTCTTCCAGAGCAACTGGCAGCCCAAGCTTTTTGGCAGCCCTGGCCGCTGTACGCACCACGAGGGAATTTTCGGCGATTTCATATGGATCATAAGCCTTCTTCACCCTGACCTCTACTTCCGTCCCCGTTTCCTTCGCTCCCATCTCAAACCCCTCACAGATTTGCCGCGTAAGCCTTTCCAGTTTCTCCTTGTTGCGACTGCGCGACTCGCAGACAATATCAACATTTTCCGCTACGATATTCGTCGCACGTCCCCCCTGAATAGTACCTATATTGCAGGTGGTTTCCCAATCAATACGGCCCTGTGGGACCTTCATCAGCATTCTGGCCGCAGCCATGATTGCATTCTTGCCCTTTTCCGGCGCAATACCCGCATGTGCCGGCTTACCCGTCACCTTAACAAAGATCTTGTTCTGCCCCGGTGCCTTGATAGAAATTTTTCCCGGTGCACCATGCGTATCCAGTGTATAACCAATATCCGCATGCAACAGCGAAGCATCCATATTCTTTGAACCGTTGACACCACCCTCCTCCGCTACGGTAAAGACAATCTGTATATCTCCGTGCGGCAGATTATCTTCCTTCAATACCCGCAGGGTTTCCAAAATAGCCGTAACACCGGCTTTATCATCTGCACCCAGGATGGTCGTGCCGTCCGAACGGATGACGCCATCCTCGATTTGCGGTTTGATATCACTACACGGTTCAACACAGTCCATATGCGCCGTAAGCATAAGCACTGGTGCTTTTTTTGTCCCCTTGAGCACAGCAACAAGATTACCTGCAGTACCCCCCAGCTTCTCTGCGGCATTGTCCTCCTGTACTGTACATCCTAGCTCCGTCAAGCGTTTGATTAGTAAATCTGCTATTTCACGCTCCTGTTTCGTTGTACAGCGAATCCTGATAAGCTCCAAAAACTCATCCAAAATACGTTTTTCCTGAATCATCTATTGTATCTCCTCTCTGCAAAAACCTGCCCTGCCCGTCAGGAACTTCCCACAAATAAAGCTTACTACAGTGTAGCCATTTCCTGCAAGTGTCTGCAACGGCATTGCACCACTCAAAAAAGCAACATAAAAGAAACGACGCCCAGCAACATAGGAAGCGCATTACGCTTCGTCAGTTCCATCGGAGTAACTTTAGCCAGCTCTGCACATATAATAGCTGCTCCCGCCACCGGTGACATAGATCGGCCGATAGCCCCTGTCATCTGTGCCAGTGAACCGAGATCCATGATTGTCATCCCGAAATGTTCAGCATAGGGAGTGATTGCCCCATTAAATGCCAACGCAGCCGCGTCGCCAGAACCCGATAGCACAGCGATAATAAAAGGACCGAAAGCACCGGCTATCTTGGCAATGGATTCCGAACCCTTCATGATATCGATCAAAGCATCCGTAAGTCCTACGGCCGACATCCCCTGCGTAAAAACCGCCGCCGCAATAATAAGTCCTATAACACTGCCATAGGCGCTGCCCATGCCATCAAAGAATTTCCTGCATACATCCTGCGGGTCAGCCCATGTGACCAAAAGTGCCAGTAAGGTACCAATAATCATAGCAGTCGGCACATCGACCAAGGGAAGCACTGCAATCTGTTTGCTTCCCAAAATCAGTAGCAGCAGCGGCACCAGCGGAACCATTGCCCGGATTGGATTCACCCGGAATTTTTCGGCCGACTGTATATCCTGTGCGGCTGCAACCGTCTGGCTGCGCTCCTGCGAAGCGCCCTCCTTGCGTATGATTGCGACTGCTGTAAGCGCGGCAATGACAACAAAAGAAGTAATGATTGCTGCCGGGGCTTCATTCATAATAACCGTCATGACATCCGTATGCGCCAGCTCTGCTACAAACGGATTATGGGATGTTCCCGGGCTGATAGCGCTGCCCCAGGTACCTGCCAGCACCGCACTCCCCGCCATCGCCGGATGCACCCCCGCAACAATGAGCGTAGGAATCAGAATACTGCCTACGGCTGCCGCACAGCCGGCTGCACTCGGAATTGCGATGTTGATCCACCATGTGAGCAGTACAGCCAGCGGTATGAGGATTGCACGGCTTCGCGTTATCACAGACGAAATAGAAGTCACCAGATGCTTGTCACATCCCGTATAACGCATGACAAAGGAAAAGCCCATGACCGTACAGATGGTGGGTACCAGCGTGCTATGTACCATAGTCTTGGAAAATGCTGTAATTGCTGAATCTGCTACGCCGCCAACCACACACATGATAAGTCCGGCACCAAACAACACCATACGGGCTTCATATTTTTTCACGATAGCAGCAAAAGTCACCAAAACAACAAGTCCCCCAAAAATCAACATATAAATCCTCCTCTGCATAAACATAGCGGAAGCTTAAACGGAATGTTCAGAACTATTGAATTGTAATTGGTCTAACGAAAGCCTCCTCTCCCACGCGATACCTTCCCCTGACAGGTGCCCCCATCTGCCAAACAAGCATACCAGCCAGCACCAAAGCTTCCTCCATTTTATACTATTATACATGATGCATAATAAAAAATCACGCAAAATTATGATTTCTTCATCATCTGGGCACAAAAGCGCCATTGTACGAGCGCCATTCCTCATGCGCAACGGTATGCTAAAAATGTATAGATTTGATGAAAGCATGTCAGACATGCATGACAGAATTCTTACTGCACGCACGTGAAAACTCTGTCATATAGCTCCAATAACGCTTTGGCATAAAATTCCGGCGGCATTTTTCATTATGACGTGGCTTGATCTCAATGGCATCATAAAAAGTCTGCCAAAGGCTGCGGAATTTACGTTCCTCATCATCCGGCGGCGCTGCCCGGAATGCATCCATAGGAATGATGCCGTACTCATACGGACGGTAGATGAGCGCCATACGATGTGTCTCATCATAGATAAGGATATGTTCCTCCGGATAACGCTCGCTGAAATGGCGGGCCAGAAAGGGCAATACATAGTTCTTCGGGCCAATGGTCGTCACAAGCACATTATGCTGTACAGAAAAACGGATGAACCCCTTGAGGAGATGCGCCTCTGACAAAAGATGCTTCACCGCCTCCCGCAGGCGATGCACGCTGTCCTCACCAGCAAAATCCAGTACACTCGCCCCATAATGATAGCCCTGGCGCAGAAAACGCAAGACCGTCAGCTCCTTATCCGGCAAAGTAGTAAAAAATGCCAGCCGCACCAATTCCTCAGCCTCATTGCCAATTTTGGCAGGAATCGAGCGCTCCACACGTTCCGCATGCCTGTTGTCCGTAAGGATTTCCTTTTCCTCAAACAAGCTTTGTTCCGGCATATCCGGTCCCCAGATAGCCTCCGGCATCTCATGCGCCGCATAGCTCTCGAATACGCAGCAAAGAAGGCCTGCAAAGGTACCATCATAGCGATACGTCAAATTGGCAGCTGTATGCATTGAAGCTCTCTCCTTTCCTTGCTGGTAAGCAATGGCACCGTTGCTCCGGCAAAAAGGGACATCTGCCGCACCTCCCCTTCCTGGGCTTCATACAACGCCCGTTCCCTGGCCGACATGAGTGCAGCCAGCACAGCGCTGCGCTCCCAGACAATACCGGAGCGCTGTCTGCCCCTGCATAGCAGGAAATACTGGGCACGTTTCACAACGACACCGATTTTCCCCAGAGAATCCCAGGTTAGTGCACAGGCCCGGCGTGCCTTTATGATGCGCCAGGCACTCTTTACGCCTATACCCGGCACACGCAGCAACTCTTCAAAAGAAGCACGATTAACCTCCAGCGGAAAAAAATCCTTGTGTTGCAGTGCCCAATGGCATTTTGGATCCATGTACGGATGGAAACCCGGATGCTGCTCATCCAGTATCTCATCTACCGTAAATCCGTAAAAGCGCAGCAGCCAGTCCGCCTGATAGAGCCGGTGCTCCCGCCATAAAGGCGGCGGCGTTTCCAGAGACGGCAGCAGCGGACTTTCCGTGACAGGCACATAAGCAGAAAAAAATACCCGCTTCAAGTCATAGCGCGCATAAAGCCCTGCCGTGAGCTTCAATATATGATAATCTGTTTCAGGAGAAGCCCCTATGATCATCTGTGTACTCTGGCCTGCAGGCGCAAAACGCGGCGCGTGACGATAACGCACGAGATCATGGCTGCTTTCGGCAATGCGCTGCTGCATATACCCCATAGGCGCGAGAATAGCCTTCTTTGTCTTATCCGGCGCAAGCTTTGCCAGGCTGGCGCCAGAAGGCATCTCTATATTTACACTGAGGCGATCCGCCAAAAGCCCCAAACGCGCGACAAGCGCCTGATTTGCACCTGGAATTGCCTTTGCATGGATATAGCCGGCAAAACGATATTCCTCACGAAGGATACGCAACGTCTCGATCATGCGTTCACAGGTCGCATCTGCCGAACCCATGACGCCGGAACTCAAAAAAAGTCCCTCGATATAATTGCGACGATAAAACTGCATCGTGAGATCCGCAAGTTCGCGCGGCGTAAATGCCGTCCGAAGTGTATCATGAGAAACACGATTCACGCAATAGGCGCAGTCATATACACAAACATTTGTCATGAGCACCTTTAAAAGCGAGATGCAGCGTCCATCGCCTGCAAAGCTGTGACAAATGCCGCAGGCCGCCGCACTTCCCATACCACCACGCGAGGCCTTTTTATCCACCCCGCTCGAGGTACAGGCCGCATCATATTTTGCCGCGTCGCTGAGAATACGCAGTTTCTCAAATACATCCATTCTCCATCACCCTTTTTGCTTCTTTTTCCATTATAAATCAGAACGCACGTTCTTGTAAAGAAGCAATTTTTCGCCTGGAAAATAGAAAAACAGGGGAAACATATGCCGATTATGATAAAAATGACGCAAGAGAACTGAATCCCTTGCGTCATTCGTCTTCCTATATCCTCAGAAATCAACTTCCGTATCGTAGTAGCAGCATTTGAGCAGCTTGACCATTTCCTCTTGTGATGGCTGGCGCGGATTAGAACCCGTGCAGGCATCGAGAAGCGCATTCTTGGCGATATCCTCTATTCTTTCGAGGAAGACGGCCTCTGGTACGAATCCCTTCTCTGCTGGTAAACCGTGCGCATCGTAATGCGCAATACATTGCGGAATATTGAGCGCATCATTCATCTTGCGCAGATACGCGATGAGCAAGTCCACCTTCTCATCGTCTGTTTTTCCGCCCAGATGCATATAGTCTGCGATGACGCCGTACCGTTTCTTCGCTGTTTCGTTCTTTGCATTGAACCGGATGACTTTCGGCAGATACATGGCATTAGCTGCTCCATGGATGATATGTCCGCCATGGTCAATGAAGGCGGCCCCCGTCTTATGCGCCATGGAATGCACGATGCCCAGCAGGGCATTCGAGAAGGCCATGCCGGCGAGGCACTGCGCATTATGCATCGAATCCCGGGCATCCATATCTCCGCTATAGGATTTTACCAAATCCGCCTGAATCATCTCGATTGCATGGATGGCCAATGCGTCCGTATAACTGCAATTCGCCGTAGAAACATATGCCTCAACAGCATGCGTCATAGCATCCATTCCTGTATGTGCCACGAGCTTGATTGGCATCGTATGCGCCAGTTCCGGATCTACGATAGCCACATCCGGCGTAATCTCAAAATCAGCAATGGGATATTTAATCCCGTTCGTATAGTCCGTAATGATGGAAAAAGCTGTAACTTCCGTAGCTGTGCCTGAGGTTGAAGAAATCGCACAGAACTTCGCCTTCGTGCGCAGTTTCGGCAAACCAAATACCTTGCACATATCCACAAAAGAGGTTTCCGGATACTCATATTTGATCCACATGGCCTTGGCCGCATCGATCGGTGAACCACCGCCCATAGCCACGATCCAGTCCGGCTGGAACTCCGCCATGCGCTTTGCCCCTTTCATCACAGTATCCACCGACGGATCCGGCTCTATTCCCTCAATAAGGCACGTTTCCATGCCTGCTTCATGCAAATATCGTTCCGCTCTGTCAAGAAATCCGAAACGTTTCATACTGCCGCCGCCGACACAAATGACAGCACGTTTTCCTGTGAAACCCTTCAACGCCTCCAGGGCCCCCTTGCCATGGTATAAATCTCTCGGTAAAGTAAATCTCTGCATTCGCTATCCCTCCCAGGACTTTGAGAAAATTTTCTCAATCTTTTCTATTATTTTACCATATATCGCAAGATAAAAGATAGGCTTTTTTTGTATGCTACCTATGCTAAAAAAGAATACCTTCCCAGCAGGCAGGAGCGCCATTTTTCCCTTTAAAATATACATCTACAGGCACTCCCCTTCATCCAGCAATTTTCGAAAATTTTCGCCAGGCATGGGACGTGCATAAAGAAATCCCTGTCCATAGCAGCATCCGTTCATAAGCAAAAGTTTTTCCTGCTCTACCGTTTCAATACCTTCACAGATAACCATCATGCGCAGATTCTTTCCCATCTGGATAATATTATGCAAAATGCATTGCGCTCTGGGCGAATCCTCTGATGCCGTCAGCAGAGAACGATCAATCTTCATTACATCAATGGGAAGCATCTTCAGCATAACCAAGGATGAGTAACCCGAACCAAAGTCATCCATGGATACAGCAAAGCCCATCTTTTGCAGACTGCTCACAATATATAGAGCCTTCTCGCTCTGTTCCTTCCCTTTGAGATCGACAAACGCTGTTTCTGTGAGCTCAAGTTCAACAGCACCTGCCGGCAGTGCATATTTAGCGGCAATGGCCTGCATTTTTTCTATATACCCTTCCTCATTCATATGCAGCCCCGACTGGTTCACTGAAACGGGCAGCATAGCCTTCCCCATAGCCATACGATGACTTTGAGCCTGGCAAACATGCTCCAGCATATAATAATCGAAATCCATAATGAAACCATTTCTCTCAAAAATAGTAATGAACCGCCCTGGCATAAGGAATCCCAGCACGGGGCTCTGCCAGCGTACCAAGGCTTCCGCACCGCTTATCTCCTTTGTACGCAGATCATATTTAGGCTGGTACCAAACTTGGAATTCTTCATTTTTGAGTGCCTTTACCATATGATCTTCGATTTGCTTCTGCATTTTCCGCTCCTGCTGGAGCTTCTCATCAAAGAATCCTACCTTCTCTATCGTACCCTGAAGCTCATTATAGGCAGTTTCCGCCGCTCCGATGATATGTTGCAGCGAAAATTCCGCTGTCGTCGGCAATCTGCAGGCGCCTGCTTTAAACTGAATATGAATTTCCATATTACCTATACAAAGAGTTTCATTTTTCGCAACGAATTCCTGCAAAAGCTCATCTGCCTGCCTGTTCTCCGGCAGGCAAGCAAGGCAGAACACCTTGCCTATACCGGAAAAAGCCGCTGCAGCTTGAATCCAGGGGTTCTCTCTCTCCCTGTCCCTGACCTTCCGATAAAGCGCCTCCAAAAGGACCCTATGTCCATAGGTTTCCTTTAGAATATCCAGACGGCTTATGCCAAATACTATAATAAACAGCCTGCCGTCGCGACGTTCCTTTAGGAGACCTGGCAAAATCTCCGGTATCCTCTTCTCAAACCAATACATATTATAAATTCCGGATCCTGGATTCGTATAGGCCAGCTTACTGATATACTGCATATGCTGCCGACGAATATATAATATATAGAGCAGCGTGCCTACTGCCAGCAGGGCAAGGAGCAGAATGCCCGTCACAAACCGCAAAGGATACCGGTATATCAAAGAAATAACATTCTGCTCTTCCTTCATATTGAACACAACTTCATTCGTGAGCCCCTGCAGAATTGCAGGATCCAGATGGCAGATTTCCTTGTTGAGTATATGCAGCAGCATGGGATCCAGTTGGTCATTCACCCCAATGGATACTTTATGTGAAAATACTACATTACCATTTGTCATGAGATTATAAAAGCTGCCGCTCCAAATATCCTGCTGCGCGGTAACCGCCTTCGTAAAGGTCATGTCTGCCTTCCCCTGGCTCACGGCTTCCATACACTGCTGCATCGTATCATAATAGACAAGTTGCTCCGCCGGATACCTCCTTTCAACAAATTCCTTTGTATAATACTGCGATGCCACACAAGCAACACGCGGCTGCTCTGGCAGATTATCCGTACGGCGCATGACCGCAACATAATTCAGGTCCAGATATGGAAATGTCAGGTCAACATTATGCGCATGGGCCCAATTATAATCACTGTAAAAATCCGTAATGATATCCACTTCGCCATTTTCAAGCGCCTGCAGCATCTCTGCATTATCCGAAATTTCACGTATCTCAATCTCAATACCAAGATCGGCAGACATCCGCCGTATAATTTCTTCAATGATTCCCTTATGTATGCCATTTTCGAAGTACGTATACGGTTTTTCGTCTGATGAAGAAAACGCTGTGATTTTTTTCTTCTGTTGCAGATACGCCCTTTCCTCACTCGTGAGCAGCAACGGAATTCCCCGCGTAAAATATTTATCAAACAGTTGTGATTTTAATCTTGGATTTACCAGCTCCATGCTCTCGGCCGCTGTATCAAGCTGATGCAAAAGTCTGTCATTTCCCTTTTTGACTGTCAGATACATTGCACTTCTGGCCAGATTTCCCACTGATGTAACCGCATTCTGATTAAAGATGGAATCCATGACATAGCCATCCAGTCTCTGGTTTTCATAATCCTCCATGAGCCCCGCATAGGTACTATAGGGCACACCTTCATAGGTAATCTGCTCTGCCCTGGCCATACGCTGCAAAGGATCCGCAATATCCCCAAAATTATTCGCAAAATAGCCTATACGGAGTCTCTTCCCCTGCACAAGGCTCTCCTGTCCGCCGCGCAAATTCAGCAGCAGATCCGCATAGCTGAAGGGGGTTCGTGTAAAATCAAACAACTGCTGCTGACGTATGCTCGGAAAGCTTCCCGGAATGACATCCACTTCTCCAGCAAGCAGACGCTGTAAACATTCCGCCCTCGTACCCGGCACATATTCCATGCGCCAGCCACCATAATCAGCCAGGTTTTCCATATACTCGTATGCATATCCCCGATAGGAGCCATTCTCGTCCATCGATAAATACGCCGGTATATCCACATAGCCGACACGTAATATCGTCCTGGACATTTCCGCCGATGACAGCCGCACTGGTAAAAAGGCCGCCAAAACGCATAAAAATACAATACCCCATCCCTGATAATTATTTTTCATATACGCAGCACCTCTTTCCCGTTGAACCCGATCAAAGACCTCATTCAATAATCTTCTATCTTTTTCGTCGTGAAAGAGCCAAATCCTTTTTTGTTTCCGCATAGTAGAAAAGTCCAAAGAGCTTGGGTATTTAAAGCCTCACGCCTTTTCGTGGGAATATATGGATAATTAATAAGATAAAAGTCTTGTGTATTGCTATATATTTATTAGATTTTGTTGCAAAAAACTATGTTTGACAACATTTTAAAACTACTTTCAAAGCCATATACCACAAGGCTTCACATTAATTTTTACTAAAATTTGTAATCAGCTATATTTTGAAGGTCAATCGTGATTTTGTAGATAATTTGTAGGCAAATTTTAGACCGCTCCGTCATGCAGAGCGGTCTTTTTATCCTCTTATATGATTTATACTAACTTTATAATCATAACAATAAACAATCTCGCTACCGTAACTCATAAAAATATTATAGCCTATAACATCTGCATTCTATAGGCAAAACCACATGACAATTTTTACTATTCTCTAAAAGCTAGGTTCTTATGACCATTAAAGTTAAACATCCGCTTACTGTAAAAACTGATCACTCTTAAATTCATAACCTTCATTATTTCATATGATCAGTTTCGTGCATTAAAGCTGCTTCTAAATCATCAATATTTTTCCCAAATGATATGATTTTTTTTCTAGTTTCAATCCATTTATCTAATGAAATTTTATTTTGATTAGTATGTTCTAAACAGTCACTTGGACATTGATATTTTTCATATTGCTTAATATCATCATAAAACATAATATATTTTTGCTTTTTGCATATGTCCAATTTTTTATGTGCTAATTTATTTCTCATTTTAACAATATCATTCAAATAACTATCTATAGTACAATCATTAAATGATTTATTATCAAACTCCAACATTTTTTTAAATACTTCATATTTCATCGCTGTTGTAAATACAATAGAGCTTTCCTTCATTAATTTATTGATATTTACCCTCGTTTTATCTTCTTCATATTTTGCAATACCACCAATTATATCATTTGCAATTTGCTGTGTCTGAGTAATAAAATTACTTATTTCACTCGAAACATATGCCAAAATATCATTTTGCTGCTCTATTTTTAAACTAGCAAATTTCTTCAATATATATGATTTCATAGTATAATCATTTTCGGAAGTTTGGTCCATCAACATTCCACGTATATTTAACAAAGATAATAGACGTCTCGAATTTTTTTTCAATAATTTATAAGCTTTCCTGTCAAAATCATCACGGCTAGCAACATATACGCCTTCATATGAGGCCATATTTTTTTGCACCTCTTCCCTAACCTCATCTGCCCGCTGTGTTGAATAAAACAGAATATCAGTATCAATTTGATTTTCTCTTAATATCCGTATTACATCATTACCAAAAATTTTACTTCCAGGATATTCCGGAGTGGATGATAATGAAAAATCTACAAAAATAATATCATAAACTTTAAATCCATCTTGTTCCTGTTTTATTTTTTCCTCAAATATATTTACATCTTGAATATAATCAAATTTAACCTCTATACTATCATCATCTAATTCCGTTTCTAAAAGTTCTCTCATTTCGTTATAATAATTATCCGTATCGTCAATCCATAAAACATGTATATCATACCGCATAGTCATCATATCCTTATCAATAATTCAAATCCAGGTTCCAAATCTTCCACAATATTTATTTTTCCATGTAATTTTTGCTCAACAATTTCTCTAACATGATATAATCCAATCCCTGTTCCCGGTTTAGTATACCCTTTGCCAAATTCAAATAGTTCATCAACGTTATCAAGTTTCTGTTCGATTCCTGAACCATCGTCTTTCAACGAAATCAATATCTTATCACCTCTATCTTCCATTTGAATTATAAGGTTTTTTGCAGCATGTTTTTGAGAATTGCTCAGCACATTTTCAAGAAGTATTGCAATATCCTGAGGTGCAAACTTCGTATTATATTTAGCTCTATCTACAATTACTGCTTTTATTTTAACACTTTCATTTATCAAAACAGTATTGCAATACTCATATATAAATTGAAACATATCACCCTGCATTAATTCATCTTTAGTATCAAATTTTGCAATAGCACTATATGATAGCACAGCTTTTATTCTCGCTATTGAATAAGATATTTTTTCTAATGTTTCCCATGCTTTTTTTTCAGAATATTTTCCACGCTGCAATTTCATAATTGCATTCTTTAAAATTGTTTGCATTGTAATAACATTTATCTTCAACATATGTAATTTTTTAGCAAAGTCAATTTGATTTTCATCCATAGACTCAAATAAAAATTCGTTTCGTTTCTTTTCACTACCTAAATGACTTTTTAATTGTTTTGCTTTTTCTTCAGCTATTTTTTTTGCTTCAGCTGCTTTTCTTTCAGATTCTTCCGCCATTCTACGCCGTTCTATTTCTGCAAATCGTCTTATTTCCGCTTGTTTGCGAAGAAATATTTCTTGCTTTTTTTCAGTTTCAGCTTTTTTTCTTAACATTTCTGCCTTTTGGTACTGCTCACGCTCTTCTTGTTCTGCTATTTGTACTATCAATAGTTGTCGCTCTGAATATTCCTTCTCTTCTTGCTTTACTTGCAGACCAACAGAACTACGTAGTCTTATCAATTTCCCGATTATTGGTTTTACTATGTTTATAAGCAATTCAATCCGATCATTATCTTCCGGAAATCCTTGCCTATTCGATGTAGCAATATCACTAAGTCGATTATCATCTAATACGTCAAAACTAATTTCTCCCTCTATATAGTTAGAAAAAGCTTGTGTATTTTTTACATAATCCAAAAAATTTTCAATAGCCAATTTTTTTCGCACATACAATCTTAACTGATTTGGACGATAAACTTTATTACGTAGATAATTTTCATCATTCAATATTGCATCCTCACGTCTTATAGACGCATGTATACCAATCCACCCAGTCATTTTATAAGGTATATCATATTTAGATAACTCCCCATTATCTAAATAAAAATTTTTTTCCCCACTCGTCTGAAAATCTTTACAATCTAAAATTTGAACATCCCGTTTTTTGTCACGAACTTCTTCGATGTTAGAATGAATCGTTACATACTTTGCTAAATGTGTTTTAAAATTAATTTCTGTATTGTCAAACATAGCATACATATTTTTAAATGCAACTGATTTTTCTACGCATTCAAAATGAATAGGATCGCTAGCTTGCTTACGAATACAAACTTCCAAATGTCCTGTTAACGCCTCTAACAAATAAAAATCCGATAATCTAGCCTTAAAACCGGCGATAGACATTTGCCCAAAATTTTTCAAATCAACATTTGTTAAATGAATCATTGTTCCTGTTAAGTATGTATCCCATTGATTTTTCGTCTCAATCTTCAAAGATGGCAAGTGTTGCAAACATGGCATATCTGAATCTGTAGCACCAGCAGAATCTAGACACCATATAGTCTCTGGATCATTTTTTGTTTTCGATATAATATAATATTTATTTGATAAATATAATGCCGCTAATTTGCCAATTCCCTTACGTCCCATAAGTTGTTGTTTTAAATTTTCGCTAATAGCCTCATCAGCACGTTTATCACGACCCAAGAATGTATACTTCTCCGCTAAATCAGAATACCCCATGCCCGTTCCATCGTCAAAAATTTCGACTATTGAATGTTCCTTATCAGTCATATCAACATAAATTTTCACCGTCTTCGCGCCGGCATCGAACCCATTTGCAACTAATTCTGCAATTGCTGTCCATGCATTTGAATATAGTCCTTTTCCTAATAACTTGATTGCGAAATAAGTGAAATTAAAGTATATTTTATCATCTGTATTTTGCATAATTTATCACCGATCCAATATTTCCTCTAAATAATTTGCAAATTTTATCGCCAAAAGTGGAGGTACAGCATTTCCAATTTGTTGCTTAATCTCTGTATGATTACCTACAAATTGAAACCAATCCGGAAAAGACTGAATTCTGGCCCCTTCTCTCGGTGTCAGTGCTCTATTTTGTTCATAATGTATACAACGCAGACCGGACGGAGTAGACATGTTATGGGTAATTGTTGTACAAGGTTGTCTTGCTACTAAACGTCCATAAGTATTCTGATAGCCTGAAGTCAAACGATAGTTTTCATCTAGCTCTCCTGTATCAACAAGATTATTTATATAAGTTTTGCCTTCTCCCTGCGGGACATGATTTATCACCGTTTGAATTTTATCTCCGTATACAGATGAAAAGTGACAAGTTAATTGTAAATTATTTCCACGCATCAAGCGCTGATAATCATTTTTTGCGTGTTGTCGACCATCATATTTATACTTTTCCTGCCCAGATGTCAATTTAGGTAAATCTGAAATCGCATCCTGGACGGACAATCGATAGTTCTCCCGATGAATTTTATTAAAATCCCATTTTATATCCAAATCGTTTCTAACTCCAACAATAAATATACGTTCTCTACGTTGAGGAACTCCATAATCAACCGCATCAAGATTCCCAAAATGGGTACGATAGCCCAAATTATTGTTTATAAATTCAAATTTTCTTTCAATATCTTCCACAACAAGCTCGCCATGTTCATCTTTCATAGAAAGCATTCCTTTAACATTTTCAAATAAAAACATCCGTGGCCTTATAATCGAAAGCATCCTATAATATTCATTATAGAGTTTTGCTTTATCGTCATATATACGCTTACCTATTGTCGTATAAGACTGGCACGGTGGCCCACCAATAATAAGATCTATTGGCTCCTCACCAATTAAATTTCGAATTTCATTTCTATTAAGTTTCCTAATGTCTTTATTAAGCATACGGATATCAGGAAAATTTATTTGAAATGCTTCTGCAGCTACATGATTATATTCATTCGCAAAAACAATTTCACAGTTTTCATTTTTTACAAATCCACCATTTATTAAATTATAATAAAAGCCAAAGGTCAAACCTCCGGCTCCTGAAAACAAATCAACTATTCGCATATAATCACTCCACATTCATCAAGGCAAAAAAACCCAATTATATTGTAACAGATATTGCCTTACAGTCAACTAGTATTTCATTGTAGTATTAAAATGTGGCATCTATCAATACGACTTTGCTTACATTTTTCATTACTAATGTATCTTAAATATAATTGTAGCATATGCTATATGCCCTAGTAAACCCCGGCAAGGACAATAAAATCCTCACCGGGGCTAATTTTTTACTACTCTGCTGTTGTCTGCTCAGGCGGCACTGTCTGCTGCTCTGGCTGCGCTGCCGTCTGCTGAACTGCTTGCATCTGCTGCATAGCAAACGTCATAGCGGTACCCGCCATATTACCAAGCATCTGGTTGCGGTATGGCACCCATCCAGTCTTATCAGGATCCGCCATCTTAGACATTCCCCAACTAGCAAAACCTGCCAGCGCAATCTGTCCCAAAGCTCCCCAAAAACTTACCTGCTGCCCATTCCCATTATCGACTTTTAACATAACATCAATCTCCTTTAAAATTTTATGTATTAAAAAAACCGCCAGGCATTTGCCCGCAGCCCATCCAACCTTGAATATTATCCCGCCTATCAGGCGCCGAATCATACAATCACACCGCCGCGGTACTTCATCAAATCCTCATAGAGCAGTACCGGACTGACCTCATCTGCCTGCAGCCCTGGGCAAATACACAAACCACCTGCACGCAGGATACGTGTTACCGTCTCGCTGCAATGCATAGTGTTTTCACCACCACTAAAGATATTATGGCCCGTCAAAAACTTCGTGGCCGTAACGATGCAGTCCGTATAGCCGTATAATGTGCCGATAAGCTCCCGCGCCTTAGATTGTGCTGCAGCTAAATCCGGTACATCGATCTCAACAATTTTTGTATGGTCATCACCGTCATACTTATCTACGGGATGCAGCCAGACACCGGGATACGGGTCACTGTATTGCTTTACACCCTCAGCCTCGACGATTGAGTCAAACAAAAAAATAAACGCGTGGGATATATCTGCATACTGGCTGCCAGATATAGCCTCAATGGCCTTGTCCAGCCAACCATCCCCACCGACAAAGCCTACTCTTACTGCTGTCATTTTCTACACCTCTCATTCCTGATCATTCCATTCGATATCTGACCCATTACGACCGTCCCGGACATCGGCATGGACAAAACCACTATCGTAGTATCGGCCAACCCCATCAGCACCACAGGCGATGGCAATCTGAGCCAACGCGTCGACCGTCATCCCATCCGGTACCAGGATATCAGCCGCCTTACCTAAAACATGCTGGCTATGCAACACACCACCAACCTCGGCATTATGTGCTGGGCACCGGTACGCACAGGAAAGCTGCACTGGACCGCCGACCGCCTTACGAATATCGTCCAGCATAGCAAGCAGATTTGGATCCATTCCACTCGCCGGAAGCCCGCCACAGCAATGGCAGGACAACTCATCATCATCAAAATATTTACTTCCCACAGTTCTCACCTCCTTTCATTTTCTCGCTGGATAACTGTTCCAATGTATCGCGTAATTTCCCAGGAATCGGAATCCCGGCTTTCGCAGCATTCTCAATAATAGATAGCCCCTCATTGCCTAGAAAAAACCATATGACTACGCTGTGTACGATGGCCTGTCCCAATGCCTGGTCAATAAAATGCGCCAGTGATACCAAGAGCAGAATCATGATTTTTTTGCATATCCCCCTGAATCCCCGCTGGCTGTTCAGTGCCATATTTGGATTGATATACGCCGCCAATATCCCGGATATATAATCCAGGACCATAGCAAATACCAACGCCTCAAGTACCCCGTCCCATCCCAGGGCATAAGAAAAGGCCGTACCGATAAACGATACGACCATGCCCCACTCTACCTGCACCTTTACGGGGGCGATCTCTCGAAAAAAACTGATTACCTCATTCAATTTCATTCCTCCCTATTATTCTACTTGAATTCCATGGCCGCACGCACGGTGCCCGTATTCTCATATTCATCACCTACAAAATAAAAGCATATCCCTTGAAATCGAGGATATGCTCTGGAATAACGGAATCGTCCAATAATATCCCGTATTTATTCGACTTTCGGATTCCGCATAGCACAGGCTCTATGAACTGCCCAACATGCATGGATTCCCTTATCCCGCATAATGCAGACTCTATGAGCTGCCCGGCATAAACAGATTTTCGGATACCCAGATCCATTTCTCTTTGAGTCATCCCACCATGGCGCAACAAAGATAACGCTCCCAAATCAAAATCATTTGGAACCGTCCCATGGCGATTATGCACAGCCTTATTGCCATCCATAAATTCCTGTAACGTCAGAGCATCCTGTCTTACGGGTATCTTTACTCCACTGACAAATTCCTGCAACCCTGCAGCGGTAAATGCTGCAGGTATTTTTGCCCCATCTACAGCTTCTCGGATGGGCTGTCCCGCATAAGTCTGCAGAGCCGTCTGACTGCCCACAGGCTCATCCAAAAAGACACCGGGTACCTGAATATTTTCTGCTTTCATCATAAAATTTATGACGATGTCATAGACCTGGAAATCACCCATAGTAGCAAAATCGCCGTGCCGGGTATTGAGATACAGCCGTATCCCTTTTATTTCCAAAGGGCATTGTTCAGGGATGAAGGTTCCGCTGTGTGACCAACTGCCTTCAACCGCCGACAGTGTTATCCAGTTTATTCCGTCGTAATACTGTATATACGTAACAGGCACACGAGCATGAAAAGATGTACTGAATGCGTACTGCAGGCTGGTCATTTTGAGGGAATCATTGAATTTTAGTTCCCAGGCATAATCACACCATGCCCTCTCGTGTAAATAAAAAGCGGAACCAGGGTTGTTGTCTAACGCCAGCCAGGCATCCCCATAGGAACTATAGGTATTGTATCGGCTGCTGAGGTCCCTCCATCCCCGGACAGAAAACCCGTGCTGCACACCCTCATACTCAAAATAGGAAGGGGTCCCGCTGCCCATCATAAACCTGCCAAAGCTATATATCCTGTCACTCATAGCAACACCTTCTTAAGCTGTCCTTATGGCAATACCGCGGCTGGAGAACGAAGAATTACTCACAGACCCAACGATGAACACCGTGTATACTTCCCTGCCAACGGTTATAGTGTCACCTGTTACAAAGTTGCTGCCGGAAAAATACACCAGTTTCACGCCGTCGAGCTTTCCCCGATACCCTTCCGCAGCACTGCCATAATAGACCGACGAGAGGAAGCTCTTGCTGTCCGCATTCGGGTCCCCAGGTGCCAGCAAGGCATAAACAGTAAGCACATAGGGTGCTGCTGCACTTGCCATCTGGTCTGGATTGTCGCATACCTGCACCGTATTATTTCCTGTTGGGTTATTCGCCGACATAGCAGCCAGAATTCCCCTGCCATCGGATTCCGGCGTATAGAGTGTATCGGGCTCACCCAGATAGATTAGCATCGGCAGGTAGCCCGTTGCCGATGGATACTGCACCATCAATATGATTTTGCTTGCATCAGCATACACATAATAGTTCAGTGTTGTCGAGGCTCCCAAGATGGTTGCAGCTGCGGCCGCCGGAACAATATACAATGCCGTCCAAACAAGCGACGGCCTGCCGAAGGTTCCCGCTGTCCCGCTTGCACCCGGCATATAGGAATTTTGCAGCCGGTAAGACATCTGGCAATAATCTGTGGTATCGACAGGATTTGCGTTTGCGG
>DCFU01000011.1 GCA_002319795.1 Megamonas sp. UBA1796
GGCACAATCTTTATAAATACCACAATAAAAGACTACGTTTGAAGAAAGCTGCATAAACTGTAGAAAAACAGTTTTTATGGGGAAAGGGGTTGTGTACCCTTTTTCCAGTAATTGCTGGCTTGCTTTCTCAATATGCATAGCAAAAGGAGCTGTGGACAAAATGATTTCTCATTTTGTCACAGCCCCTTTGTGCAGGTTATGGTTCAGAGTACAGAACCTTCGTAACGAAGTGTAGCAAAATAATCATCAATGGTTTCGGCACGGCGGATAAGCTCTATAGAACCATCCTCATGCAATAGAAGTTCAGCGCTGCGTAGCTTGCCGTTGTAATTGAAGCCCATGGCATGTCCGTGCGCGCCTGTATCATATAGGATCACGCGGTCACCAATATCAATTTTGGGCAGCTGGCGGTCAATGGCAAATTTATCATTGTTCTCGCAGAGTGACCCTGTGATGTCATAAGTTTGGTCGCATGGCGCGGCTTCTTTGCCCATGATGCTAATATGGTGATAGGCTCCGTATATGGCAGGGCGCATGAGGTCGGCCATACAGGCATCCAGGCCGATATAGTCCTTGAAGGTCTTTTTTTCGTGCAGTACGGTCGCGACAAGGTAGCCGTATGGTCCGGTAATCGCGCGGCCAAGCTCCATCGCGATTGCCATGCCGTCAAGACCAGCAGGCTGGATGATCGCTTCATAAGCCTGCCGGATTCCCTGACCAACATATTCGATGTTGACTTCATTTTCTTCTGGACGATAGGGAATGCCTATGCCGCCGCCAAGGTTCACAAACTCGAGCTGGATGCCGAGTTTGTTCTTGAGTTCAACGGCGAGATTGAACATAAGCCGTGCTGTATTGATGAAGGAATCCGCATGCAGCTCATTGGAAATAACCATCGTGTGAAGCCCAAAACGTTTTACTCCCCGGGAAAGAGCAATCCGATAAGCTTCAAAAAGCTGTTCGCGTGTGAGGCCGTATTTTGCTTCCTCTGGTTTGCCGATGATGTCGTTGCCCTCTATGAGAGAACCCGGATTGTAACGGAAAGAAAGGCAGGAAGGGAAACCGGCATTCTTTTCGAGATAGTCGATGTGGGAGATATCATCCAGATTGATGACTGCACCAAGCTCGATAGCTTTCTGAAATTCATCAGCTGGCGTATCATTTGAGGTCAGCATGATTTTTTCTCCCTGCATGCCGGCAGCATCCGCGAGCAGGAGCTCGGGCAGGGAGCTGCAATCCGCACCCGCGCCTTCTTCGCGCAGAATTTGCAGCAGTCGCGGATTTGGTGCAGCCTTTACTGCATAGTGCTCACGGAAGGACGGTGCCCAGGAAAAGGCTTTGAACAGACGGCGGATATTGGCACGAATCATTTTTTCATCGTAAATATGGAATGGCGTAGGGTGTTTTTTGATGATTTCCTCCAGCCTTTCTGGGGAAATGGGAAATTTTTTTTCTGACATATAAATTCCTCCAGTAATTCTCTATTGTGGATGGCATTATTTGTAACCTTGTAAGTATACTGAAATCTGCCTCCAATTATAACAAGAGCGCATAACGTTGTCAATTAAAGAACAGAATTTATATAGGTTGGGAACTTTTTTTATTTCCAGCGAAAATATGGTAGAATACAGTATAATAGATGTAACAGATAGAAGGCGGGGGGAGAATTATGCGGAGAGTATGGGCATTTTTAAAGTTTTTTCGGAAGGATCTTATCATCATGCTGCTCGCGATGCGCAATCCTGCAACGCCGAGGCTGGTAAAGGGACTCATGCTGGCAGCACTTTTGTACCTTATAAGTCCAATCGACCTGATACCGGATACAATACCTTTTTTTGGCCTTCTGGATGATGCCATTATTGTGCCTGCAGCTGTCTGCGGGCTTATGAATTTTCTTCCGCCATCGGTACGGGCTGAGAGCGAGTACCGTGCCCAGCAGCTGGTACGGCGCATGCCATATATACTTCTGGCTGTTTCTATCGTAATTTTTCTCTGGATCGTACTGCTTATCTGGGGCATATATTCTCTGTTGTTCAGATGAGCAGCGCGCGTGGTTAACATAATTTAAAGTAGGTGTAATACATTGAGACTCTATATTGCCGAAAAGCCGAGCATGGGTGCGGAGATTGCAAAGTGCCTCACGGGTCCGCTTACAAGGCGGGACGGTTATCTGGAAACAAAGGACGGAATCGTGACATGGGGCTTTGGGCATATCCTGCGTCAGGCCGAACCAAATGAATATGATGCGCGCTACAAAGCTTGGCGTGATGAGGACTTGCCCATAGTGCCGCAACAGTGGAAGCTGCTTGTCGATGAAAAGTGTATAAAACAGTTCAATATAGTCAAGGGCCTTATTGCGCATGCAGATGAAATCGTGCATGCGGGTGACCCGGATCGTGAGGGGCAGCTGCTCATTGATGAGGTGCTCGATTATGTGGGGAATACAAAGCCTGTAAGACGTATTCTGCTGAACGCACTGGATGAAAAAAGCATAAAAAAAGCGAACGCCAATCTTCGGGATAATCATGAATTTTTCAATCTCAAACAGTCGGCGCTTGCCCGTGCGCGGGCAGACTGGCTTATTGGCATGAATCTTTCACGGGCCTATACGCTTGCCGCGAGGCGCGCAGGACATGATATAACGCTGCCTGTTGGCCGGGTGAAGACACCAACGCTGGCACTTGTAGTGCGTCGTGAGCGCGAAATAGAAAATTTTAAACCGGTGGATTATTATACCATCAAGGCAGAATTTACCCATACAAATGGGCAGTTTTGGGCAAGTTGGAAGCCACAGGAGGAACAGGCGGGACTCGACAGCGAAGGGCGGCTGTTAGATGCGGCTGTTGCCGGGGCAAAGCTGGCAGAGTTTGCGGAACAACCACGCGATGGTATTATTTCGTCTTATCAAAAGCTGCAGAAAAAAGAACCGCAGCGGCTGCCTTTTTCGCTTTCGTCACTGCAGGTGCTGGCAGGCCGCCGTTTTGGCTATGATCCGCAGCTCGTGCTTGATACGGCACAAAAGCTTTATGAACGTAAGCTTACGACGTATCCGCGTTCCGACTGTGAGTATTTGCCAGTGAATCAACTGTCGGATGCAAAGCAGATTTTGGGAAATCTCAGTGCAGGAGATGATACTGCGTTGGCGGGCTGGGCCAGGGGGGCGGATATGAGCATGAAAAGCCGTGCCTGGAATGATAAGAAAATTTCTGCGCATCATGCGATTATTCCTACTACGGTACGCATAAAGCTCAATACGCTTTCAGGAACGGAGCGCAATCTTTATTTTCTCATTGCCCAGGCCTATATAGCGCAATTTTATCCGCTGTTCCTTTATGATCAAACCAGAGTGCAGATTACCTACAAGGATGAGCTTTTTACGGCCAGTGGCCGCGTTGTACGGGATTTGGGCTGGAAACTGCTCTACACGGCGAATTCTGGTAAAAATGACAAAGAAGAAAACAAGGAAGACAGCAAAGAAGACGATGCCGAAGAAAATGAGGACGTCTCTGCTCTGCCACTCATGAAAAAGAAGGATGCCGTGCTCTATGAGGATGGACAGCTTGATAAGAAGGTAACGAAGCCGTCCGTACGTTTTACACCGGCAACCTTGCTCGCGGGTATGAAGGAAATCCATAAGTATGTCAAGGACCCGGAAGCAAAGAAAAAACTTAAGGATGTTTATGGCATCGGTACGGAAGCTACGCGTGCGACGATTATTGACGATCTTATCAAAAGGAGTTTTTTAAAGCCCGAGGGCAAAAAGAAGTACCTTGTACCGACACCAGCGGCGTACCTTCTTGTCGATGCGCTGCCGGATGAGATGATATATCCGGATTCAACGGCAATCTGGGAGGACCAGCTGCATTCCATGGCCGAAGGGGAGGGCACACTTGAGGCATTTTTGCAGTCGCAGATTGCATTCACGCGGCTGCTCTGTACCAAGGCTATTGGTGTGCATATGGAAGTGAAGGGCGAGTTCCCCTGCCCGCGCTGCAAACGAGGTGCCATGGTCAGGCGCCATGGGAAGAATGGCGATTTCTGGGGATGCTCGAACTATCCGCACTGTCGTATGAGCTGTGATGATAAGGACGGAAAGCCGGACTTTTCTGCAGCTGGCACTGCGGCAGAAAATATTCGTACAGCAGGGAGTGTGCGTAAGGCGCCTGCTCCGGCAGATAGTTATGCAGCTATGTCACCGTATATGTCAGAGGCTGAGATGGCTGCGTTTAGTGAACAATTCCAGCCTATGGTTTCGGCACAGGCGCTCATTGCACAGCGTGGTGGAGGCCAGGCGCAAGCCGGAAACGGGCGCTTTGACGATAAAACGCGGCATTCGGCAAGTCCGTTGGAACATATGGAGGTACAACCAGTCAACAAGGAGACAGGCTATCTCTGCCCGCGTTGTCGGGAGGGAGCATTGCGGCGCATTGAGGGTAAAAACGGTGCGTTCTGGGGATGTGTGAATTATCCGCGTTGCACGGCAACTTTTGATGATGACAAAGGAAAGCCGGTATTGGACGGATGAAGAGTTTTATAATTTATGTTATATAATAAGAGGAGAAAAAAATGACAAAAAGCTTTTTGGAACTGGGTCTCAGTGAAGAGATTGCGAGAGCTGTCGAGCAGCTGGGATTCACAGAGCCGACAGAGATACAACAGCAGGCTGTGCCGAAGGCACTGGCAGGCGTAGATATTGCGGGGCAGGCGCCGACAGGGACAGGGAAGACGCTGGCGTATCTGTTGCCGTTGCTGCAAAAGATTGATGCAGCGAACAATAGCGTACAGGCCGTGGTGCTTGCACCAACTTATGAGCTGGCTATGCAGATTGCCGGAGAACTTACGAAGCTGGTTACGGCGGGAAATATCCCTGTGCGCTCGCTGGCAATTATCGGCGGTGCCAATATTGTGAGGCAGATTGAGAAGCTCAAGAAAAAGCCACAGGTCGTGGTTGGATCGGCAGGAAGAATCCTTGAACTGGCACGTAAGGGCAAGCTCAAGCTTGGCAGTGTGAGCTTCCTTGTACTGGATGAGTTCGACCGTCTGCTCGATGACCAGAATCAGCAGTCTGTGGCAGAGGTGGTGGAGCTTTTGCCGGTGAAGCGTCAGGTGCTGTTTTTTTCCGCTACGGCACCAAAGAAAGCGCTGGAGAGAGCCGATGCCCTTGCGACACCGGAGCATATACGCATTGAAGGCGATATGACGGCACTGCCAGCCATGGAAAATCTCTATTTTATTACGCCGTTTCGTGATAAAATAGAGACATTGCGAAAGCTTACGCGCACGCTTCCGGTAAAGCGGGGTCTCGTGTTTGTCAATCGGGTATTCGATACGGAAAAAATGCTTGAAAAGCTCCGCTATGACGGTGTCCGGGTGGAATCCCTGCTGGGATCGGCTGATAAGATGGCGCGGAAGAATGCGATCGGGGCCTTTAAAGCGGGTAAGGTAGAGTTGCTTCTGGCAACGGATATTGCAGCACGCGGGCTTGATATCGAGGGGATAGATTATGTATTCAACATGGATGTGCCTGATACGGCGCAGATCTATCTGCATAGAGCCGGGCGTACTGCTCGTGCCGGAGCTGCGGGAAAGGTCGTTACTCTCGTGGATAAGAAGGAAGAACCTAAGATTGAACAGCTTGCAAAAAAACTGGCTGTGGAGTTCCGTCCGCTTAAAAGAAAACCGGACGGCGAAACGAAAAAAAAGAGTAAAAGATAACCTTATATAAATTTTTGGAGGGTTTGTATTTGGAATTGTTGCCGATTGTTTTTAAATTGGTGCTTGTTTTTCTGCTGATTTTCATGAATGGATTTTTTGTTGCTGCGGAGTTTGCTGTAGTCAAGATACGCACCTCACGTTTGGATATGATGATCCAGGAAGGAAATAAGCGGGCAAAATATGCGAAGACGCTTACAGACCATATCGATGCATCATTATCCGTAACGCAGCTTGGCATTACATTAGCATCTTTGGGACTTGGCTGGATCGGTGAGCCGACAGTCGCCAGTTTACTGCATCCACTCATGGAGATGCTGGGAATCGGGGAGCCGGCCGCCCATACAATTGCCTTTGCTATGGCCTTTTCGGTCATTACAGCATTTCATATCGTGCTGGGCGAGCTCACGCCAAAATCTATGGCTATCCAGAATGTGGAAAGTGTTGTGCTTGGCGTTGCGCTGCCTATGCTCATTTTTCATCGGATTATGTACCCGTTCGTCTGGTTTTTGAACCATGTGGCGAATTGGGTTGTACGCCAGCTGGGATTTGAGGTTTCTGGTGGGGGAAGCGCCGCGCATACGGAGGAAGAAATCCGTATCCTCATGGAGGAGAGCCATAAGCAGGGATATATTGATAAGACGGAACTGGATTTTGTTGATAATGTCTTTGATTTTACAGAGCTGAGTGTACGCGAGATTATGATTCCGCGCACCGATATGATTTGTTTGTACATTGAAGACGGTATTGAAGAAAATATAGCGACAGCCCTGAAAAATCATCCAACACGTTATCCAATCTGCGATGAGGATAAGGATGATATTATAGGATTTTTGCATATTAAAGATTTACTGCGTTCGCTCTATCTTGGAACTAAGCCAAATCTCCGTAAGCTGGCGCGCAAGGCTCTTGTCGTGCCGGAGAGCATGGCGGTGAGCAATCTGCTCAAGATTATGCAGAAACAGAAATCGCAGCTTGCTATTGTGGTCGACGAATATGGCGGCACTTCTGGTATGGTCACAATCGAGGATGTCATTGAGGAGATTGTCGGGGATATTCAGGATGAGTTTGATCAGGAGAGACCTGAAATTGAAAAAAGGGACGATAGAATCTGTTCGGTAGATGCCAAGCTGCTGCTGGAGGAGCTGGCTGATGAACTGGGTGTCAGAATTGAGGCCGGGAATATTGATACGCTTGGCGGCTGGCTCTATTCTCAGGTGGATACGCCGCCCCGTGTGGGGCAAAAGGCCACTTGGGAGGATAGTGAATTTTTCGTCGAGGAAATAGATAACGTGCGTATTACGCGTGTGTTGGTGAAGCTTGCCAGAGAGCTTCCGGAAGATGAGGAGGAAGACCGGTGAGACAGATAAAATATTGTGATTCGCCGATAGGCCCTTTGACAGTTATGGCAGAGGGCGGCGCCATCGTAGCTGTGTCTTTTGGAAGGAACAAGCAGACCGGTCAAAACAGCATAGGTGAGGATGCACTGCTGAACCGAGCTGTCTGCCAGCTTGATGAATACTTTGCGGGCAGGCGCCAATGCTTTGATTTACCGCTGGCTCCAGCGGGGACACCTTTCCAGCAAACAGTCTGGAAGGCTCTGCAGCAAATACCTTATGGCGAGACATGCAGCTATGGTGATATTGCCAGGCGCATAGGAAAACCGCGGGCGGGGCGTGCGGTTGGGGGTGCAAACCATCAGAATCCGATTCCTGTAATCATTCCCTGCCATCGCGTTATCGGCGCTGACGGCAGCCTTACAGGTTATGGCGGAGGACTTACAATCAAGGAAAAACTGCTGAAACTTGAAAAATATGGCAAAATATAGGCACCTGGGGATGCGCTGACCGGATATAGATTGATATGGTATACTGGGGAAGGGTTTCCACGAGACAGGTGGAGCCCTTCCCTTGTTCGTTTTCGTGTATTAAAAATGGGGGGACACGGATGAAAAATATTTTTCTGTTCATGATTTTAGTGCTTTGCCTGTTGTCTGGTACAGTGGCCTATGCCGCCGGTAGTGCCGATGCTGACAGAGCTGTGGATACCGCAGATTATTGGTGCACGCGTGATGTCGACGGAGAGACGACTCTTATGACGCAGGAGGAGATACATAATCTCAATGCCTTGATACGTCAGCGCAGCATGCATGTAGTCGATCTTGAGAACTATCCGGAGAATATGAGCGGCAATGCTGTGCGAAACTATATAAGAAAGAGCATGCCAGCGGGGCAGGACTTTTATGTGCAGGGCCGCCCGCTTACTTTTATGGCCCGGCAGAAGATATTGGCTGCCTGCGGTCTGGATGGCGTGCAGGATGAAAATCCTGTGCGTTATGCGGTTACCGTCCGCCGGGTAAATTTGCGTCTTTTACCTACAGAGGAAAGCTGGTCTGAGGGACCGGCCGATACGCATACGGATGTACTGCAGGCTACAGCCGTCGATCCGGCCGAACCCGTAGCGGTTCTGGCCCGGAGTACGGATGGAACCTTTTACTTCGTACAGATGCGCAACTACCGCGGCTGGCTTGCTGCCGATGCACTGGCCTTTGCCGAACGCGATAAATGGCTCGCTTATGTTGCGCCGCAGCAATTCCTTGTGGTTACGAAAAATCTCAAAAAAACGAAGATTCGCGGACAAGATATATGCTTTCAGATGGGAAGCCGTATCCCTTTCATAAAAAAGGACGGGAAGGTATGGCTGGCGGTTTTGCCGCAGGCACAGGGAGGCCGTCTGAAGGAAAAAACAATCAAGCTCAGAGATGATGGTACCCTGCACGAGGGTTGGCTGCCGTATACGCGCAATGCTTTGCTGCGGCAGGCCTTTGGCTTTTTAGGCGATGCCTATGGCTGGGGAGGACTCAATAACAGCGTCGATTGTTCTTCATTTGTGGCAGATGTTTATCGTACGGTGGGCATTGAGCTTCCGCGCAACGCGAATCAGCAGGAACGGGTATTCAATATAAGCACGTCGTTCACGGATATGGACAGCGGACAGCGAATGGACGCCCTTCGGGCAGTCAAACCAGGAGAACTTATTTTCATGGATGGGCATGTTATGATGTTTTTGGGATGCACGGAGGAAGGGACGCCGATGGTCATCCATGCACCAGGCAGTTTTTATACCTTTGTGGGCGATACCGTTACGCGGCATGCTGGCTGTGTGTCAGTATCGGATGTATTCTTCCGGGACAGCCGCGGACAGATCGCTATGGATCTGTTTACGAGTATTGGTTCGATGAAATGAAATCTGCTTTTACAGTATTATCTATGTGGAAAAGCTGCGTTCCTATGGGAGGTGAAGGCAAATGAAAAAAACAGGTGTTGTTATCGTGGCGGCAGGTGTTGTTGGGGAAGGCAGACAAATTTCTCCGTTGCTGGAGCTGGGTTCGATTTCCATAGTCAAGCGTATGGTACTGACCTTCCAGCAGGCTGGTGTAATGCCTATTGTGGTGGTCACCGGATGTGAATCGTTGGAGCTTGAACAGCATCTGGCGGATTATGGCGTTATGTTTATCAAAAATGAGGATTACATGCATTCGGATAAATTTGCTTCGGCATGTATAGGATTGCGGTTCATAGAGGATAAATGCCGGCAGGCGTTCTTTACTTCGGTGAGCATTCCCATGTATACGGCTGCGACGCTGCGGAGAATGGCGGTGATGGATAAGAAACTGGTGATACCGTCTTATCATGGCAGAGCAGGGCATCCGCTGCTTCTGGATGCGTCGCTCATTCCACGCATTCTGGAATACAAGGGTGCGCATGGCATGCGGGGTGCCCTGCAGCAACTTGGCAGGAAAAAGACCTATCTGGCCGTAGAAGATGAAGGGATATTGCTGGATATAGAAGATCTCCAGCGGCTGCATGGTTTCATTGCGGAGCATACACGGTGCCTGCTGCACCCATTTGTCCGCGTAAATATTGAGCGTGAGCAACTTTTTTTCAATTCGCGCGCCAAGCTGCTTTTGCTTTTAATTCAGGAGATGCATTCCGTCAAGGAGGCTTGCCACCATATGGCGCTTTCTTTGGGAAAGGCATGGGATATGCTGAATGCGATGGAGCGTGAACTTGGCTTCTGTGTAGTCGAGCGGCGGCGCGGCGGCAATCGCGGCGGCAGGACAGAACTTACGCCTCGGGGGTTGGAGTTCCTCCACGATTATGAACAATATGAACGCGATATCATGAAATATGCAGAAGGCCATTTTGAGGATGTTTTTCGAAAATATATGCTGTAATTTTGGTTTTTTTCCTGTATTTTATAAACTGTTATATCAACAATGTTGATTTTACGGTACTTATAAGGGATGCGTAGTTCTTCTGAAGAAGAATTTGCGTCCTTTTTTTTTGTCTTTTATAATTAAAATAAGTAAATTGCGAGAAAAGAGGGTAAATTCTTATGTTTCAGCTGAATGTTAATAATAAAGAGGTCTCGTCCGAGACAGATAAAAGCTTGTTGTCCTTTCTGCGTGATGATTTACGCATTACTTCGGCAAAGGATGGCTGCAGCGAGGGTGTATGCGGCACCTGTACGGTGCTTGTCGATGGGCGCGCAACAAAGGCCTGTGTGCAAAAGCTCTCACGCTTTGCAGGGAAAAAAATCCTCACGGTGGAAGGACTGACCTCGCGTGAAAAGGCCGTATACGGGCATTGTTTTGCGGAGGCGGGTGCTGTACAGTGCGGCTTCTGTATTCCTGGTATGGTTCTTTGTGCAAAAGCTTTGCTGGACGTAAACGACGATCCGGGCGTGGACGATGTTAAAAAAGCCATTCGCAATAATATTTGCCGCTGTACCGGCTATAAAAAAATTGAGCAGGCGATTCTCATGGCTGCGCGTTTTTTTCGGGAAGAGCTGGAGATTCCGGAAGACCCGCAGGAGCTGCATATGGATCAGCGATTCAAAAGGCCCGATGCAGCGGAGAAAATTGATGGTACAGGCATATATGTTGATGATATGGTTTTGCCGGATATGCTGTATGCTAAGGCGGTGCGTTCCCGATATCCGCGTGCCGTCGTAGATAAGATTGATGTAACCAGAGCAATGGCGCATCCGGATTGTGTGCGTATTCTGTTGCAGCCCGATGTGCCGGATAATCTCATTGGTCATATGAAGCGGGACTGGGAGGTAATGATACCTGAAGGAGGCATCACGCGTTATGTGGGCGACTGCGTAGCACTTGTCGCCACGCGCCATAAGGAGACACTCGATGAGGTTTGCAGCCTGGTCGATGTCGAATATACAGAGCTTACGCCGATCACCTCGCCGCAGGACGCCCTGCGGGGAGAAGCGCCGCTTATCCATCCGGATGGTAATATCATGGCTAAGGCCAGCCTCGTGCGGGGCAATGCGGATGAGGCTATACAGAATTCAAAATATGTCGTGACGCGCAAGTACAAAACTCCGTTTCAGGAACATGCGTTTATGGAACCAGAATGTGCGATTGCGGCTCCGGATGGAACGGATGGTCTTTTGCTCTATTCAGGTTCGCAGTCGGTTTACGATGAACAGCGTGAAATAGCTACAATGCTCAAGATTCCGCTGGAAAAGGTACACTGCCATGCACAGCTTGTAGGTGGTGGTTTTGGCGGCAAGGAGGATATGAGCGTGCAGCATTTGGCCGCGCTTATGGCCTGGTATACAAAGCTGCCTGTCAAGGTAAAATTCTCACGGCAGGAAAGTCTGGCATACCATACGAAACGCCATCCTATGGAGATGGAATTCACGACGGCTTGTGATGAAAATGGCAGGCTTACGGGAATGAAAGCCTTCATTCTGGCAGATACCGGCGCATATGCTTCTTTGGGTGGGCCTGTACTGCAGCGTGCCTGTACACATGCGGCGGGTCCGTACAATTATCAGAATGTTGATATTCTTGGAATGTCTGTTTATACGAATAATATGGTAGCCGGTGCTTTTCGTGGTTTTGGTGCAGCTCAAAGCTGCTTTGCCATGGAAAATAACCTGAATCTCCTGGCGGAAATGGTGGGCATATCTCCCTGGGAAATCCGTTACCGCAATGCAATTCGCCCAGGACAGACCCTGCCGAACGGGCAGGTAGCGGATGAAAGCGTTGGTATCGTGGAATGCCTGGAGGCAGTGAAGGAAGCTTATGAAAGCAGTCCGTATGCAGGAATTGCTGTGGCCTGGAAAAACAGCGGCAAGGGCGTCGGTGTCATAGATCCCGGACGGGTAAAGATATCCATTGAAGATGGAAGGGTACATATAAGGACTTCGGCAGCTTGTATGGGACAGGGTATCGCGATTATGTGCCAGACAATTTTCTGCGAAGAAACCGGAATTAAACCACAGCTTGTGGTGCATGAGGCTGCCGATACGATTCGTACACCGGATTCCGGGACGAGCACAGCTTCGCGGCAGACAGTCGTAACAGGTGAAGCTGTAAAACGCGTAGCCGAAAAAGTACGGCAGGATCTCGATAAAGGTCTGTGTATCGAAGATCTTGAAGGAAAGGAATACTATGCGGAATATCGCCCTCTGACGGACGGGCTGAGTTCGACGAAGGAATTCCCCATTCGTCATGTGAGCTACAGTTATGCAGCGCAGGTTGTCATTCTCGATGAATCCGGCAAGCTCGATAAAGTGGTTGCTGCCTATGATGTCGGGACCCCTGTGAATATCCAGGCAGTAGAAGGCCAGATAGAAGGCGGTATCGTCATGGGTCTTGGCTATGCACTTACCGAGGATTTCAAATGCGAGGGAGGCTATTGCAAGACAAAACTCGGCACATTGGGGCTCATGCGTTCGACGGATACACCGGATATCGATGTGAAGCTTGTACGCGGGCCGGGAAAAATCCCGTTGGCCTTTGGCGCCAAGGGCTGTGGTGAACTATGTATGATTCCGGGAGCGCCGGCCTGTGCGCATGCCTATTATCGACTGGATGGCAGGCTCAGAACATCTATGCCGCTTAGAGAAACTTATTATAAAAAGAAATAGGATTATGAGGAGGTAAAAAAGCAAGATGGAAAAAATCAGTGCGTCTGTAGTAAAAAGAGACCATGAGGCGAAAATCTCAGGTGAAGCTGTTTACGTAGGGGATTATCCGCAGGAAGAAATATTGACAGGGAAGATGCTCCGTTCTACGAAAGCGAAGGCCCGTCTCGTAAAGGTAGTGGTACCAGAGCTTCCCGAGGGGTATTATTATGTGGATAAAAGTGATGTGCCGGGAGATAATAACGTCAATATCGTGAAGGATGATACACCCGTTTATGCCAGAGAAACCGTCGAATATATCGGCGAGCCGATCGGCATGCTCTGCGGGCCGGATGAGACCGTCGTAGACCAGATTCTCTCGCAAATCGAGGTTGTATATGAAGAACTTGAGCCGATTGTTGACATTCGGGATTTCGATACCGTATTTTTTGATTATGAAATCAAAAAGGGTGATGTAGCCCAAGCCTTTGCTGAAGCGGATAAGGTGTATGAGGAGACCTTTGAAACAGGCTATCAGGATCAGACCTATCTGGAGACACAGGGACTCATGGCAGAGATCATGGAGGATGGGAAGGTATTCCTGCATGGCTCTATGCAGTGCCCGTACTATGTGAAGGGAGCCCTTATGCGTGCGCTGGGTCTTGGCCCCGATAAGGTGCGTATTGCACAGGATGCGACTGGCGGCGGCTTCGGTGGTAAGGAAGCATTTCCGTCCATACTGGGCTGCCAGGTTGCGGTGGCTGCCGTGAAAGCAGGCCAGCCGGTGCGCTGCATCTTTGGGCGCCGTGAGGACCTCGAGTTCACCTCAAAGCGGCATCCTTCGCTTAGTACCTATAAGGCTGCGGTGAAGAACGGACAGATCACAGCCATGGATATTGATGTGAAGTTCAACAGCGGCGCCTATACGACACTGTCTGCTGTGGTATTGCAGCGCGGTATTATCTGCGCCAATGGTATTTATAATGTCCCCAATCTTTATATGCGCGGGCGCGCGGTAAAGACCAATACGACGCCAACGGGTGCATACCGGGGCTTCGGGGCACCGCAGACCTTTTTCTCTGCAGAGATGCTCATGGATCATATAGCGCTTGATCTTGGTATGGATTCCTTGGAATTCAAGGAAAAACATCTTGTCAGGCAGGGAGACGATACCGCCACCTCGGGGAAATACCATTTCCATGTGCCGGTTCCCCTGATGATTGATAAAGTCGATAAAGCCTGTGATTTGCGCCGTAAGCACAAAGAATATGCAAAGCCGCAGACAGGACGTTACCGTAAGGGCATAGGTGTATCTATGTATTTCCATGGGGCAGGTTTTACGGGTTCAGGCGAGCGCGACATTATCAAGGCTGTGGCAAAGCTGCGCAAATTTGCTGATGGACGTGTCCAGATTCTTGCTTCGAATACGGACATCGGGCAGGGCCTGCGTACGACCTTTCCTAAAATTGTGGCACATGAACTGAATCTCCCGCTGGATAAGGTGTTTTATAATTATCCGGATACCGATGTAGTGCCGGATTCAGGCCCGACTGTAGCCTCACGCAGCCTTATGACCGTGGGTGAATTGCTGCGTCGTGCAGCTATCAAACTTCGGGAAATCTGGGTCGAAGGCAAGGAACAAATTGTGGAAGAACATTATAAGGAACCGGATTTCATGATACCATTCTATATTGATAAGTTCCAGGGAGATGCGTATCCTACATATTCCTGGGGAGTCAACGCGATAGAGGTAGAAGTAGATACGTATACCGGACTGACAAATATCCTGGGAGCGTATGGCTGTTTCGATATAGGAACTCCGATGGATTATAATATTGCGGTCGGTCAGATGGAAGGCGGGTTCCTGCAAGGTATAGGCTATGCTTCCATTGAAAATATGAAGGCAGATGCCAAGGGCCGTATCCGGAATAATTCATTTTCGGATTATCTAATTCCTACAGCCGTTGATGTACCAAATATGCAGGTCATCATGCATGTGGATGAGAAATACCCATATGGTCCGTACGGTGCCAAAGGCGCAGGTGAACTGCCGCTCGTGGGTGCGCCTGGAGCTTATGTGGAAGCCGTGGAGCAGGCTATGGGCAAGAATGTCCGGCTGCATCATATTCCTTTTACAGCAGAGGATACTTTACGTATGTTGATGGAGGAGAAGTCATGAAAGAATCTATTTGTTTTACACTGAACGGGAAGGAAACCCTCTATACAGGCAGTCCGGCTTTTCGCCTGCTGGATGTGTTGCGTGACGAATATCGCCTCACAAGTGTGAAATGCGGCTGCAAGGAAGGTGAGTGCGGTGCTTGTTCCGTAATCCTGGATGGAGAGCTGGTCAATTCCTGTATGATAGCTATGGGACGTTGCGAAGGAAGTACGATAGTTACGCTGGAGGGTTTTCGGACAACAGAACGTTTCGCGGTCATCGACAAGGCGTATGCGGCTGTTTCGGCCGTACAATGCGGATACTGTATTCCTGGCATGGTACTGGCAACGGAAGCGCTGCTCACGAAATTGCCACATCCGACAGAAGAAGAGATCCGCGAGGGACTTTCGGGGAATCTTTGTCGCTGCACAGGTTACAATGCTATCGTCAAAGCCGTACAGATTGCGGCAGAGGAGGGTAATGGATTATGGTAAATGGATTTATGCCTTTGTCTTTAAAGGAAGCCTTGGACATCCGGTCTGCGCATGAGGTTATTCCCTATGGCGGCGGAACGGATCTCATGATACAGGGAAATACAGATGATTGTTACCTGTTTCTGAACCGCATACCTGAAATGAAAAAAATTTATGAAGATGAAACCTATCTTCGTATTGGCGGTTCCTCTACATTTACGGAAGTGCTGGCTTCGCCGCTGGTTCCAAAGCTCATGAAGGAAGCTGTCAGCCGCATTGCGGCACCGGCTATCCGGAATGCGGGAACTATGGCAGGCAATATAGGAAATGGTTCGGCCAAGGCAGATTCTGTGCTCATTGCCTATGTAGCAGATGCAAAACTGCGTCTGCTTTCGGCAAAGGGCGAGCGTATCGTGCCGATTGCTGAATTCTATAAGGGCAGGAAGCAATTGGATCTTGGGTCGGATGAGCTTATCGTGGAGATCTTGTTACCGCGGCATGGGCTGGAAAATTATTATTATAAGAAAGTTGGCGGGCGCAAGGCTTTGGCGATATCCCGGATCTCCTTCGCGGGCGTAATCCAGATCGAACAGGGCGTAATCCGTCATCTGGCTGTTGCTTTTGGTGCTGTAGCAGATACGGTGCTGCGGTTTCCAGAACTCGAAAAAATCTTTGAGGGAAAGACGCTGGCAGAAGCACATGAAGAGCGCCGGTCCTTTGTGGAGACCTATGCACAGCAACTGCATTTGACCAAAGGCCGGGTATCGGCAGAATACAGAAAAGAAGTATGTATGAACCTCCTGCAGGATTTTCTTGACGTAAAAGGGATATGAAGATGTAAAACGCAGAAGAGAGAGCAGCGGGGTGTACATATGAGAATAAACGGGCTTATTCTGGCAGCCGGTATGTCGCGGCGTATGGGGAGCTTTAAGCCGCTTTTGCAGATTCATGGCAGAACCATGATAGAACGAAGCATTGACTGTATGCTGGAGGCAGGCGTAGAGCAGGTTACGCTTGTGCTGGGTTTTTGCGGCAGGGAGATTGAGCAGACATTGGCAGCTGCCGGTTATGAGAGTTCACAGATAAAACTGGTATACAATCAAGACTATGAGACAACGGACATGCTGCATTCGGTAAAAATCGGCGTGGCGGGTCTCGGCCCGTGCGATGCTTTTTATCTTTTGCCCGGAGATATGCCGGCCATCCGTCCGGCTACGCTGCGCAGGCTGCAACAGACGATGGAGCGGGGGCAGGGGGATATCATATTTCCCTTATTGGAAGGATATCGCAAACATCCGCCGCTTATCGCAGCCAAATACATTCCGGATATTTGTGGCTTTGCATCCGAGGGAGGCTTGCGGGAACTCTGGAAAAAGATGGAGGGCAATATCGCCTGTATGTCTGTTGAAGACTATGGTTGTGCTATTGATGTCGATACACCTGTACAGTATGAGAGTGTATGCCGGTATATGGCTTGAAAAGGAGTTGCTGCATAAATGATTTTGCAGCAACTCCTTCTTTTTTTTTGCCAAACAAGGTATAATAGAAGTTGGCACAGGATTTGCATAATATATTCTGTGCGAATTTTGTGAATAAGTCAGGAAGATAATGATGATTTTAACAATAGAAAATTTGACGAAAAGCTATGGCGAGAAGCTGCTTTTTGAAAATGTGAGCCTGTACGTCGATACTGGCGATAAGGTCGGGATTGTCGGCGTGAATGGCACGGGCAAAACAACATTTTTGCGTGCAGTGGCCGGGCTTACGCCGGTGGACAGCGGGAATTTCGCGGCTATGCGCAGCCTGCGCATAAGCTATCTGGCGCAGGACAAGGTATTTGAGCCGGAAAATACGGTGCTTATGGAGGTGTTTTGCGGGGACAGTCCGCTCATGCAGGCGCTGCGGGAGTATGAGATACTGCTGCAAAAGGGAGTGGCGGAGTTGTCGCCAAAAACGTATGAGCAGGATCTCTTACGGCTTACAGCGGGGATTGATGAGTTCAATGGCTGGCAGCTTGAAAGCGATGCCAAGACGGTGCTTACGCGCCTTGGCATTACGGACTTTACGGCGAAAACCGCAACGCTTTCCGGTGGACAGCAGAAAAGGCTGGCGTTGGCGACGGCACTTTTGCAGCCGTGTGATCTTTTGCTGCTGGATGAGCCTACGAACCATTTGGACAGTGAAACTATCAGCTGGCTGGAGGAATATCTGCGAGGCCGCAGGGGAGCGCTGCTCATGGTTACGCATGATCGTTATTTCCTGGATCATGTAGCAGGCAAGATACTTGAGCTGGATAAGGGGCATGCGTTTACTTATATCGGGAATTATACGTCCTTTCTGGAACAAAAAACCGCCCGTGAGGAGCGCGAGGAGGCCGGAGAAAAAAAGCGGCAGAATTTTTTGCGCAATGAGCTGGTCTGGATACGCCGCGGCGCACAGGCACGCTCCACAAAACAGCGGGCACGTATTGAACGTTACGAGGAGGTCAAGAACCAAAAGGCTGATTTGGAACGGCCGCAGGTGGAGATTGGTCTGGCGGGCAGCCGCCTCGGGCGTACAGTCATTGAGCTTTCGCATGTGGGGCAGACTTTTGCCGGGCAAGAGCTTATCCGCGATTTTTCCTATGTTGTGCTGCGCCATGACCGTGTAGGGATACTCGGCGCCAATGGGAGCGGCAAAACTACACTGTTAGACATTATCGCCGGACGGCGGCAGCCTTCCTGCGGCACGGTAAAAATCGGGCAGACCGTAAAAATAGGCTATTTTGCGCAGACAAATGCCGAGATGGATGAACGGCTGCGGGCGATCGAATACATCCGTGAGGTGGCGGAGTATATTACACTGGCTGATGGTACACGTCTCAGTGCATCCCAGTTGATGGAACGGTTCTTGTTTTCAGGAGAGCTTCAATGGATGCCGATTGGCAGACTTTCAGGCGGCGAAAAACGGCGTTTGTATCTTTTGCGTGTGCTCATGGGTGAACCGAATGTGCTGCTGCTGGACGAGCCTACGAATGACCTGGATCTTGAAACTATGGCAATTTTGGAGGATTTCATTGAGAATTTCCGCGGAGCTATAATTTTTGTTTCACATGATCGGTTCTTTATTGACCGTCTTGCGACGAAAGTATTCGTATTGCAGAATGATGGACATCTCCGGCAATATATGGGCGGATATACTGATTATCGTATACAGGCAGAGGCTGATATGCAGGCCGAATCGGCTTGTATGAAGCCTAAGCTGAAAGAAACGCAGGATGAGGAAGTCAAGGAACGCCAATCGATAAGACATGTTGAAGCGAAGCGGCGGTTCACCTTCAAGGAGCAGAAAGAATATGAGGCAATAGAAGCTGTAATCCAAAGCACAGAAGGAGAGCTCAGGGTTACGCGCCAGCAAATGGCAGACTGTGTTTCTGATTATACGCGGCTCAATGCGCTGGCAGAAGATGAGGTGCGTCTATCAGCGGAGCTTGAGCGTCTTATGTTGCGCTGGACATATCTGGAAGAAATTGCTGAGAATCAATGAAATGGGATAATTTGTCAATCGTGGCAGGTTTATCTTAAAAATAAATAGGGCTCAAAAGAGCCGGAAAGAAGGAATTTTTATGAAGTTCAAGTTTTTACACAATAATCTCAATGTACTGGATTTGAAAAAATCGCTGGTTTTTTATGAAAAGGCGCTGGGTCTTAGAGAAGTACGCCGCAAGGAAAATCCGTCCTTCGTACTGGTATACCTGGGTGATGGCGGCCAGACGTCTCATGAGCTTGAGCTTACCTGGCTCAAAGATCGCCAGGAGGCCTATAACCTCGGTGATAATGAGATACATCTTGCATTCGGGGTGGACGATTTTGAAGCGGCACATCGCTTGCATGAGGAAATGGGCTGCATCTGCTACGAAAACAAGGCTATGGGGATCTATTTCATCAGTGATCCGGATGGTTACTGGCTTGAGGTCATTCCCAAAAACCATAATTCGCAGAAATGAATTTCAGGGAAGGGGGGATTCAATAAGCCTGCTGGCTGGATGAGAGATTTTCTGCATGAATCCATACTTCCTAAAGCTATAAAGCAGAGGATGTAATAGAAATGTTTGATAAAGAGAAATATGAAGGAATCTTAGAGGCGTTCACAATCCATAAAGAAATGCTGCAGGAAATCACAGCAGCTTTTCGCTATGATGTGGAACTGGGACTCAGGAAACCTGGGGAATCCTCACTTCGTATGCTGAAATCCTATGTGGGACTGCCGGATGGTACGGAGAAGGGAGAGTATCTTGCGCTGGATTTTGGCGGCACGAATGTGAGAGTACTTCGCATCCGGCTTTTGGGAAATGGCCAGTACGAGATATGCAGGAAGGTGTCTAAACCGCTTGTTGTGCCGGGCGTGTATGATTTTGCTGGTCAGGGTTCTAAGGCAGAGGATCTGTTTGATTTTATAGCAGGGATTGTTGATGAGGTCATTGAGGAAAATCATGGGGAAAAATATCTGCTTGGGCATACATTTTCCTTTCCGTCCGTGCAAAACAGCTTGAATGAAGCAAAACTTATCCTTTGGACAAAAGAATTTGCCACGGCAGGAGTTGAGGGTGAGGATGTCAACAGACTGCTGAAGAAAGCACTTGTACGAAATGGCATACCGAATGTCGAGCCTGTGGCGGTCATCAATGATACAGTAGCTGTGTTGTTGGCTGCCGCTTACAAACAGGCGGATACGTATATGGGTTCTATCTACGCGACGGGGCATAATACCTGTTACTATGAGCCTTTTACCGATGAAGCGCTGCCCGGCATGATACTCAATATGGAATCGGGCGGGTTTTCCAAGCTGCTGCCGAATTCTTATGATAATATGTTGGATGAAGTCTCGGAGAAGCCTGGAGAGCAGCGTCTGGAGAAAATGGTATCTGGCCGGTACATGGGGGAACTTTTTGGCGTGGCACTGGGTGATCTTTGGGGAACGGAAAAACAGTATCTCTTTACGAGTATTGATATGTCCGGTATGCTGCTGGATACCTCTGATGGAGCCAGGGAAACCGCAAAAATCGTCAGGGAACAAACCGGCATGGAGCTTTGCTCTATAGATTGTGCTTTGGTCCGGAATTTGGCACGTGCTATAGTAGTTCGTTCTGCCCGGCTGGTGACAGCAACGTATGTGGGGGTTATCTGGCATTTGGCGGGCAAGGGCAGTATCAGAAAGCAGCATATTGCCATCGATGGTTCTGTTTATGAAAAAATGCCGTTTGCCAGGGAAAATATCCTCAAGGCTTTTTATGATATCCTGGGGGAAGATGCCGCGCAAGTAGATCTTGTGCTGGAAAACGGCGGTTCCGGACTGGGTGCTGCTATTGCTGCTGCTATATCGCAAAAATAAAGGAAGTACCGGCATGTATGATACCGACAGATGAAGACTTGAGGGAATAGTATGGAACAGAAACTGAGCATGAACCTGAGCCAAAAGCTGGCTATGACTGTAAAGCTGCAGCAGGCGATACAGATACTGCAGCTTTCGTCACAGGAATTGCGAACGACAATAGAAAAGGAATATCTGGAGAATCCTGCGCTTGAGATGGAAGAAGGAACGGATATACGCGAGTCCGGAGAGAAGCTTACAGACCGCTATAGTATAGAAGATATTTCGGCGCTGGCCAATTATTTGGGTGAAGATGAGAAACGGCCGCGTTCTTCCCAGAATGATGTCAAACAAAGCTTTGAAACGGCGGCATCTACGGATTTGACCCTGGAGCAGGAGCTTTTGGAACAGGTGAACTTTACGTTTCAGCGTGACGAGGAAAAAGGCATTGCAGTATTCATTGTCGGTTCTATTGACAGCCGGGGATACCTTACAACACCTGTGAGCGAGATTGCCCGTGCTATGCAGACAATCGAGCCGGCGGTTGAGGCTGTTCTGGCTGTTGTACAGCGCTTTGAGCCGGTGGGAGTAGGTGCGCGCAGCCTGCAGGAATGCCTTACAATACAGGCGAAGCAGCAAGGAATTTATGAGGGGCTTGTGGCGGCGGTCATTGATTGCCATCTGGATCATGTAGCCCGTGCACAGTATAAAAATATTGCTGCGGATGAGGGGTGTTCCCTATCCGATGTACAGCTGGCGGTCGATATCATACGGACGCTGAATCCAAAACCAGGCAGTTCCTATGGCAATGCTTCCTCCAATTATATTGTGCCGGATGTCGTGGTACGGAAGAACGGAGATAGCTACATCGTGCTCGTTAATGATTATGGTATCCCACAGCTCCATATATCACAGGTTTACAGGAATGCCGCTGGATTTGATACGCAGACGAAGAAATATATCGAGCAGCGTGTGAACTCGGCGGCATGGCTCATCAAAAGCATCGGACAGCGCCGTGAAACACTTAAGAATGTTGTGACAGAAATCGTGCGGCAGCAGATGGAGTATCTGGAGAAGGGACCCCAGTATCTGCGTCCGCTTCTCATGAAAACCGTGGCGGAGAATATTGATGTGCATGAATCAACCGTAAGCCGTGCTGTAGCCAATAAATATGTGGAAATGCCGCATGGCGTCATCATGCTCAAGAAATTCTTTACAGCCAATCTGGCAAGCGCGGCAACCGGAGAGGAGCTTATTGCCGGACAGGTCAAGAGTACCATAGAGGGGCTCATAAAGGGTGAGGACCCTAAGAAACCGTTTTCCGACCAGCAGCTTACAGTGCTGCTCGGACAGCGTGATATGAAGATTTCACGGCGTACTGTCATGAAGTATCGGGAACAATTGGGGTTCCCTTCATCGGTTAAAAGGAAAAGATATTGATGCGTGTGTAGGCGTGGTTTCCACTCGGGAGACCACTTTCCAAATGCATTATGACGGATTTTTCTTAATGTGAAAACGCATAAAAGTGATGATAAAAGCTTGTTATTTTTTGCACAATCTATTATAATGATGGTGAAAGATAAATTACATATATGGTAGATATAAAAAACATATAAATAAAGCATAGAAGCGATAGATTATATCTTTTATATTCATACTTGATGTATCGGCTTGTTCAATAAAAGTTAAATTTTTCACAGTTTTATTTTATAGGAGGAATTCATTATGACAGAGCAAAAACCACATGTTGTTATTGTAGGTGCGGGCTTTGGGGGTATTCAGACTGCCAAGCTGCTTGCCAAAGAAAATATCACAATCACGATCGTTGACCGGCAGAACTTTCATTTATTCCAACCGCTGCTGTATCAGCTGTCCACTTCCGTTCTATCTACGGATGATATCGCGTATCCAATCCGCGCGTTTTTCCATCATAATCCTAATGTTGATTTGTTTATGGCCAAGGCCGAGGGCATTGATACAAAACGCAAGGTATTACTGACAAATCATGGGGAATTGTCTTATGATTATTTGGTACTGGCTGCGGGAGCAACGACAAATTATTTTGGCATGGAGACAGTAGAGAAAAATTCTTTTCCGATGAAAACCCTGCAGGATGCTTTGCACATCCGCAACCATGTCTTGCATATGTTCGAGCGTGCCAATATGCAGGAAGATGAGGAAGAACGGCGCCGTATGCTTACGTTTGTCTGTGTGGGCGGTGGCCCTACCGGGGTTGAAGAGGCTGGGGCGCTTACGGAGCTCATTCATCTTATGCGTAGGGAATATCATAATATCAATTTCGATGAAGTCAGTGTCAAGCTTATTGAGGCAACGGATAAGCTTTTGCCGATGATGCCGCTGGAACTCAGGGATGAGACCGTGCGCGTACTGCGTAAAAAGGGTGTGGACGTCATGCTCAGTACACAGGTTGCGGATTGTGACGGAGAGCGCCTCGTGCTTAAGGGCGGCGTGACAATCCCTACGCATACGGTTATCTGGGCCGCAGGCGTTAAAGCGGTGCCGCTTATGACAACACTTGGTGCCACGATGGATCGAGCCGATCGTGTAATCGTTGACAAGACCCTGCAGGTTCCCGGACATCCGGAAATTTTCGCTATAGGAGATAATGCGCATTTTGAGCAGGATGGCAGGCCGCTGGCAACGGTTGCGCCTGTAGCAACGCATCAGGCAGTCGTGTGTGCCAAAAACATCAAGATACTCATGCAGGGCGGGCAGAAGCTGGAGCTATTTGCTTATCATGATTTGGGAAGCATGGCGACAATTGGCCGCGGCGATGCGGTTCTTGCCAGGGGAAATTTCAAAATGAGCGGTTTTTTCGCCTGGAGTGCCTGGCTTATTGTGCATCTTATGCGTTTGGCGGGAATTCACACAAATATTATTGTGACATTTAAATGGGCATGGAATTATTTGTCAGGCATGCGCTTAGGACGTATTATTACGAATATCGATATCTGAGCTATTCGCCTGGAGTATCGGGATGTGCTATAATGGGGGATGTTGCGATTGTAGCATCCCCCATTATATTTAGGAGACTTAGATTCAATGATGAAAAAAAAAGGATGGTTTGTATTCCTGGGAGTCACGATATTTTTCCTGACAGCAGGAAATGTTGCAGCAGCAGGAAATACAGACAGCACAATAGTAAGCCCGAAAGCGCAGATGGCAGCGACAGCGCCTTTGCGGCTGTCGGCGGAGGTACCGCAGGAAATGCGTAAAGTGCGCTTTATCTGGGATCCGGTTCCGGATGCTGTGAGTTACCAGCTTGTCATATTAAAGGAGGCAGAAGCTTCTCCGGCGAATATCGTCCTGACCCGAGACAAGATCTTTACAAATGGATATGAGTTTGATACTTCGATGATAGGAAAAGAAAAATATGGCTATTACTGGTCCGTATGCGGGATTGATCATGATGGCAAAGCCGTAGGCGGCTTTTCAAAGCCGCAGCCGGTGGTCAGCGATGGTGCCATCAATACAGATGCTCCCATGCCGACGACAGAGTTTGATAAAATGGCGTATGCACCGCTTTATCCGGTATATTCATGGATTCCATATGCCGGGGCGTTTTCGTATGAGGTTCAGGTATGGAAAAAAGCTCGCGCCGGAGGAAGCAGCAGGCTGATTCGCGATATCAACGGAGAAGGCAGCAATATTTACGATGACGCGGGTTATACGGATCCTGGCGTTTATTGGTGGCAGGTAAGGGCACTCAATGGGGTAGGGAGTCCCTTGAGCAAATGGTCGGAGACACGCGAGTTTTCGGTTGTTTCACCTGTTAAAGTCGCAGCTCTTGGCGATAGTGTTACACATGGCGGTGGAGCAATCTCTACGCCGCCGGGATATCTTATGTATGACTGGGAGAGTTACTCTGCAGTACCAATCAAGAATATGGGTTTTAGCGGAAATACCGTGGAGGATATGCTGAGCCGCTTTGATACGGATGTACTGGCATTTTCTCCTAAGATACTCGTGATTATGGGAGGGGTGAACAATTTTCGTGCAGGCGACAGCGCTGCGCACATTATTCATGTCCTTGCTCAAATACGGGACAAATGCCGTGAGCATGCTATCATGCCTGTTTTTGTTACGGCTACGCCTATTAATCCTGACTATATGGACAAGGCTTATGGCGTAGATCCCCCGGTGGATGGCTGGCTTCGCCAGCAGCAGCGGCTGAATGCCTGGATTGTGAAGCAGATCTATGCTGTTGATGTTACACCGGGTATTACGGATGAGAATGGCTGGTTGCGTGATGGCTGGACTTCGGATGGCTTGCATCCCGATATGGAGGGAAAGAAATATATCGGCGAAACCATCAGCAGCTATCTTTTAAAGCATTTTCCTGAACTCAGAGTATCGGGCAACAAATGATATAGGGGTTTTGCACGGTGAGTTGTCTGGATAATGCCTGTGTTGGTTGCTATATAGGATTCTCTGTATTATTGACAGGAACCTCGAGATACGTATCCCCAAGGTGTCTGAACTGGCAGCGTGCCGCAGTAAGATCTGTGAGGCTGGCAAGTATATTGCCGGCTTTTTCTTTTTCCAGCAGCAGGGTCAATGTAACATTTTCAGTATAGGATTTATTTGCAAGGCGGATTCCTTTTTGCCGCAGTTCGTTTTCTACAGTACCCAGGAGTGTATAGTCAATGGTAATGGCTACACGCTGAAATTCTAGGATCTGTACGATACATGAGGCCTCAATTCCCAATACGGCTGTATGACTGTAAGCGCGTATGAGACCACCCGCACCAAGCTTGATGCCGCCAAAATAGCGGGTTACAACAATGACGATATCTGTAAGGCTGTTTTTTTTGATGGATTCGAGGATAGGATTGCCAGCGGTTCCACCTGGCTCACCGTCATCGTTGGAGTGCTGGAGATTTGACTGCCTGCCTAATATCCAGGCGGAGCAGTTATGGCGCGCGTCAAAATATTGTTTTTTGATAGCATGAATGAATGCCTGGGCTTCTTCTTCGGTCTTTACAGGCGATGTATGTGCGATGAAACGGGATTTCTGGATTTTATATTCCGCTTCGCCGCCATGAGAAATAGTTTTGCAGGCTGGCATAAAGCACCTCATTTGTATGATTTCTTCTGATTATAGCGTATTTTATTTATATGGTAAAATGCGTAAAAATAAATTTGGATTTAGTATAGTCAAATACAGTTTTTTGTAGTATCCTTTAATAGCATAAATGAAAATAGAATAAGAAAGGTTGTGTTACTAAGGCCATGAACGAACCAACAATGAATAGGGGTTTGAAGAATAGACATCTGCAGCTTATTTCGCTCGGCGGAATCATCGGCAGCGGTTATTTCCTTGGTACAGGATATGTTTTAGAAAAAGCGGGGCCGGCAGCGATATTGGCGTATCTTCTGGGCGGGGCCATCGTGCTTTGTGTTATGCTTTGTCTGGCGGAGTTGGCTGTAGCGCAGCCGGTTTCCGGTTCGTTTGTGACTTATGCGCGGGAGAATATTTCTTCGACCTGGGCCTGTGGCGTAGGCTGGGCGTATTGGCTCAACTGGGTGGCGTATGTTCCGTCTGAGATGATTGCTGCGGGCATCATCATGAATCATTTCCTGCCGGGAGTGAGTCAGCTTTGGTGGGCAGTTCTTTTTGGTCTTATTGTGACCGTCATCAATCTTTTCCATGTGGATAAATTCGGTGAAAGTGAATTTTGGCTGGCAATTGTCAAAATTGTGGCACTGGTAGCTTTCAGTATTGTGGCACTCCTGATTTGTTTGGGTGTTGTTGGCGGGCAAGGGTTCTTAGGTACGAAAGTACTGCTTTCAAGCGGCGGGTTTGCACCTAATGGTTACTGGTCTGTCGTGCTTACTATGGTCATTATTTTGGTAAATTTCCAAGGAACGGAGATTATCGGGCTTGCTGCGGGCGAATGCAAGGAACCGGAAAAGAGCATCCCGATAGCGGTCAGAAATGTGACATGGCGTATTATCGCCTTGTATATCATTCCTATTTCCCTCCTTATTTCCATTCTTCCCTGGGATAAGGCGGGGCTTGAGGAAAGTGTTTTTGCTGCGGCGCTGGGACAGTATGGTTTTGATTATTTGAGTTCGGCGCTTGCCTTTGTGGTGCTTACGGCCGCGATATCCTGCTCGAATTCCGGTCTCTATGGCAGTACACGGGCACTTTATGCGTTGGCACGTATTGATATGGCCCCCAAATTTCTTGGCACGCTCAATAAGAATGGTATGCCGGCAAAAGCCATTATGGTTTCTATCTGTGCCTGTTGGCTCATAATTCTGCTGTACACCTTTGATGCCAGTTCTACTGCATATACCTATTTGCTCGCGGTATCGGGTTTTACGGGAGCGATGGCATGGATTTCCATTTGCTGGAGCCAGTACCGTTTTCGCAAGCGTCTCATCGCGGAAAATAAGGTTGATACGCTTAAATATAAGACACCGTTTTTCCCGTATGTTACACTTTTTGGCATCTGGGCGCAGGCTTTCTGCCTTATTGTTATTGCCTTTACCCCGGATTTGCGGCCGACGCTCTATGTGGGTGTGCCTATGCTGGTGGTTCCTATGGTCTGGTATCGCATACGACGTCGCCGTGTGATGCACGCCGCTATGCAGAAGCAATAGAATAGCAGGAAGAAAAGAGGTGCGCATCTTTGATGCTGTGCACCTCTTTTCATATTTTTTTAATTTTCGTCTGGTAGGCTGAGACTATCGCGAATGGAAGAAATTTCAGCTGCGGTGAATAGTCCGGAAGGAGATTCGCGGATCATGACTTCTTCCAGGAGACGACTTTGGTCTTCCTGCTTCCCGGGGAGGGGGCCCGCCGGGTCTGAAGCTGCACGCGTCAATGAAATCGTACGATGCTGTTCGGTTGCGTATTTCCGGGTTTTTTTCATGACCTCGATGAGCAGGTCGTAAGTATTATCGTTGAGCGATTTTGGCGGATTGAGCTGCCGGAGAGCGTTTTTGGTTTTTGAGGCCTCGATTTCAAGCTGGGTAAGGCGGAGATAGGTTGTCTGAATGCTGATATTATCTGCCTTGAAATCTGACAGGATGCGATGGTATTGCTGCCAGTTGTGATCCATTTGGTCGATGCCTTTTTTGTATTCGGTGTACCAGTCCGCAAAGATTTGCTGCTGCAGCAATAGGGCATTCTTTTCTTCTACGCTTATTTCTGCGGGCGGCTGGGGCTTTATTTCATAGGCAAAGATGGCAAAGGAAATCGCTGCGAGCAATGTCAGGCAAAAAATCAGGAAAACACGGCGATTTGGAAGGTGACGGTACAGTAAAAAGAGCAGCAGAAACAGCAGGACAGGAAGAACATATTTTAAAGATACCACGAAAAAGCCTCCTTAAGGTCATTGTCATGCTATTATTTTATCATAAACTCACAGATTATGGGAGTCATTACAAGGGCGTATGCACAGGAGGATTATGAGGATGGGTGATTTTTTATGAAGAATGGATTTTTGCGGAGTTTTTGGTATTTATGCCGGGGATATTGGAAGTCAGAAGAAAAATGGCGGGCCAACGGCTTACTGGGTATTGTCGTTTCATTGAACTTTGTTACTGTATATTTGTTGGTACAGATAAATAATTGGTACAGTGAATTTTATAATGCGTTGCAGGAGTATCAGTCTGGACTTTTTTGGCCGCTCGTAGGCAAGTTTTCTCTGCTGGCATTTCTTTATATCGCGATTGCAGTTTATGCGATTTATTTACGTCAGATGCTGCAAATAAAATGGCGTATATGGATGACGGACCGCTATTTAAAGAACTGGATGGATGGGCAGGTATACTATCGTTTGCAGGTACTTGGGCAGGACATGGACAATCCGGATCAGCGTATCCAGGAGGACATTAACCAGTTCGTGACACTAACGCTGCAGCTTTTTCTGGGGCTGCTCAAGCAGCTTACGACGCTGGTTGCTTTTGCAGTTGTGCTGTGGAATCTTTCCGGTGTAATTGACGTGCCGATTGGTAGTACATCCTTTAGAATCTATGGCTATATGGTCTGGTTCTCGCTGGTTTATTCTGTTATTGGTACGTATCTTGCGCATCGTGTAGGCCGTCAGCTCATAGCACTGGATTATGATCAGCAGCGCTATGAGGCAGATTTCCGTTTCAACATGGTACGTGTGCGGGAAAATAGCGAGAGTATTGCTTTTTATGGTGGGGAGAAGCCGGAAATTGAAGGCTTTAAGGAAAAGTTTACGCGGGTCGTCAAAAATTATCGGAGAATCATGCGGCGGAGCAAGCTGCTGAATTTTTATTCGAATGGCTATGGACAACTGGCACTTATTGTACCGTTAATCCTTGCCACACCACGTTATTTTATTGGCGAGATGCAGCTTGGCGGGCTTATGCAGACGATAACGGCATTTGGCAATGTACAGGATGCGTTATCCTATTTCGTGACATCGTATGATTCAGTTGCCCAGCTTGTAGCGGTTACGCATCGTTTGAACGGCTTCACGCAACATATGGAAGCGGTTGAGTCCCTTGAGCGGAAGGTAGTAACCGCAGATAGTGGAGCGCCGTCTATGGAAGTCGAGAAATTGCGTATTGCGCTGCCGGATGGGCGTATACTTTTGTCGGATTGTTCCCTCTCCTTGGCGCCGGGGAGCCGTGTGCTTGTCACGGGGCGTTCGGGCTGTGGCAAGAGTACTTTTCTGCGTACACTTGCAGGGCTTTGGCCGTTTGGCAGTGGCCGTCTGCTTATGCCGAAGGGAGATAAGGTGCTCTTTTTGCCGCAGCGGCCATATTTGCCGCTGGGCAGTCTGCGGCGTGCCATCTGCTATCCGTCACAAGAGTGGTCAGGGCAGGATATTGAGGCTGTTCTGCAGCTTACAGGCTTAGATGCACTCATTTCCCAGCTGGATACTGTGGATGATTGGAGCCGGATACTTTCTCTCGGAGAACAGCAGCGTATCGCGTTTGCACGTGTCTTGCTTGTAAAACCGCAATGGCTGTTTCTGGATGAGGCCACTTCGGCGCTTGATGAGCAGCGTGAACGCGAGATGTACGAGCTTTTGCATGAGGAACTTTCTAAAATGAGCATCATGAGTGTAGGACATCGCTCCACTCTTTTTGTACAACACGAACAAGAACTGCATTTTGATGGTAGTGGGCATTGGTCATTTGAATCTCTTGCCATATAGGAGTTAAGAGATTGTATTTTTTGAATCAGATCATATAAATAAGCCGTATGGAACGCTTTTTAGCTGTTCCATACGGCTTATTTGTTTATCGTCATGAAATATTCTGAAAAAACAATATTCAAAAATAGTTAAAATAATATATAAATATATAAATATATTATCTATTCAATAAAGACCATTTATTATATCCTAAAAAGGGAGAAAGGGAAAAGGAGCGGTGTGTAATGATTTAGTATATCGTTTAATGAAATTGGTACATATCTATCCATGGGATTGAAAATAATCTGAAGGAGGGATTGTGCACAATATCGGGTGTCATATATAAAAAGGAGGAAGTTAGAATGAAGAGAAAAAAAGTTTTATTGGGATTGGCCTGTTTTATAGCTATGAATACAGGAAATTATGCGTTTGCAAGTGATAACCCTTTCGCGAGTGTCCCTCATACTACAGGATATTATGAGGATCTGGCAAGCTTAATACACGACGGACTTGTTGATGGTTATGCAGACACCGATTTCAATGAAGCACGTCCGCTTACGCGCGTTGAGATGGCGGTATTCACAGCGAAGGCCATGTCCAATTCGCAGAATGCTACGGTAGAAGACCAGGCGAAACTCAAAAAACTTGAAATGGAATTCCAAAGTGAACTTACCGATATGCACGTAAAGGTTCCGGGTGTACTTCCCAAGGAAAATACTTCTGCAGCAACATCGGCACAAAAGCCATCGCCGCTGCAACTTGGCGGTGAAGTTCGCGTTCGTTACGATCATTATGCGGATCATACACCTAAAAGAGGGACTTATAATAAAAGTACGGTCAAGGATACATCTTACTGGCTTGAACTCGACGGGAATGCAAATCTTGGCAGCGGCTGGGCAGCTAAATTCCGCATTGGCGGAGCAAAAGATCTGAATGGACAAGATCGCGGCGGGCAGGAAAATACAAATGGTGATTTCGATATTCTGCGTGCATATGCCGTAGGACCTTTGGGCGCTGGTACACTCCAGGTAGGTCGTGATAAGAGCCAGGGTGATTTCGATCTTGTAATGGGCGAATACTGGCAGGGCCTGAAATATTCAGCAAATGCCAAGAAAGTCCATTTTGATGTGATCTATGGTAAGCCGGATTATTTATCATCTACCAGGGATACTGCAGGAGAGAATGCTATTAATTATTATAATCCTAAAACGGGTACTTATACATGGAAGGATGACCGGGGCGTTAATGCTACAGTCATCAATCCGGCAGATACGGGAATTAACTTCTTCTCGGTCGATGCGAAATATCCGATCACAGATAAATGGGATATTGGCGGTGCTTACTGGCGTACGATGTCTTCTGTTTCGGGATATCAGGATACGAATATCTATGAGTTGCTTTCAAATTATCAGCTTACGTCGAAGCTATCCAATACATTAGAATATTCCAGATCCAGTCGTGATAAGGATAATAAAGCTTATACGATTGGCTTTAAATATGGGCAGGAAGACAAAAAGGTCAAGGGTTCCAACAGCTGGGAACTGGATTTTGTACATCTTGAAGCTGCATCCTATATTAAATCAACCTATGATATTAAAGATAATACGGTTGGACGTGAAGGCTGGCAGCTTATTTACAAATATGTGCCGAGCAAGAATATTTTGTGGATGACACGTTTCCTGCATGCAAGGGATTTAAATGGAGTAGGCAATTCAAAGGTAACAGAGAACTGGTTCCGTACGCAGGTTGAATTCTTCTTCTGATGAAAATGGAGGATATTATGAAAATAGGTATTGTAAAAAATGGTATTCTGACAATGATGGCTTTACTGGCGTTGAGTGCTGCCGCTTTTGCAGCGCCGCAGGCTCCGGTCGGTCTGCGGGAACCAGAAATAGCGAGGACTTTTGATGAAGTTATACTGATTTGGGAAAAGCCTCAATCCTATGGCGACATCAAAAATTATAATGTGTACATGGATGGAAGATATCTTGGGGCAGCCGACAGCGATGCTGCCACGGCAGCGAAGAAGGATATTGCCGCATTTTATGCAAACAATCCTCAGGCACAGCCAATTACCCGGCATATGTACAGAGTCAAAGGGCTTGAGGCGGGTACCAAGCATACCTTTATCGTACGTGCTGTGGATGCAAAGGGTGTGGAATCCGCGGACAGCAATAGTTTTTCTGTGCGAGTCGCACCTATGGAGAAAAAAGCTTATAATATTGAGCGCTTTGGCGCTGTTGGTAATGGCAGTACTTCAAATACACGTGCTATCCAAAAGGCTATTGACAGTTGCGTGCCTGGTGGTACCGTCGTTATACCGGCAGGGGTATTTAAGACCGGCGCGGTCTGGCTAAAGAGCAATATGACCCTGGAAATCCAGAAAGATGCAGTACTCCTGGGATCGGAAGATGCGGCCGACTATCCGTACCATTATAAACTTTATCCATATCTGAAGGATGAAAGGTACTATGCATTGCTAAACGCCAGACCGGGTGAGGACGGACAACGTCTGAAAAATATCCGGATCATAGGGGAAGGAACCATTGATGGCAATGGCTGGAAAATGAACCAGGATGGTACAGCCTACCTTTATGCTAAAAATACGGCGGATAAAGATGGAACTTTGGGTAAGAACCATGTACTTAATATCGGTGTTTTGGCGGCAAATGAAATAAAAGCACTGGGTGACGCATATAACTTAAATGTCAAACAAGCATATCCGCGCCGTTCAAGTCTCATTCTCATGCAGGGAGTCGACAGCCTTTATTTTAATGGCATTACGTTAAAGAACCCGGCAAATCATACGATTATAAGTCAAAATTGCCAAGATGTGGTGGTGAATAATGTAAAATTCAACACTTACAATTGCAATAATGGCGATGGCTTTGAGTTTGTGAACAGCAGACGTCTTATTGTCATGGACAGCCAGTTTGATACAGGAGATGATTGTATCAATTTTGCAGCGGGAGAAGGAAAGCTGGGAGCAAAGAATCCCGCAACACAGAAGATATGGATATTCAATAACGCATTTCATCATGGGCATGGGGCGGTTGTCATGGGAAGCCATACGGCAGCCTTTATAGAAAAAGTGCTTGCAGAAGACAATGTAATCGATGGCACGGATATCGGGCTGCGTATGAAGACAGCTCCGGCAAATGGCGGCGGAGCACGCAATGTCGTATTTCGGGATAATGCACTGAAAAATTTACAGCATCAGGCCTTTGTTTTTACGACTGCTTATAATGATCCAAACGCAATTGCACAATTCCCGAAAGCAGATAAACCGGGATGCTTCTACAATATTCGTGTGGAAAATTGCAGTGTCGAAAATACAAAAGATGCAGGCATTGAAATTCAGGGACTTCCCGAGGCATACCATCATGATATTACGTTCTCACATATAAAATTCAAGGATACGAAGCCTTGGAAAATATCGTATTTGCAGAATGGAACTTTTGAGGATATCATAATGGAGGAACCAGGGAAAAAGGCTACTAAGCAATAATCAGCCGCTTACAGAAAAGCAGGCATGGGTGCTGTCCTTATCGTAAAAGATAAAAGGGCAGCATCTTTTATGTGTTCAAGATACAGATAGAATAGTTCTGTATACATACGCCAATACGGTTGTGTACAGGAGGCAAGAGATTTTGTGAGGAGGAAAAATATGGGAAGAGTAACGAGTATTACGGCTATTTGCTGTGGGATGTTTATCTATAGTGGTAGCATGGGGCTGGCAGGCCATCCTGTTTTTGCGGAAAACGGACAGGGCGCCCGGCAACAGGATGCGCTGCCGATACGGCCGCAAATCATTGTCGATGCGAAGTATGACGGTCTATTGCAAATAAAGGAGGGGACTCCGGTTTACAAGACGGTGGGAGAAGCACTCCGGAAATTGGATAAAAGGAACGAGCCGATAACAATCCTCATAAAGCCTGGAACCTATCGTGAAAAATTAGCGATCAGCCAGCCGGGCCTGACACTGATAGGCGAAGATAATGAACGGACTCTACTTGTATTCGACGATGCAGAGGGAACTTTGGTGCGTGATGCTGATGGCGGGGATGGGAAAAAAAGCTATGTCATGAATTGCGCTTCGGTAACCATTCTTCCCTCTGCGAAAGGATTTCGTGCTGAAAACCTGACATTCAGCAACGACTTTGATACGATTCATAGGAGAAACACCGGTATGAAGGCAGTACAGGCTTTTGCGGTACGCAATGACGCAGACGAAAGCGGTTTTTGGAATTGCCGGTTCCTTGGGCATCAGGATACGCTTTATGCAAATACGGGACGCCAATACTATTATGATTGTTATATAGAAGGCGATGTGGATTTTGTTTTTGGCGGAGCGGATGCGGTCTATGAAAATTGCACGATAAATTCCTTGAACAAGCCGGGAGAGCTCAAAGGGTATGTCACGGCACCAAGTACTTTGGCGGATGCTAAGGGATATTTTTTCTATCATTGCCATCTTACAAGCAATATTCCGGAAAAGGGAACGGTGAAGCTGGGACGTCCATGGCATCCCTCTTCTCAGAAGCTGCCGGTAAATTCGAGTGCGTTGTTCAAAGAATGCATTATGGATGCGCATATTGCATCGGAAGCCTGGAGCAGTATGGGAAATAAATATGGTGTATTTCAACCTGAGGATAACCGGCTCTACGAATGGGGCAGTACAGGAGCTGGTGCGGGGATAAATTCAAAACCACGTCGTAACCTTGCAGATGTTGAAGCAGCAAAATATACAGTCCGTTTCTATCTTGGAGGCTGGCGGCCAGAAAAGCCGTTGTAAATGACAGAGATGGGAAAAATGCATAGGGAAATTGTATGCGAAAGAAATTTGTGCTATCATTAAGGGCATAAGGCATGAAGCTTCAAAGATTCATACAAGAAGATATAATTCAAGGCAGCCTTGTACATACATTTGACAGGATACAGGCATAGGGGAGGCTGTATGGCTTTGCGGCACAAAGATATTGATGGATATGAGGAAGAAGAGAGTTCCGAGGTACATTCTGTCCGGAGTACATTGACCCGTGGTGAAATGACGGGTATAATTCTGGCAGCAGCCGTTCTTTTATACGGTGTAATTGCGGCAGATGTGCCGGTTGTTTTTCTGGCGGTTTCCTTTTTGGGCTTTATGAGTTGTCGATTTTTCACTTATAATGGCCGTCCATGGGGGCGTTTTGTCGGTAATGTGCTTCAGTGGTTCAGCCTGGTACTATTGGCAGGGGCATTCATTTTGCTCTTTAAATGACGTTTTTTGCTAAGAGAGTTCGTGCATGTACAAATACTTGCTGCACTATTTGTCTGCGAGAGTAATTTATGTCGGGATAGCAGGAAAGCGCATAGTATATAAAAAAACGGTTCTGGTGTAGTCAGAATCGTTTTTTTATATACTATGCGCTTTTTTGGCACCATCATCTTTATGGAATTAATCCTCCATAAACGTGATGGTACAATTCTCCAAGGATTTGATGCGTGCCAGGGATTCGAGACGGTAGCCTGCATCCCTGATACGTTTGTGTCCCGCCTGAAAAGACTTTTCGATGACAATGCCGATGCCGACAACCTCTGAACCGGCTGCCTCGACAATACGAGCCATGCCCAGTGCAGCATCCCCGTTGGCCAAAAAATCATCAATAATCAGTACACGTTCGTCCTGGGGCATAAATTTTTTCAGTACGGATATGTTGCTGGTTTCCTTTTTTGTGTAGGAAAACACATCGGTGGAGTAAGCTTCCTCTGTCATGAGCACGGATTTCTTTTTGCGTGCGAAGACGAGCGGGATATTCATCTCAAGCGCGGCCATTAGTCCTATGGCAATGCCGGATGCTTCGATGGTGAGGACACGATCAATCTTTACATCAGAGAATCTGGCTGCAAACTCTTTTCCCATAGAGACACAGAGACGTGGATCAATCTGGTGGTTCAGGAAAGAATCGACTTTGAGCACATTGCCCGGCAGGGCAAAACCTTCTTTTATAATATACTGTTTCAATAGTTCCATCAAAGTACCCTCCAATATGGCATATAAATCTATAATCTATAGCATTCAGTCTAACATTTTCATTTCGGCTTGTAAATGAAAGGTAAAAACTTTTTAAAAATAATGCAAAAAACGCTTATGAATAGAGGAGTTTCAAGAATTTTGTGGAAATGATAATATATAAAATAATTCCAGGTAGATCGCTTAGAAAAATATAAAGTTTCAGGGGGGATACTTATGAGAAGGACGGAATGTTTAGCTATGATTTTAGCAGGCGGGCAAGGCAGTCGGCTTGGGGCATTGACCAAAAAGATTGCTAAGCCAGCAGTACCGTTCGGAGGGAAATACCGCATCATCGATTTTCCACTGAGCAATTGTGCAAATTCTGGGATTGATAAGGTCGGTGTGCTTACACAGTACCGTCCGCTGGAGTTGCATAATTATCTTGGGACGGGAGAAGCCTGGGACCTTGATGAAAAAGGCGGCGGTGTATTCATTCTGCCTCCATATGCGCGGGAAAAAGGCGCGGACTGGTACAAGGGGACTGCGGATGCAATTTATCAGAACTTGAATTTCATTGAATCTGTTGACCCGGACTATATCCTGATTCTTTCTGGTGATCATATCTATACAATGGATTATTCCTGGATGCTGGAATTCCACAAGAAGAACAAGGCAGAGGCTACGATTGGCGTTATTGAGGTGCCATGGGAAGAGGCTCCGCGCTTTGGCATAATGGATACGGGTACGGATGGGCGCATCAATGCATTCGAGGAAAAACCGGCAAAACCGCAGAGTAATCTTGCATCCATGGGAATTTATATCTTCAACAGGAAATTCCTGGTGCGTTATTTGGAAGAGGATGCAAAAGACAATATGTCCAGCCATGATTTCGGTAAAAATATTATTCCGGAAATGCTAGCGGACAAGGCCAAACTTTTCTCCTATGCTTTTGATGGATATTGGAAGGATGTTGGTACGATTGAGAGCCTGTGGCAGGCAAATATGGATCTTTTGCAGGATGAACCGCCATTTTCTCTGGATGGCGTATGGCGGATTTATTCATCGAATCCTTCATTGCCGCCGCACTACCTGGGCAAGACAGCCAAGGTAAAACGTTCGATGATCAATGATGGTTCTATGATTTTTGGCGAGGTAGAGAACTCTGTTCTTTTTGCAGGTGTACGGATCGGCAAAGGTGCGCGCGTGAAGAATTCGGTTATCATGCCATTTGCTGTGATTGGTGAGAATGCGGTCGTAGAAAACGCCATTGTCGCGCAGAATTCTGAGATTATGGATGGGGCACGAGTCGCTGGCAGTAAGGGAGCTATTGCAGTCGTACCCGAGGGTGAGGTCGTATCGGCGGAGAGCGGAAATAAACAGGTGGGTTGATATTTTGCCTGGATCGGAGTGGATGATAGTGAAAAACGTAATGGGGATTGTTAGCCTTCAGGGGTCCAATAAAGAAATACAAGAGTTGGCGATGCACCGTCCTCTGGGATTAATACCCTTTGGCGGACGATACCGATTGATAGACTTTACACTGTCAAGCATGGTGAATTCTGGTATCGGACATGTCGGTATCATGCTGCCGGATAAGGCACGGTCTATTCTGGATCATTTGCGTTCCGGAAAGGATTGGGATTTGGCGCGCAGGCATGATGGGCTTTTCTATCTGCCGTCGGTAAAGACGGAAAACAGTGCGCGTGAGGGAGATTTAAAGAACTTTTATTATAATATAGATTTTGTGAAATACAGCAATCAGGAATATGTGCTGCTGGCAAGCGGCAATATCGTATATAACATAGATTTTTCCAATGTGCTCCGATTCCATCAGAATACAGGTGCGGATATTACTGCGGTTTATAACGTAGAGACATCTGAACAGCAGGGAGAAAGCATAGTGATGGAAACGGCAGAAAATGGTCTTGTAAAGGATATTGCACAAAAGGAAATTGTTTACGAAGATACAAAAGTTTCGATGGGAATCTACCTTATGTCAAAAAAACTTTTTGTAGGAATCGTGCGTTGTGCTTATGAACATGGCGGCTCGGATTTTTTGCTGGATGCTATCATACGACAGGCAGGAAATTACAGTATTTATGGATATGAGCATCGGGGCTATGTGGCGCGTATTACATCGACGGCCTCGTATTACAAGGCAAATATGGAGATGCTCAGACCCGAGATATGGCAGGGACTTTTCATGGGGGGAGCTCCGATTTATACAAAGACAAAGGATGAAGTGCCAGTACAGTACAAGGATACAGCCTTGGTTACGAATTCTCTGGTGGCAAACGGCTGTATTGTGCGTGGTGAAGTAGAAAACAGTATCTTATTCCGGGGCGTCCGCATTGGCAGGGGAGCGAAGATACGTAACTGTATCATTATGCAGAAATGTGATTTGCAGGACAATTCTTTGGTCGAAAATGTAATCTGTGATAAGAATGTAATCATCACAAAAGATAAATGGCTTAAGGGCGCACCAAATTATCCGTTCATCGTCAGTAAGAATATTGTGATTTAACGGTGGAAGCGTTGTGGAATAATCCCGTGAACAAACGGAATATGTATTTGCAATGGCTGCTATATCCGAATTTAAAGCTTTGCAGGTGAGGGAGTGGTTTTCTTGGCGAAGGGTAAGGAATTGGAATTCACGAAGGAAAATCTTAAGGCACGATTTGTCCAGACAGCGCATATTTTATGGGGACGTGATTTAAATGAAATTACGTCTGAAGAGGTTTATGAAACGATTGCGCAGACAGTTAAGCAGTATATTACGGAGAACTGGATCAAGACAAATAAAAGCTATATGGAGCATGAGGTCAAGCAGGTCTACTATTTCTCGGTGGAATTTTTGCTGGGTCGTTTGCTGAATACGAATCTTATAAATCTGGGGCTGAAAGAGATCCTGCAGGATGTCCTGAAGGATTTAGGCCTGGATATGGAAAAATATTTCGAAGAGGAACCGGATGCCGGACTGGGCAACGGAGGACTCGGGCGTCTGGCTGCCTGCTTTATTGATTCTATGGCTGCACTTGGTCTGCCGGGACATGGTTGCAGCATACGGTATCAATATGGCCTTTTTGAACAGAAAATCATTAAAGGAAATCAGGTTGAAATCCCGGATAACTGGCTTAAGAATGGTTTCATCTGGGAATACCGCAAGCCGGATAAGTCCATCGATGTGCAATTCAACGGGAATGTTTATATGCGTCCGAAAGAGGATGGTTCTCTGGAAGCTGTCCATGAAAATTATATGGTGGTTATGGCTGTTCCTTATGATGTGCCGATTGTGGGTTACAAAAATAATACGGTCAATACCCTGCGCCTTTGGAATGCTGAGGTAACCAGGGATTTTTCGGATTATGGGATGCTTACCCCGGAGCAGCTGCAGGCCAGGAATGATTACCGTCATTTTGTCGAGGGCATTACGAAGTACCTGTATCCCGATGACAGCTCCTATGATGGACGCCGCATGCGCCTTATTCAGGAGTATTTCTTTGTATCGGCGGGTGTACAGAGCATTGTGCGCCATTATCTCAAGACGGGCATGCAGATGGAAGATTTTGCGAATCGCATTGCTATACACATCAATGACACACATCCGGCGGTGGCTGTAGCGGAGCTTATGCGTGTGCTGCTTGATGTTGCGCATATGGGCTGGGAAGAGGCCTGGGATATTACGACACATACGATTGCTTATACCAACCATACCATTATGCCGGAGGCATTGGAAACATGGCCTATCGATATGTTTCAGTCCCTTTTGCCGCGGATTTATATGATTGTTGAGGAAATCAACCGCAGATTTTTGGAGGATGTTCGCCAGTGTTATCCGGGAGATGAGCAGCGTGTGCGTGCGATGTCAATCCTGCAGGACGGGCAGGTACATATGGCACGGCTGGCCATTGTGGGCGGGCATAGTGTCAATGGCGTCGCGAAAATTCATTCGGAAATATTGAAAGCAGATACCCTGCATGAGTTTTATGAATATACACCTGAAAAATTCAACAATAAAACGAACGGCATTACACATCGCCGCTGGCTTATCGGGGCAAATCCCGAGTTGGCGAAACGTATTGATTCAGCAATTTCTACGAAATGGCGGAAGAAACCGGAGTATTTGCAGGCACTTCAGGAGTTTGCCAAGGATAAGCCGTTCCTTTCAGATTTGGCGAAGATCAAGCAGATACGTAAGCGGGCACTTGCACATTACGTGAAGGCACATAATAATTTGAAAATAGACCCGGCAAGCATATTCGATATCCAGGTCAAGCGAATCCATTCCTATAAGCGGCAGCTTATGAATATACTTCATATTATGTATCAGTATGACCGGTTGAAGAAGGATGCAGCCTTTTCCATGCTGCCAACGACATATTTCTTTGGCGGCAAAGCGGCTCCTGGATATTATATTGCGAAGGAAACCGTGCGGCTTATCAATACGGTAGCAAAGAAAATCAATGAGGATAAGGCAGTTAATAAAACATTACAGGTAGTGTTCATTGAGAATTTTGGCGTATCCATCGGTGAAATCGTTTATCCGGCAGCCGATGTAAGCGAGCAGATTTCCACCGCCAGTAAGGAGGCGTCAGGGACTGGCAACATGAAATTTATGATGAATGGGGCTATTACACTTGGCACACTCGATGGTGCGAATGTGGAAATCTGTGAGGCTGTAGGCTCGGAGCACTGTGTGATATTCGGCCTTAAGGCACCGGAAGTCCTTCGCTATTACGCGACGGGAGCTTATTCCGCATGGGATGAATACAATACGGATTCACAGGTGCGACTGGTCGTGGATCAGCTTACTGACGGAACTTATGGGGATTTCCGTTCACTGTATAATTACCTTTTGAAGAGTAATGATGAATTTTTTATTCTTAAGGATTTCAGTGATTATTGCCGGGCCCATGAAAAAATTGAGGCCCATTATCAGGATAGAATTTCATGGATGACGTCATCCGCTATCAATATTGCCAATTCCGGCAGATTTTCTTCTGACAGGACGATTACCGAATATGCAAAGGATATTTGGAAGGTAACGCCCATACTGATTCCATGAATAAAATATAGGGGGAGATATGTTTTATGGGAACATCAGCCTTAAGTGAGTTTGCCCTTTATTTATATCATCAGGGAACAAATTACCATGCGTATGAAATGCTTGGTGCGCATGCTGTCACGCAGGATGGCCGGCAGGGAGTGGAGTTTGCAGTTTGGGCCCCGCATGCCCGTTCGGTGAGTGTGGTCGGAGATTTCAATCATTGGGATATTGACAGGAACAAGATGGTGAGAATACAGGACGGTGAGATTTGGAGTCTGTTTGTGGAGGATATTGGGGAAGGGGAGGTCTATAAATATGCGATTGAGCCCGAGTCGGGCGGTCCGCATATTATGAAGGCGGATCCGTATGGCGTTTATGCGGAAAAGAAGCCACAGACCGCTTCGCGGGTATACAATATCTCTAAATATATTTGGCATGATGCGGCATGGTATGAGAAGAAAAAGAAGCAGAATTCTTATGATGGGCCAATGCTCATTTATGAAGTACATTTTGGTTCATGGCGTCGTACGCTGGACGGTGAATACCTGAGCTACAGGGATATGGCTGACCAGCTGCTTGGATATGTAAAAGAAATGAATTATACGCATATTGAATTCATGCCTCTTTGCGAGCATCCCTATGATGGGTCCTGGGGATATCAGACGACCGGGTACTATGCGGTAACGAGCCGTTATGGGACACCAGAAGATTTTATGTATTTTGTGGATAAAGCACATGAAAATGGCATTGGTATCATCATGGACTGGGTACCAGGCCATTTTTGCAAGGATGAACAAGGGCTTCGTCGTTTTGACGGACAGACCCTCTATGAATCGGATAATGAACAGCGTGCCGAGAACCAGGAATGGGGTACAGTGAATTTTGACTATGGCCGTACGGAGGTACAGAGCTTTCTTATTTCCAATGCGATGTTTTGGTTTGAGCATTATCATATTGATGGGCTGCGTATCGATGCCGTAGCGAATATGCTGTATTTGAGTTACGGACGACAGGAGGGCGAATGGCAGCCTAATAAATATGGGGATACGGGCAATCTTGAAGCCATGGATTTCCTTAAGAAGCTCAATGCGGCAGTGTTCAAATATCATCCGGAAGCTCTTATGATTGCGGAGGAGTCGACCTGCTGGCCGCTCATTTCCAAGCCAATCTATCTTGGAGGCATGGGGTTTAACTACAAATGGAACATGGGTTGGATGAATGACATGCTGGCTTATGTGGGTTTGGAGCCACCATATCGGAAATGGAACCATGATAAGGTTACATTCTCGTTTATGTATGCATTTTCCGAAAATTTTGTACTGCCGCTTTCACATGATGAGGTAGTGCATGGAAAGTGTTCGCTCATCAATAAGATGCCGGGTGATTATTGGCAAAAATTTGCCGGGTTGCGCGTATTTTTGGGTTATTGGATGGCGCATCCGGGCAAGAAGCTGTTATTTATGGGCAGTGAATTTGGGCAGTTTATCGAATGGAATTTCGATGATAGCCTGGATTGGCATCTTATCCAGCAATACCCGATGCATACGAAAATGCTCGAATATTCGCGGGCGCTTAATCAATTCTATTGTGAGAACAAGTCGCTTTGGCAGGTGGATTTTGATTGGAATGGTTTTGAATGGATTGATTGCAACGATAGTGATAATAGTGTGGTGTCCTTTATACGTAAGGCCGAGGACAGCAGTGATTTTCTCGTGGTGATCTGCAATTTCACGTCACAGGTGTATAATGATTATCGCGTAGGCATGCCGCGCCGGGGAATGTATACGGAGGTGTTCAACAGTGATGCCGATGGGTTTGGCGGCTCTGGTGTGGGGAATGCGGGGAACCTCATGACAGAAGACATCTGCTGGCATGCGCGGGAGCAGTCGTTGGTGCTTAAGATTCCACCGTTGGCTGTCGTATATCTGCGTCTGCAGCAGGAAGTGCGAAAAAAAAATGCGCAGGCTTTGTCTATAGCTGCAACAGAAGCCAGACCTAAGAGAGTTTGGCGGACGACAGAGGAGAAAACAGCGGCACCAAAAAAAGATATTTCTGCCAGGAAGATTGTAAAAAAAGAGGAAGGTACCGCTGAAAAGAAGCCTAAGCGTGTGCGTCGTACGGCAGAAAAACAGCAGGAGCCAGCAGAGCAGGCTGTGACAGCTAAAAAAAAGAAGGCGGTAAAAAAACGTACAGCCAGACCGGCAGAGGACAAGAATGGAAAAACAAAAAAAAGTACAGGGCGTACGAAGAAAACTGCCGCTAAAGTAGGGGAAAAGCCGGTAAAGCAAGGTGCTTTATAAAGACTTTGCATGTGAAGAGGAACGTTTGAAGGAAGAATGAGGGAGGGAATATATGATGAAAGTTCTTTATGTAGCAGCGGAGGCTGTACCCTTTGCTAAGACGGGCGGTCTGGCCGACGTAGCGGGATCCCTGCCGAAGGCACTGAAAGCAGACGGAATCGATATACGCGTTGTCATGCCAAAATATGGGAAGATAGCGGAGCAATATCGTTTGAAGATGGAGCATGTATATGATGGCATATTGTCGGTGGCTTGGCGCGAGAAATATATAGGTATTGATATGCTGGAATATGATGGCATTACCTATTATTTTGTGGATAACGAAGAATATTTCGATCGGGAAAATTTTTATGGTTATGATGATGACGCGGAGCGTTTTTCCTTTTTCAGCCGGGCGGTGCTCGCTCTTTTACCTGAATTGGATTTTTGGCCGGATGTTATCCATACAAATGATTGGCATGGGAGCATGGTAAATGTATATCTGAAGCTTGAGCATGCAGGCGATGCGCGGTATGAGAAAATCCGTACGGTTTATACGATTCATAACCTCAAGTACCAGGGGGAATTCCCCAAGGAGACCATGCAGGATGTACTGGGGCTTGACTGGAAATATTTTACTAATGGCGATTTGGAGTTCTACGGATCGGTGAATTTCATGAAGGGCGGAATTATTTATGCAGATTATATCACAACTGTGAGCCGCACCTATGCAGAGGAAATCCAATATGCTTATTTTGGCGAGGGAATGGATGGACTTTTGCGTAGCAGGAGTGACAGGCTCTTTGGCATAGTGAATGGCATAGACTATGAAACCTATAATCCCGGTACGGATAGAAATCTTTTTGAGACCTATGATGTGGAAACTTTGGATCGCAAGGTGGATAATAAAGTGGCACTGCAGCGGCTGCTGGGCCTTCCGGAGGGACGTAATATTCCGATGATTGCGCTGGTATCGCGGCTGGTGCCGCCAAAGGGACTGGATCTCATTATACATATCATGGATGAGTTGTTGCAGCATGAGAATATACAGTTCGTCGTTTTGGGAACTGGTGATAAGGAGTATGAGGATTGGTTCAAGGGATTGGCTTGGCGTTTCCCAACAAAGGTTTCAGCTAATATCCGGTTTTTCAATGCGCTGGCACAGCGGATTTATGCTTCGGCAGAGATTTTCCTCATGCCATCGTGCTATGAGCCATGTGGTATCGGACAACTCATAGCTATGCGATATGGTGCGATTCCTGTCGTGCGCGAGACCGGCGGTCTGAAGGATACCGTCCGGCAATACAATAAATATACGCATGAGGGAAACGGATTTCTGTTTGCCAATTACAATGCGCATGAGTTCATGTATGCTATCAAGAAGGCACTAAGCATGCGTGATAACCTCGATATATGGCGACATATTATACAAAATGCCATGAAGTCGGATTATAGCTGGAAAAACTCAGCAAGAGAATATGAAGCTTTGTACAAGCAGCTGTTATCCGAATAAAGCCGGCGAAGGCGATGGGGAACTGAGATACAGCAGTTCCCTGTTTTTGCTTGGAAGGGAAATTGAAAAGGAGGAATTTGTATTATGCCGCAAAATAGCGTAGCCGAGCATAATTCACAGGATCGGTATTATCGCTCTCCCGTTGGCGCGGTTGAAGCTGGGACAACGGTAAAGCTGGGGATACACCTGCAACTCCGGGAGCAAATTTCCAAAGTGTTGGCACGTACCTGGTGCAAGTGGAATGGTGAGAAATTTATTGAACTCCAGCAGAACATGAAGAGGCACGCAGAGGGCAGGTTCTATTCTGCGGAATTTTCTATGCCTGGGGAAGGATGTCTTTTTTGGTACTATTTTATTATAGTCACAGCTTCAAGAACTCTTTATTACGGGAATAATCCCGAACGTTTGGGCGGAATCGGGGAAAGCAGTGATGAGACGCCGGAATCCTTCCAGATTACGGTCTATAAGCCGGGAGCCTGTACGCCGGACTGGTTCAAGCATGCCGTAATGTATCAGATTTTTCCGGATCGGTTCTATCGCAAGGGCAATACGCTGGTAGAAAAAAGAGGCGCAGTTGTACATGCGAGCTGGGAGGATAGCCCGTTCTATTATAAAGATGTAGATACGAAGGACATTGTTTCTTATGATTTTTTTGGCGGGAATTTGGCAGGAATACGCGAAAAGTTGCCCTATCTAAAGGAACTGGGGATTTCAGTCATTTATCTGAATCCAATCTTTGAGGCGGAGAGCAACCATCGCTATGATACAGGAGACTATCATAAGATAGATCCGCTGCTGGGTACGAATGGGGAATTTACTGCGCTTTGTGCCGAGGGAAAAAGAATGGGCATACGGTTCATACTGGATGGGGTTTTCAGCCATACCGGCAGCAACAGCCGTTATTTCAATCGTGCAGGAGACTATCAGAGCATCGGAGCGTTTCAGTCTATCGATTCTCCTTACTATGAGTGGTATAATTTCCATAAGCATCCATATGAGTATGACAGCTGGTGGGGATTTACTACTTTGCCGAATGTCATGGAGACGACAGCATCTTATATGGACTTCATTATCCATGATAAAGACAGTGTGCTGCATCACTGGCTTAAACAGGGAATTTCTGGCTGGCGGCTTGATGTCGTCGATGAATTGCCAGAGGAATTTACACGGGCCTTCTATAAGGAACTCAAGCATACAGACCCCGAAGCTGTGCTGATTGGCGAGGTTTGGGAGGATGCTTCCAACAAGGCAAGCTATGGTGTGCCGCGAGAATATCTGTGCGGGCAGGAACTTGATTCTGTCATGGATTATCCGTTTCGGCAGAATGTGCTTGATTTTTTGCTGTTTCATATTGATGCGCAGGAATGTGAGCGCAGACTCCGGAGTCTGCGTGAAAACTACCCTGCGCAGAACCTCTATGCGATGATGAATCTTTTGGGAAGCCATGATGTGCCAAGGCTGCTCACAATTTTGGGAGAGGCTCCTTTTTATGAGGATATGCCGGCTATCCGGCAGGCAGAGTATCGCCTGGATGATGATCATTTTAATCTTGGTGTGGCACGTGTGCGTATGGCAACGCTTTGGCAAATGACGTATCCGGGAGTTCCCAGCGTTTATTACGGAGATGAAATCGGTATGCAGGGATTTCGGGATCCCTGCAATCGCGGTGCGTATAACTGGGAAAATGGAGACGGCTATATCCGCAGCTGGGTAGAGAAACTCATTGCTTTGCGCAACAGGCACACGGCTCTGCAGACAGGTGTCTTCATTCCTTTATACAGCCAGCAGGATGTATATGCTTATGCACGTTTGATACGCAATGGACATGATGTATTTGGCGGAGAAGCAGAAAATGAGCTGTTTATCATCGTACTGAATCGTGGGAAAGCGGAAGCAGAGATTTCATTTGATGTGAGGGATCTTTCTGCAGGCTGTTTCACAGAAGCATTTCAGGCTGCAGAGGATGTTGTTATAGCGCGTGGCTGTTTTACAGTGAAAGTGGCACCGCTTCAGGGATTGCTTTATGAACAGAAGAAATTCGTGCCTCATTATGAACGTGAGGCTGGCATACTGCTCCATCCGACGTCTTTGCCATCCAAATATGGCATTGGGGATCTGGGACGTGAAGCGTATGATTTCATAGATTTCATGGCCGAGGCCGGACAAAAGATATGGCAGGTTCTGCCGCTGAATCCCGTGGGCTATGGGTATTCTCCCTATCAGTCACCGTCTGCCTTTGCCGGTAATCCAATGTTGATTTCGCTTGATCGGCTTTTGGAGGCTGGCCTGCTGGAGCCGCAGGATCTCAAAGTTCCTTTTGTGAGTCATAGAGAATCCGTGGATTTCGAATATGCCTGGAACTTCAAAAAGAAATGTTTGCGAAGAGCGTACCAGAACTTCCGGCAAAGTCCGGATATGCAGGAAGAATTTGAGGGTTTTTGCCACGAGCAGTCTTTCTGGCTTGAAGATTATGCGCTTTTCAGGGCTTTACAGGAAGAGAGGAACCATGCGGCTTGGACGGAGTGGCCACAGGCTGTCAAGCAGTATGATTCGAAAACTATTGCGGTGCTGCGTTTGCGTTTCAGCGAACATATCGGCTTCGAAAAGTTTCAGCAATATATTTTTTTCAGGCAGTGGCATGCACTGCATACTTATGTGCGGGACAGAGGCATACGGATTATGGGGGATATGTCTATGTTTATCGCCCAGGATAGTGCGGACGTATGGAGGCATCAGCAACTTTTCAAGCTTGATGAAGAAGGCCGTCCACGTAAAGTAGCAGGTGTACCGCCAGATTATTTCAGCGCTACAGGCCAGCTTTGGGGTAATCCACAGTATGATTGGCAGGCTATGCATGCGGAAGACTATGCATGGTGGAAGCAGCGGTTCGCGCATCTTTTTTCGCTGGTGGATATCGTGCGCATCGACCACTTTCGTGGTTTCGAATCCTATTGGGAGGTTGACAGCCTGGAGAGAACTGCAGTGAAGGGTAGTTGGATGAAAGGGCCAGGCCGCGATTTTTTTACGAATATAGAGAAGCACCTGGGACATCTGCCTATTGTGGCGGAAGATCTCGGTGTCATTACAGATGAAGTTGAGCAGTTGCGCCAGGACTGCGGCTATCCTGGTATGAAGGTGCTACAGTTTGAATTGTATTTTAATGCTATGCGCCGCATGGGGTTTGCTGCACCGGAAAACAGTATCATTTATACGGGAACACATGACAATAATACGACAGTTGGTTGGTACATGAAGGACATTGATGATGCAGCGGCGGATGCTATTGCTGAAATGCTGCAGGCAGATAGTGAAGAACCGCAGGAAATCTGCCGGAAGCTCATTGAATTTGCGTATGCCTCTGAAGCCCGTATGGCCATTATTCCCATGCAGGATATATTGATGCAGGATGAGACACATCGGATGAATTTGCCGGGGACGACAGGCCATAGTTGGAAATGGTGCCTGAAACCGGGAGCGCTCAGCAAGGAACATGCAGAGCGGCTTAGGGAGCTCTGCAGGAAATATAAGCGTTGATCGGGATGAGGTGCTTTTGGGAAATTGGATACGGGGATTTTGCGCAAATATAAACAATGCAGGAATCAGTTAAATGCTTTTGTTAAGGAGTATGCCGGGTTTGGTTTGCTTATGGTACTGTTTAATCTGACCTGTGCGGCTAAGTTTTATTGGCAAGGGGATTGGACTGCCGTAAAAGAAAACTTGTTGTCTATGGGGCAGCAGCTGTGTTTGTCATGGCTGCTGCTGCTGGTTTTGACGATGCTGTTATGCTGGATTTCCTGGCATGGTATAGGTGAAATTATTTTGCGGGGCTGGCTTATAGTCAGTGGACTGCTTTTTGCTGTTGATATATTTCTCCTGAGTGCTTATCACAGCCTGCTGGATAAGGCAATGCTGCAAATCGTGCTGGCGACAAATATGCATGAGACCATGGAATTTCTGGGCCTGCGTTTTAGGGATATTTTGACAGCGGCCGGTGCGCTGGGAATTGCTCTGCTGCTATCGCGTCTTTGGCAATATGCTGTTCGGAAATTTTTGCAGGATACATCCAATCTGCCGGCAGTTTTTATGCTTTTGCTTTTTGTGGGTGGCAGCTGGGTGCAGTACAGCAATTCCGAAGTCATTGAATATTGCCTGTCTGTGGAGAGGGCTTCGGATATGTTTTATTGTCTTTATGATGAAGTAAAGAACTATGATGAGATTTCACATGGTCTGGCGAGTCAGAGAATACAGCTTACATACAATAACAGTACGATACCGTATGTTGTTTTTATTTTAGGAGAATCAACCAGTCGGCATCATATGAGCATCTATGGTTACGAGCTGGATACGACGCCGCTGCTTCAGGCAAGAGAGGCAGCAGGTGAGCTGCAGATTTTTAACGATGTAGTGAGCCCGCATACCTATACGATGGCAGTACTGCGGGAGTTATTTACTTTTTATCGTAAAGGTGATGAAGGAGAATGGTTCAATTACAGCGATTATTTCGATATACTGCGGGCAGCTGGTTATCACACTGCATGGATATCAAATCAGGAAAGTTCCGGTATTTATGGTAATGTCGGGCGGGCCTATGCGGATCGTTGTGATGAGAAGGCATTTACCGTTGTCCGTGATTCAGAAAACGATATAAGTCGCTATGATGAAGCTGTATTGCCGCTGCTGGATACATCTTTGGGGCAGAATACGGCGGAAAAGAGTTTTTATGTGGTGCATCTGATGGGCACGCATGAGGATTACATCCGCCGTTATCCACCGGAATATGATGTGTTCAATGCAGCAGAAGAAACGGGCAGCAAGCCTGAATGGCGGAAGATACGTGCCGAGTATGACAACGCAGTACGCTATAATGATTTTGTTGTTGATGAGATCATCCGGCGTTTTGAGAATAAAAATGCCATTGTCATTTATATTTCGGATCATGGAGAGGAGGTCTACGATACGTGGGGATTTCGTGGACATGCAGAGCATGGAAGCTTTTACCAGCTGGAGATACCAATGCTGATTTGGACATCGGCAGAGTTTCGGCAAGCCTATCCGGATACAATGCAGAAAATTTCCGAGGCGGTGGATAAACCGTTTATGACAAATGATATGCTGTATATGCTCATGGCGCTCATGCATGTTGAAACTATGGAGTTTAAAAGCGAAAGGAGCCCGCTGGATCCTTCTTTTGATGTTATGGGTAAGCGTATGTACGAGGGCAGTGAATACCGGCATACACCATAAGGTGACTTTCTTTTTGTTTTTTTGTGTGGTATGCTATAAATGATATTAATTTTAGGAGAGATTACATTATAATGGCTGTTGGAAATACGTTTGTAGTAGAAAAATATTGCCCGGTTTGCGGAAAATCAACAAGAATCACGAAGGTTCGTTCCCGTTTGCTCGCCACGGAGACGGATAATGATTTTTGTGCGCATTATAAAGATTTTAATCCATATTATTACACCATATGGGTATGTGAGCACTGTGGCTTTGCCACGGATGAAAAGCGCTTTTTAGCACCGATGCCGGAGAAACATCGGATTGTTTTGTCGGAATTTCTGAATACCCGCAAGGTGGGATTTAAATTTCAGGAGACACGCGGTATCCCAGAGGCAGTCGCCTCTTTCAAACTGGCAATTTTTTATGCGGAATTGTTGCATGCACAGCCATCACATCTCGCGGGACTGTGCCTGGAGCTGGCTTGGATTTTTCGGGATTCCGGCGAGCAGGACAGGGAAAATGATATGATGGAAAAAGCGGTCAATCTTTATGACGAATCCCTTATGCATGAGCGATACCCCATTGGGTCGCTTACAGATACGATGGTGATTTATCTTATTGGCGCATTGTATTACCGCTTGGGAAATATTGAAAAAGCGACACAATATCTGAGTCGCATTATCGGGGATCACGAGTCGAGGATTCAGGAACGCAAGCTCTATGAAAAGGCAAGGGATCTTTGGCAGGATATACGGACGCGTGGGACAGAAGGTAATTGAAAAAGGAGTTAAAGAATGGTGGATATGCCGGCGGCAATTGCAGAAAATGTACAACAGATTGACTGGGGCCAGCTTAGCGCAAAGGTAGAGGATTATAAGCCGGTCATTGATGTGGTGAGGAAAACGTGGAGCAAGGAATCACTGCTGGATATTATCCAGGGCCATATCTCTGTACCGGATGATACGATAAATGAGGCTATTGCGGCTCGTATAGAGCCGGACGGCCAGGTAAAATCGTTATCGATTACATCGAAGGAAAATGGTCGGCTGGAGATTCATGCGGATACGAAAAAAATAGGCCGGGTGGAGCTTTCTGGAACGGTAGACACTTTTGTGCATCATGCGGATTGTTCGTATATGTCATATACGGTCAGGGAACGTGCACTTAAGGACCATGGGCTTATGTCATGGTTCTTTTCGAGGATTTCTCTGTCTATGGCAGAGAGATTGGTGGGACATGTAGAGCTTGTGGATGATTTGCCGACGAAGATTAGCGGCAATACGATTACGGTCGATTTTCATGAGTTGCTGCGTTCTTCAGAGCTCGGGCAGACGTCCATTCAGGGCTATAATCTTTTGGATGTATTGCGTATTGAAGAGGCTGTACCTCATGATGGGTACATAGAATTTAAAACTTCGTTGGATGTGCCTGACGAGGTTAAGACGATGCTCATAAATATTTTTTTGTGATACGGAGATGTGAAGTTTGCAGAGAAAATTTTTTACTTTGTTTTTAGGAATCTGTATTTTTGCCTGTGCCTTGCCTGTGTATGCCGCCAAAGCACAGGTTCCGGCGAAGATTATTTTTGTACCACAGGATAATCGGCCTATCTCTGATCAGCAAACGGCGGAGGTTGTACGCAAGCTTGGCTATGAAGTCGTTGTGCCGCCAAAGGAGATGCTGGGAGGACGTTCGGATCTCGGACATCCGGATGAGCTTTGGCAATGGGCGGAGGAAAATGCCAAAGATGCGGATGCAGCGGTGTTTTCTTCAGATGCCATGATATACGGCAGTCTCGTGGCTTCACGCAAGCATAACTACGAAAAACAGCAAGTGCTTGAACGCGCGGATCGCTTTGCACAGTTCCGCAAAAAACACCCAAAACTTAAAATGTATGCGTTTGGCTCAATCATGCGCACACCGCGTACAGGCGAGGCATCCGGCTCTGAAGAGCCGGGCTATTATGCCAACTATGGCAGTGACATTTTCCGCTATACGGCACTTACGGATAAAAAAGAGATGGGTGGCCTCACCAAGCGTGAAACCAAGGAATATTCCTTTCTGACGGAGCTTATTCCTAAGCAGGCAATGCGGGATTGGATGAATCGCCGTCAAAAGAATTTTGTGGTAAGCAGTTATCTTATAAACATTACGCGTCAGGGGGCTTTTGACTATTTCGTGCTTGGCCGGGATGATAATGCACCCTATTCTCAGACGCATATGGAGAGCCGGAAGCTTGCCAAAGCCGGGGCTGATCTGGGGCAGGCCAAGTTTCAGGCTATGGCCGGTATTGATGAAATAGGGCTTTTGTTGCTTACACGTGCTGTCAATGATTTGACCCATACGGTACCTTTTGTGGATGTGATTTATAATTGGGGAGCTGGTGCCAATACGGTGCCTTCGTATTCGGATGAGCCGATTGCGGACTCAATCCGTTCCCATACGGTAGCTGCCGGGGGAATGATTGTAAGTTCGCCGCGCAAGGCGGATGTCGTATTGCTGGTCAATACGAACCCAAGCGGGAAAACAGGTGAAGCCAACGAGCGTTCTAACGATGGTACGCCGCGTGATGGTACGAAATATTTTGCGGGCCTTGTCAGTGAGTCCGTTGAAGCAGGCTATCCTGTAGCTTTAGGTGATATTGCCTATGCCAATGGCGCGGATAATGCACTTATGGCAGAGCTGAAGAACCGTGGTTTGTTATTTAAGTTGCGGGCCTATGCTGGTTGGAATACAGCTACGAATAGTACGGGATTTGTACTGGGTACAGGAATGCTGGCGTCCAGGATGACAGATGAGGCCAGAGATTCCCTCCTGCTCATGCGCTATATGGATGACTGGGCCTATCAGGCAAATGTACGGCAGGTGCTCGGTCGCCAGCTTGGCTGGCTGCGCGGCAGTGGGGCTTATGCGAGCCTCGATGGAAAACTTTTGGCTGTAGAGGCCCGGGCAACGCGTATGATGCGCCGATTTGCTGATGATAATTTGCCGCCGCTCGATGAACTCAGGAGCTTTGAGATTACTTTTCCCTGGAATCGGATGTTTGAAGCATGTATAACTTTTGGTTGAGCTGATAAAAAAAGCGCAGGAAATACCGTTTGGTATATTTCCTGCGCTTTTGTGCATATTATTTTCTGTTGCAGCAATCAGGCATTGGTTTTGCGGAATTTTTCCATAAAGTCGGTCAGTATTTCGCAGCCCTCGTATGGCATAGCGTTATATATGGAAGTACGCATACCGCCAACACTGCGATGACCTTTGACGCCGCTAAGACCATGTGTAAGCGCTTCTGCAGCAAATTTTGTCTCGAGATCTTCATTAGGCAGACGGAAAGTCACATTCATAAAGGAACGGCTGTCCTTATCTGCGTGTCCATGATAGAACCCGTTGCTGTTATCAATTGCATCATAGACGAGCTTCGCTTTTTTCTCATTGCGTGCAGCCATAGCTGTAAGGCCGCCCTGTGCCTTGATCCAGGCGGCAGTCTTGCCGACCATATAGATGCAGAAAGCCGGAGGCGTATTGTAAAGGGAATCCTTCTTGAGGAAGGTATCATAACGCAACATGGTAGGCAGAGCCTTCGGACTGTCTGCGAGGAAGGATTTGCGTGCGACTACAACGCATACGCCGGCTGGCCCGAGATTCTTTTGGGCGCCCGCATAGATAAGGCTGAATTTGGAGAAATCCAGCGGACGGGAAAGCATATCGGAGGACATATCTGCAATGAGCGGAATGTTCCCTGCTTCCGGAATATAATGATATTCTGTACCAAAGATCGTATTGTTATAGCAGATGTGCAGATAGGCAGCATGCTCGCTTATACAAATTTCATCCTGTACAGGAATATGCCTGAAATTTGTGTTTTTGCTGGATGCCGCGATATGGCCGGTACCAAGAATCTCAGCTTCTTGGTAGGCTTTGGTAGCAAAGCTGCCGGAAAGTACATAGTTGCCAATTTTTCCGCCAATTGCGAAATTCATGGGAATCATAGCGAATTGCGTACTGGCGCCGCCTTGAATAAAGAGAACTTCGTAGTCGTCACCGAGCCCCATAAGTTCTTTGATATCGACTTTTGCCTGTTGATGAACCTGATCATATTGTTTGGCACGATGGCTGATTTCAATGATGGACATGCCGCTGTCATGGAAATTGAGGAATTCTGCCTGTGCTTCCTTGAGGACTTCGAGTGGCTGCATAGCCGGACCCGGGTTAAAATTATAAATACGATTTGCTTCCAAGATGATACCCCCTAATTGATTTATATGTTTAAAATCGCGTTTGATTATCGTGTTGTGTTATATTCTAACGCCAGTAATCTAAAAACGTCAAGCAAAAAAATAAAATTGTTTTTTTGTAAAATACACTTGACGTTTACGAAGAGATAAAATATAATACATACATACGTGAATAGTGTAACACGATGCAGAGGAAGCAGAGAGCCTTATTTCTTTTCAGAGAGCCGGCGGCTGGTGCAAGCCGGAAGAAGAGGAGCTTTGTTCCGCCTTGAAGTGGCCGGCGATGAGCCGGACGGGAAACGCCCGATACAGCGAGTTGAGTGAATGCTTTGGCATATACTTGGGTGGTACCGCGGAGAATCAGGCCTTCGCCCCAATTTTGGGGCGAAGGCCTTTTTGCATTCCTGACTCGGATAGTCATATTGAAACCATCTTGGGTTTTAATATTAGGATTTGAAAATGGTCTGGAAGCGGATAAGAAAACAAGGGAGAGATTTTCATGAAGGTATTAGCAGCAGATGGAGTTTCTAAAAAGGGTATTGATATTTTAGCCAGGGATTTTGAGGTTGTCGTAAAGGATAAGCTGCCGGCTGAGGAGCTTTTGCAGATTATACCGGAATTTGATGCACTTATTGTACGTTCGGCTTCTAAGGTTACAGCGGAGGTTCTGGCTGCGGCTAAGAATCTCAAGATTATTGGCCGTGCGGGTGTGGGCGTTGATAATATTGATGTTGCAGCGGCTACGGCACGCGGTATTATTGTCATAAATTCCCCAGGAGGCAACACGATTGCGGCTACAGAGCATACCATGGCTATGATGCTGGCGATGTCAAGAAATATTCCGATTGCCAACGAGACTATGCAGAAGGGTGAATGGAACCGTAAAAAGTATGTTGGCGTAGAACTGCGGGGCAAGACACTCGGCGTAATCGGCATGGGACGTATCGGCAGCGGCGTTGCCAAGCGTGCCCTGGCTTTCGATATGGATGTCATAGGTTATGATCCATATATCAACGAAGAGCGGGCACAAGCTATGGGAGTTAAAGTCGGCACGCTCGATGATATCATAGAGAATGCAGATTTTATTACAGTGCATATGCCGCTTACGAAAGACACAAGGGGTATGCTGAATAAGGACAATATGAAGCGCATGAAAAAAGGTGTGCGTCTCATTAATTGCGCACGCGGCGGCATTATCGACGAGCAGGATCTTGCCGATGCTGTCAAAACGGGCACAGTCGCAGGTGCGGCTATCGATGTCTATACGAGCGAGCCGGTTTCAGCCGAGCACCCTCTCATCGGTTTGCCAGGGGTGGTTCTTACGCCGCATCTTGGTGCTTCAACCGTTGAAGCGCAGATTGGTGTATCTGTAGATGTGGCGCAGGGCATAAAGGCTGCGCTTAATGGCGAGCCGGTGACGACCGCCGTAAATATGGCGGCTGTCTCCAGTCAGGTCATGAATGTCATTCGTCCGTATTTTGACCTTGCGGAGCGCCTGGGCTGCACGGTCTGCTCCTTGGCAGAGGGAGCGGTGAAGAGCGTTGAAGTCGAGTACAACGGCGATATTGCGGATGTCAATACGAAGATGCTTACAACGGCAGTTATCAAAGGGATGCTGAATCCAATCCTTGAGAGCAATGTAAATTATGTCAATGCGCCAGGGCTTGCCAAGGAACGTAACATACAGATAAAGGAAGTAAAGAATAAGGAAACAAGAAATTTTGCCAATCTTATTACTGTCAAGGCTGTAACAGGCAAAAAAGAAGTAATGGTCCAGGGCACACTCTTTGGTGAAGAGGGACGTATCGTGCGCATTGATGGATATCGTGTCGATGTGGATCCACATGCGCGTATCCTCATCTGCCCGCATATCAATCGTCCGGGAATCATCGGCAAGGTTGGTTCTATCATGGGGGCAGCGGATATCAATATCTCAGGCATGCAAGTTGGCAAGACGGAAATAGAGGGTACAAACATTATGGTGTTATCTGTCGATCGTGATATCCCGGAGGATGCACTCGGGCAGATTACGGGCATTGATGGTATTTTTGGTGCAAAGATTGTTGACTTTTATACAATTTAAACGCATTTTTGTGCAGATACAGGAGTGAAGAAACGCAGGCAGCAGCCTGCTTTTCTTCCTATTAAATATAGAAAAACATTTTCTGCCACATTGTGAAGAGATTGTTCTTATAATAAATTAATGTTATATTATAGCTATTATAGTAATTTTACTATGCTAGCTATAACGAACAGGTCGTGGACAATCATGCTAAAAAGGCTTTGTTCCAAGAATGAAAAAGATTCGTTGTATTTTTATAAATTCACAGCTTTGGTGGCTTTGGAAATACTGCTGGCATTTTCTGTATTTGGCTATATTTTCATAAAGCCCGTAGCAATTACCTTTATGCATATTCCGGTGCTTATTGGGGCGCTTCTATTAGGTCCGTGGGAGGGAATGCTTCTAGGAATATTGTTTGGGATTACCAGCCTTTGGAAAGCGACTGTTGCAGCCACCTTGTATGCTGATATGGTGTTTTCACCTTTCCTGAGCGGAGCTCCCTTGAATAGTCTCATACTGAGCGTCGGTATGAGGGCCTTATTTGGCCTTGTTGCGGGGTGGATCTTTCTTTATATAAAGAAGAAAAATGCACATATTAAAGTTTGGATTTTTGTGGGAAGCATATTTGCGACGCTTCTACATAAGGAACTCGTTTTTTTGGCATTTCATTTTTTGTTTCCAGCAGCTGGCATTAAAGCGGGTTTGCTAAGCGGGGGACTAGACTTATATAATTGGCTGGATATGGTGTTCACCGGAGCTGTAGTCTTTGTTATCTATAAATTTTGGACAATACCATGGGTACAGAGATTGGTCGTTCACCTCCGGAAGGTTCGTTGGAGCCGAAATAAAGAAGAACAATTCAAATACCTTTTCTTGGGGTGTGTTTTGTCGTTGCTCCTGTGGGGCAGTCTGGTGCTTCATTTTTACGGCCGGGCACAGATTATTTTTGCACAGGATGCGGTTGTACTTAGCTCACTAGCATTTATGCGTTTTTTGCAGCTTGGCCTGCAATTTCTTATTGCCAGCATGGCGATTTCTTACTTGTTGAGCCTGCTGGTCATTATTCTTTGCAAATATCTGAGCGAGATGAAGCAGCTGTCAGAACATGATGTCCTCTCTGGACTGTTTAACCGTCAGGCTTTCGAAATGCAAATAAGTTTTCTGCAGCGGGGGCGTGATGGTATTCGGGGAGCTTTTTTCATCTTGGACGTTGATGATTTTAAATATATCAATGATACCTATGGGCACCCCTTTGGCGATAGAATCTTGCAAGAAGTGGCAGCCTGCCTTAGGGAATGTCTGGACGGAAAGGCTGTCATTGGGCGCATTGGCGGCGATGAATTCTGTGTTTTTTTACCGGAACAGTATACACGGGAACATGTGGAATCCATGGCTGGGACGATTTGCGATTGTCTCAGAAAAATTGCCGTAAGTAAGGAAAGAAATCTTTCGGCCAGTATGGGCATTGTTTATGAAGATACAGCAGACCTAAGCTATACGGATCTTTATAAACGTGCGGATGAGGCACTTTACTGCGTGAAAAAACAACAGAAAAACGGTTATGCCTTTTGGCAGGGAAAAACAGTATAAGGGGCTGTGAAATAACTCCCCTGTAAAAACAAATAAGGATCACTGACTCGAAAGAGCCGGTGATCCTTATTTTGTGGTAAAATTTTACGTAATGTCTACTGCATGAATGCCAC
>DCFU01000017.1 GCA_002319795.1 Megamonas sp. UBA1796
AAGCACAAAACTATTTACAGACCCAATGAATTCTGCATCTGCTACGGACGGGAGACACCAATATTGGCTCCTGTAAGGTCTAAGTTTGTTTTTTTTAAGGTTCTGGATACCGTATCACGACGGATTGCATCCTCCCCAAAACGAAAATTCATTTCTTTTGCTAACATGGAAACTGCCCAATGGCTATTACCTTCAGGAACAGGACCGCAAGCAATCTGAAAGAGGGGCGCTTCCATTCGTCCGTCGACTTTGCGACGAGCGTTATCCGAATTCTTGTTACGATGGTATTGCAGAGTGGAATCCAATCCTTCCAGTGCAAATCGCCTGAGAATATTTCGGACAGTAGACCGACACATCCCATGCTCTTTTACACAGTGGTCATAGCTGGAAACAGGCAGATGATTTTCGTCAAGTTCCAATAGGATATGGCAGCGATGTGCCATGGTTTGCGTGGTGGACTTATTGCGAATTAAATCCTTTAATTTTTTAACGTCAGACTCAGTTAAATGAACATAATGTTTTTTATTCATGATGGTATCCTCAAAGCAAATAAATTGTTCTATTGCTTTTATGATACCATAAAAGTTAATTATCAGTAAGATACTACACTAGATATTAATAAAAGGCGCAAAAATTAAAAATAGACAACAAAAAAGCCTCCAAAAACCTTGGAGACCATGATTTCACTGGAGCTGATGATAGGATTCGAACCTACGACCTGCTCATTACGAATGAGCTGCTCTACCAACTGAGCTACATCAGCGCAACCGACAAAACATATTATAAAACAATAATAGCATCTTGTCAATAGCTGGATAAGATGTTTTTGCCCGTGGAAAATATAATATTTACCGCCTTTTCATTACATATGCATTGTATTTAGCAGAGTTGTGTGCTGTACAATGGATCAGATGTTTTGATTCTATCATACCTTCACAATGTTAATTTATATAAAAAGTCCATAAAAACGGGCAAATCATTTTTTAGTTTTCCAAAATAGAGAGCATCTATATTTTCAATTAAGGGTATTCCTTGATTCACTTTTTCCTGCCCGGTGTCTAATAAAACTATGATTTTGGCACGTGTGTCTGTAGGATGCTGGACTCTTTGAATATATTGTTTCTTTTCAAGTAATCGCAGTATTTGTGAAGTCGTCATTACATCAATCGAGGAATGATCGGAAACCATTTTTTGTGTTGGATGTTCCCCCTGATTTTGAAAATATGCAATGACTGTGAGTATTACCAGTTGTGGATGTGTTAATCCAATTGTATGCAAAGTCCTTTGTATCTCACTATACCATTTATTGTACGCTTTAATAAATAAAAACCCCGGACTTTTTGATGAGTCATCTTGATATTTTGAATTGAACATTTACTTCTCCACAATTTTTTTTATATCTAATACAGACTGGGGTGTGTCAGAAAATATATGGGAGAAAAGCAAAACATCTTCATCTGTAATTTCTCCGGTTGATTTCTCTAACTGGGCACTCACTTTTAGCAACGTTCCATCCCTATCTGATAAAAACTCATGTCCAAAACATATAGACATTCCAGTGCCCGGAAGTTCTGTACGATCCCAATATTCGGCATATGGAATCACCGAAGTGAGTTTATATACCATTTCTGGTTGGCCTGACAACTTCATAACGCCAAATGTTCCTGCTAAAAATTCTCCATCCAATTTTATATATTCCAGATCTTTTTCCCACTGCCGGCGCTTATGAACATCAACATACATATTCCAAATATCTTGTGCGGATGCTTGGATTTTGATTTTAAATGTAAATTCCAACATTTTTGACACCTCCATATAATATATATGCTTATTATATATTAACTTATAATATATGGAAAGAAAAATGATGCTGGATATATTGTTCCTGCAAACAAGTGGTAAGCATGCCTGTGCAAGATTTTTGCCAAAAGGTGTTCGTCCGTTTAGCTGCTTGCTAGCTTGAGGTTTGCCAACTCCCAGCGGACATTATATTTCCATTTAAATAGACAGGGGGAGTATCTTTTGCTACACTGTAACTATGCAAACTGTCTGTTGCAGACAGTATAGGGATCATATAGACAGAGAGGTGGGAACAGGATGAAATATTTGCTAATGAATGCCAGTCCACAGTTAGAAGGGAGCAATTCATTGGTTCTGGCCAAGGCTTTTTTGGAAGGCAGTGGTTGGAAGGATATAGAGTATATCGACTTATACAAGCTTAAGATAGGTTTTTGCCGCGGCTGTTTTTCCTGTTGGACAAACAGTCCTGGACAGTGCGTTCTTCAGGATGATTGGAATCCAATTTTAAAGTTTTTGTCTGAGCATGACTGTACATGTATTTTTTCATTTCCTTTATATACTTTTGCATTCCCAGCTATTTTAAAAGCAGCCTTGGATCGCCGCTTGCCAATGTGCGACTCCGATATCGTGGTAGACGAAAAAGGTTATCCGCATCATCCGTCGCGGTATCCGGATCGAATTACCCGCTATGTATTTATTTCAAGCTGTGGTTTTCCGGTAGTTCATGGCAATTATGAGGGACTGCGGGAAGTCGTGCGACTGGAATTCAGAGGACTGGCAACGGAATTGTATTGCCCTATGGGGGGAATATTGAAGCAGGATGCCTTGCCAGTGCAGAAACGATTAGAGCTGTTTCGCTGGGCTGGTGGGGAGTATGCACGTACAGGGGCTGTTTCCAAGGATATACAGGAGGCTGTGTCGCAGCCTGTGATTCCGATAGAATTATATACTGAACAGGCAAAACAATCTTTTGCCAAGCGGAGGAAATCGCATGTATGAATACAAAGGAAGGTTAATGAATGCAAGGGTTAATGTTTTTTACTTTCCAGGCTTATTAGCTACCTTGTCTATTACTGCCAGCATGTTCCTTGATATCGCCGTGGTTGGTCAGATGCTGGGGCCTGTAGCGATGGGAGCGGTTAATCTGGCGTTACCGCTGACCATGGTATTTAACATGGTCTATATGCTTTTCGGCACGGGCGGTGAGGTATTGGTTTCCGCAGCCAAGGGGGCCGGTAATAAGCTGGAGGCTAATAAACTGTTTACACTTACGATATTTACTATCATAGCGGTAGGTATTATTTTTATGATTATCGGCCTTATTACGGGGAATTCGTTTGCTGCAGTCTTAAGCCGCGGTGATCGTGATATGGAGCCATTGATGGCAAGGTATATCCATATGATGTTTATTTCGGCTCCACTAATGATAGGCGTTACCAGTATGACCTATTTTGTCAAGGTAGATGCTTTGCCAAAGCTTGCCGCAGGTATCATGGTTTTTACGAATGTTGTGAATATAATTAGTAAAATTGTTTATATGGGCCCTTTGCAGTTTGGAATCGAAGGAGCGGCCTATGGAACCATCACTGGGTATGTGGCAGGATTTTTACTTTTGGTACCGTATTTATTTTTTCGTAAAAACCGTACACTGGCATTCGTACACTTATCTGTAAAGGATTTTCTGCGTTTGGGCAATATTATTATAACGGGACTTCCTTCTTCGCTCGGCCAGGGTCTGGGGGCGGTCACTTCTTTCTGCATTAACGTGGTCATCATGGATGTTGCGGGTAAGAATGGTATTATTATCAATACGGTATGTGCTTCCATGGCAATTTTCGCGTCTGCTTTCCGTTATGCAGCGACCAGTACGATGGTACCTATTGTCGGAGCTCTTTTTGGTGAAAGGGACTGGTGGTCCATGCATCAGGCGGCCATGCGTATTACTAAGATTGTTATAGGCTGTGTGACAGTCAGCATTATTTTCTTCGAGATTTTTCCTGATAAGTTATTGTTATTCTTTGGCGTACATGACATGGAGGTTATGCGTATGGGCGTGACGGCAGTGCGTATTTATGCCATCAGTCTCTTGCTGGCGGTTTTCATTCATATTCTGATGACATATATGCAGACTACAGCCCGTAAATTGTTTTCTATTGCTATCAGCGTAGGCGGTGAGTTTTTTTCTGTTGTTTTTGTTTATCTTTTTGGATACGGGCTCGGCGAGATCGGATTATGGAGTTACAGCAGTGCCGCTTATCTGGTTTTGCTTGGGTTGATTGTTTTGGCAACTAAATGTATTGGAAAAAAATCCAAAGGGAAATATCATGGGGTATTTATCCATGAGATACAGCCTGCTTATGTACTGGGGAATTCTATTTATGCTACACCGGAGGAGGCCGCAGGATATGGCGATATGCTTGGGAAATTCATGGCGGATAACGGGGTTTCCTCGCAGTCAATCACTGCGGTGAAAGACTTGGTTTATAAAATAGCTGTGGAGATCATAGAAAAGGAAAAGGATGCTAAAAAAACCATTGATATCATGGCCCTGATATCGGATGGGTGTGTAAAGATCCGTTTGCGCGACGATGGCAGGCCACCAGAAGAAACACAAGAATCCGATACGGCTATAAGTCGCTTAAGTGTTATGGGGTATAATAATACGTATATTCAGGTTCCTGTTTAAGGTGATACGGCTGTATGCCGATGAATGATTGAGCTGGGGATACAAAACAAAGAAAGCCGTTGGCTTCATTAAAGAAGGCAACGGCTTTTTTGTTGCGTGCGTATAGGTTTGGCCGGTATTATTTCCAAAGAATCAGATCATCGAGTGCCTGGCGGGACTTCTCATGGTGAGGTGCTTCTGCACGATAGCCGAAGCCTGCCATAAGAGATACGCCGAAGTGTTCGGAGTCAAAAACATTTTCTTCGGCGAATAAACGATTGACTGCCTCCTGATTGAACCCTTCGATGGGACAGGAATCTATCCCAAGCAGAGCTGCTGCTGTCAGCATATTTGCCAGTACGATATATGTTTGTTTGCTGGCCCAATCAAATAGTGCGCGGTCATTTTCTAATAATTTGAAGTCATTTTGCTGGAAATTCTTGAACATTTCGCGTCGGGCAGACATGCTATCTTCTGGTAATTTTTGGATATCATTCATTATATGTGTTATATATGCTGAATCGTAAGATGTATCCACTTTTTTTCGCGCTAACAGGACGATAAAATGGCTGGCGCCATTCAGGCTGTTCCGTGCTCCCCAGGCAAAGGGAAAAAGCTTCTTCTGGATGGTTTTATCCTGTAACACAACAAGCTTCCAGGGTTCAAAACCGAAGGATGAAGGGGACAGCCGCGCGACCTGAAGGATGGTATCAAAGTCATTTTGGGGAATGATTTTCGCAGGATCAAATTTTTTACAGGCATGGCGGAATGTGAAAGCGTCCATAATAGTTTTGTTCATACGGTTCATGATATGACCACCTTTCTTTGCTTTAAGACTATCTTATCATAGAAATTCTCTTTTTTGAAGTATGCTGGAAAAAGCGTATGGAATCAGAAAGAATAAAATAGAAAATCCCCGCTCTTTTCTGTAGAGAGCGGGGGATCAATGTGCAGGATATTTATATATCTTTAAAGGCTTGCCCGAGTTGGACAAGACCTTTCTCTAATACAGGCCAGGGACAAGCGATGTTGATACGCTGGAAACCTTGGCCCTCAGGTCCGAAGATGTGGCCGCTGTCCAGCCATATCTTTGCCTGTTTGGTAATGATATTGTCAAGCGCTTCGTCGGACAAGCCATAGACACTGAAATCAAGCCATAAAAGATAAGTGCCTTCCGGCTCGATCAGGTGTATTTTTGGCAATGTCTGTGCAAGGAAAGCCTTTGTCTTTTGTAAATTTTGTTCGAGGTAGTTCCGCAGTTCCTTGAGCCATTCTGCACCATGCGTATAAGCAGCTTTGGAGGCAAAAAGCCCAAGTGCATTAGGCTGGCTGTAGCCAGCAGCATTGACTTCATGACGAAAACGATGGCGCAGTGTACGATTGGCGATAAAAATATTGGATACCTGCAGTCCGGCAAGATTGAAGGTCTTGCTGGGCGAAGTACATGTGATGGTAATATCATTGATTTCCGGAGAGAGTGAAGCAAATACCGTATGCCTAAAACCTTCGCGTATGAACTCATGATGGATTTCATCGGCGACAACGTAGACACCGTGCCGGAGGCAAATCTCACCGATACGGGTAAGTTCCTTAGGATGCCATACACGGCCTGTCGGGTTCTGTGGGCTGCAGAGAAGGAAAAGTTTGACGTTGTGCTCCACGATCTTTTGTTCGAAATCTGTGAAATCAATGCAATAATGACCATTCTGCAGGACAAGTGAGCTGTTTATGAGCTTACGGTTGTTATCATGGATGGCCTCGGAAAAAGGATAATAAACCGGTTGCTGTATGAGGACCGCATCTCCCGGCTTGGTAAACGCGCGAATAGATGCGCAAATTGCGAATACCACGCCCGGTGTGATGATGAGTGAATTTGCAGCTGGAGACCAGTTATGATATTTATGGAACCATTTTATCAGGATTTCGCGGTAATCCTTTTTAGCATCGGTATAACCGAAAATACCATGCCGACTGCATCGGATAAGTTCTTCAACAACAGCTGGCGGTGCCTGAAAATCCATATCGGCTACCCAGAATGGGAGAATATCCGCGGCATGGCCATGCTCTGCGGCAAAATCATATTTCAGGCTGCTTGTGCCGCGACGCTCAATAATAGTGTCAAAGGAATAAGGCATAGAGTCAATCCTCCTTGAGAGCCTGTGCGAGATCTGCGATGAGGTCGTCTATATCCTCAATACCAACGGACAGGCGCAGCAGGCAATCATCTACACCGGCTTTCTTCAAGAGCTCAGCCGGTGATTCTTTATGAGTTTGTTCGATAGGATAGGTTAGAAGGCTCTCTACGCTGCCGAGGCTTTCGGCGAATGCGATAAGCTTCAGACGGCCCAGAGACTTTTTGGCAAGCTCCGCTGATGAGACTTTAAAGGATACCATGCCACCAAACCCGGAAGCTTGCCGTGCCTGCAAATCGTGTCCGGGATGGCAGGGCAGACCGGGATAGAAGACTTCGGTAACCGTTGGCTGTTTCAGGAGCCAGTCCACGATTTTGGCGGCATTTGCCGCCTGCCGTTCAAGACGCAGACCGAGAGTTTTGAGGCTGCGCAGCATGAGCCAGCTGCTGAAAGGGTCGAGTACGGCGCCCTCCGACTTATAAAAGAGCTCAATAGCTTCTGTGTCAGGACAACCTTCAGAAACAACGATAAAGCCCGCCAGTACATCATTGTGGCCACAGAGATATTTTGTACCGCTGTGCACGACGATATCGGCACCGAGTTTGAGCGGCCGCTGGAAATGCGGAGACAGGAAGGTGTTGTCCACGATGAGCCTGGCACCGTTGGCATGCGCCAGACTGGCAAGCGCATGGATGTCGCTGATTTTCATCATCGGGTTCGAAGGGGTTTCGATAAAAAGTCCCTTGGTTTCTGGACGCAGCCGTTGTCTGACTAAGGCTGTATCCGATGTATCGATGTATTCGAAACGGATACCATAGCGTGAATATATTTCGTTTACGAGGCGTGCTGTCCCGCCATAAAGGTCCTCGGACAGCAGCACATGCTCACCAGGCGAAAAAAGTTTTAAAACGGTACTGATAGCGGCCATGCCGCAGGAAAAAGCCCAGGATTTTGTTCCGCGTTCAAGGAGAGCCATGTTCTTTTCCAGGATTTCACGCGTGGGGTTCGTTACGCGGCTGTAATCGTAGCCCGTACTTTGTTGAAACCCCGGATGGCGAAAGGTGGCTGAAGCATAGATAGGCTGGCTGATAGCGCCTGTTGCATCGTAATATTGACAACCATGCACTTCAAGGGAAAAATCTTTCATAATGATATCCTCCTGTCAAAAAATTTCCGCTTTATCTGAGGGGATACTTTTACTTAATCATATATGAAAAGTATGATACAGCGTTCAATGAAGTAATTATACTGGTAGCAGAAGCTTTTGTCAATGCAAGCAAAAATAAACTTTCAGGTTGCCAAGAGATTTATCCGGAGCTGGAGGAATATATCTTATTTGCTATGCTTTGGATGAATATTTGTCCGTGGGCAGGGAAATTCTGGTTACTGACGAATAGCTAAGTATAGTGCTATGGTGTAGCCATTGCTTGGAGCAGTGCAGGAGCAATCTTTTTGTATGGGTTGTGTATATTTGATGAGAGACCTGGTTCCATGCTATAGTTAGAAGCATAATAAAGTATAGTGGAGTGTGATGCTATGTACGCGGATTATCACATGCATACCTCTTTCAGCGATGATTCGGATTATCCGATGGAGGATTGCGTTTACCATGCGATTGCGTTAGGTCTGGAGGAGATATGTTTTACCGAGCATACGGATTTTGGCACGAAGGATGCGGAAACAAATTGCGATACGGCAGCGTATTTTAAAGAGCTGCAGCGGTGCCAAAAAAAATTTGCAGATAAAATCCGGATAAAATTTGGTATGGAGTTTGGCATGCAGGTTACGACGATAAGGGAATTTCAACAATTATTTGCTAGCTATCCTTTTGATTTTATTATTTTATCCTGCCATCAGGTGGATAATTTATTTTTCTTTATACAGCAGTTCCAAAAAGGACGGACTCAGCAGGAATATAATGAGCGTTATTATGAGGAAATACTGAAGGTCATGCAGGGCTATGATGACTTTAGCATATTAGGACATCTTGATATGATTAAGCGTTATGACAAATGCGGTGAATATCCGTTTGCCGGGGTAAGGGACATTATCGCAGAAATACTGCGGCTTGTAATTCAAAAAGGTAAAGGAATTGAAGTCAATACTTCCTGCTTCCGTTATAAGCTGCCCGATCTTACACCCTCCCATGAAATATTGGAGCTTTATCGTGATCTGGGCGGCGATATCATCACGATTGGCTCGGATTCCCATATGCGTGCGCATGTGGGCTGCCGCATAAAAGAAGTGCAGGAAGAGCTTTCCAACATTGGGTTCAAGAATATTTACACCTTTGAAAAGATGAAACCGGTTGGGCATAAACTGTATGAAAGGATCCAAACGGGAAAAAGTAATATTATATTGTAGTTTAGAGAATATAAAAGAGCTGCTGCATGAAACAATACCAATAGGTTTCATGCAGCAGCTCTTTTATATAGTGCAGGAATTTTGCTTTTGAGACTATGTTTATTTAATATCCGGTTTCGAAAGATCTATTTCTGTCAAGGGAATGATTTTCGTATGGTATTTCCACTTGTACCAAAAATAGAAAACAAAAATTATGGGGATACCAATGTACGTAGCAATAGCACCATTCCAATCGACTTCGTTGCCGGTGAATGCGCCGTAATTTTGTCCCAGCATGACGATAATACAAAGGATCAAAGCCAGAAATACGCCAAATGGGAAGCAGGAAGCGCGGTAGATAAGCTCGTCAAGGCTCTTGCCCTGCGCAATGAAGGCTCGCCGGAAGCGGTAATGGCATATCGCAATGCCAATCCAGACCACGAAACCTGTCATTCCTGAAAGATTCAAAAGCCAGGTATATGCCGTACCTTCACCGAAGAGCGAAGTCAGGAAAGCTAAGAGGCCGAAGGCCGCAGTAGCAAGAAGTGCGTTGACAGGAACACCGCGTTTGTTGACTTTGGCGAAAGCTTTGGGGGCTTTGCCTTCATCCGCCAGGGCACAGAGCATGCGTGTCGATGCATAAAGCCCGGAATTGCCGCAGGAAAGCACCGCTGTGAGCAGTACAAAGTTCATGACGGAAGCTGCAGCCGTGAGGCCTGTGCGTTGTAAAGCTAAGGTAAAGGGGCTTACGGCAACATTTTCCACGCCGCTTTTTAAAAGGTTTTCGTCTGTATATGGAAGCAAAAATCCAATAACAATCATTGTCCCAATGTAAAAAAGCAGGATACGCCAAAAAACGTTATTGATGGCTTTCGGCACATTTTTGCGCGGATCTTCGCTTTCGCCAGCAGCAATCCCCACAAGTTCAGTTCCCTGGAAGGAGAACGCTGCAATCATAAAGATGCCGATGATAGAGGCGGGGCCGCCCACAAATGGAGCGTCTCCTATCGTCCAGTTTGAAGTGCCGGGAGAGCCTCCGCCAATGACGCCCAGGATGAGAAGTACCCCAAGAATCAGGAAAACAATGACCATGGCCACCTTGATGCTGGCAAAGATATATTCGCTCTCACCATAAGCACGTGTGGACAGATAGTTCAGGAAGAAAAGCACCACAATGAAGAGTGCGCTCCACACACTGGCGGGTGTATCCGGGAACCAGAACTTCATGACGATGGACCCGGCAACAACTTCGACGGCCAGAGTGATTGCCCAGTTCAGCCAATAATTCCAACCGATGGCAAAACCCATGGCCGGATCCACAAAGCGCGTAGCGTAGGTACCGAAGGATCCGGAAACCGGCAGATATGTAGCCATTTCACCCAGACTGGTCATGATGAAGTATACCATGATACCGATGAGCGCATATGCTGTGAGTGCGCCGCCCGGGCCAGCTGTACTGATTGAAGCCCCGCTTGCGAGAAACAGGCCGGTACCAAGTGCCCCGCCTATGGCAATCATGTTCATATGGCGGGCCTTGAGGCTTCGTTTGAGTTTTCCATTGGTTGGTACAGCTTCTGTATTCGCTGCAGAAGGAGCTGCAAGCTCGTTGTTATTTGGATTCATATAAAAGTCCACTCCGTTCAAAAAAAATAAAGGAAAGTATCTCATGGACAAAAGTTTCTATGAGATATTCGTATTAACTTCAATATTATAACAAAGATGGACGGGCTGTACAATTGTTTTTTAAGGACTGACAGCTGTATCGTGTGAGAAATAGTTGTAGAAAACGGCACCGTCTGGATGACAAGTGCCGTTTTTTACGCTCATTTCTTATTTTTGCTTTTGTCCGTTTCATCTTTGGTCTTGGCCTTTTCTTTGGCGGCTTTTTCCCTGGCCTTGGCTTTGTCCTGCACCTTGCGTTCCTGTTCGTGTTTTGCATAGTCGACACCCATGCTTGCCAGCTTATGCTTTACGGTCATGACCGGATGCTTGAGAAACATGCGCTTCAGCGTACTTTTCATGATAGTACGGAATTCCTTGGTCTGCGAAGTCCCGAAACAAGGAATATCGCAACGGTCGCAAATCGGTTTTGTGATGCCATATGGACATCGATGCATCTTAGTCATGACGGTTGCGAGGAGAGCCGTACATTTAGGACAGAGCTTGTCGCCGCTGGTATTGTGATGGCTGTGGCAGTAAACGCCAAAGGTTTTCTTGATATTGGCCTTTTCTTTTGGGACATTGTTTTTTATCTCTACCGGTTTCCTTTTAGGCAGAAATCTTGAGAATAAACCCATAATAAAATCACCCTTGTTTCATAAATTCTATAACTTGAAAATACTATTATAAATTGTAAGGTTTATTTACTATAAAAGCAAGTCATTTGGAAAATTATCTGTATTATATTATCGGGTATGATTCTATGAGATGGATGCAGGGGGATAATTTAAAATCGCCTTTTTTATTTTACGGATAAGGAAAAGATACTTCCCCAGGAATTCGTAAAATTATAGTATTGCAATATGGTGCATTTCGTATTACAATACGCTGGAAGAGATAGATTATATCTCTAACAATACATGCGCAGCCTGGCTGTGTATTAAGGAATGGGAGAGTGTTATGAGCAGCTTTCGACTCACACAAAAAGAAATGAAGGATCTTGCAGACCGGTTTCCAACACCATTTTTGGTGGTTTCGCTGGACAAGATCGAAGAGAATTATGATTTTTTGCGGAAATATCTTCCGCGCGTCAAGGTTTTTTACGCAATGAAATCGAATCCGGTTATGCCTATTTTGCAAAAGGTAGCAGCAATCGGGGCGAATTTCGATGTGGCGTCTGCCGGGGAAATGGAAATCCTGCATAGTATGGGAATACCGGGTTCCCGTATGATTTATGCAAATCCGGTAAAAACACCGCGGGGTTTGGACAATGCGGCAGAATTTGGTGTAAAGCGATTTACCTTTGATGATGAGAGCGAGGTCGCCAAGATAGCAGCAAAAGTTCCAGGCGCTGAAGTGCTTGTGCGTATACGTGTGGTAAATCAGAAAGCTCATGTTGACTTAAATACAAAATTTGGTGTGGCACCGGAAAGAGCGGTACAGCTCTTGCAGCTGGCAGAAGCTGCGGGTTTGAAGCCTGCAGGTGTATGCTTTCATGTGGGGAGCCAGTCACTGGCGGCCGGGGCATATGAAGAAGCACTTCTTGTCTGTCGGCGTATTTTTGATGATGCTGCTCTTCTTGGTATGCAGCTGCGTTATCTTGATATAGGTGGGGGCTTTCCTGTGCCTTCGTCCAAGGGGTTGCCGGTAGACCTTGCCAGTATGATGGAGGCAATCAATCATCAGCTGGAACGGCTTTTTCCGGATACGGAGATATGGGCAGAGCCTGGACGTTATATTTGTGGTACGGCGGTGAATCTCGTGACTTCGATTATTGGTACCAAGGAACGCAATGGTGCGGCATGGTATGTACTGGATGAAGGGCTGTACGGGAGCTTTTCCGGGGTATTGTTCGATCATTGGGATTATGAATTCGAATACTTTAAAGGCGGACGTTTACGGCTTTCGACTTTTGTGGGTCCAAGCTGCGATTCTATAGATGTAGTACGTAGTGATATTATGGCACCTGAACTCAGTATAGGGGATCATATATTGGTTCCGAATGCTGGTGCGTATACCTTAGCCAGTGCGACGACTTTCAATGGTTTTGCTTTGGCGTCCATGCTGGTCTGGGAAGAACAGAGAAATTGTCGTATGGAGACAGCGGTAAGTTAATCATATATTAGGAAGAGACAGACAGTTTCGTTGCAAGGCTGGACGAAGCTGCCTGCTTTTTTGTTTTTGCCCGGGCAGGATCATAAATTCTTTGCGTTGTGGTGTTTTGTAAGGTACAATATGAAGGGTAAGAATTTTTGGAAATAGGGTGTATGATTTTGGAGGAAAATATGGGGCAGGAGAGGACATCAGCGAATGAAAAGTCCTTGAATCAGATTTTACGTGATACAATAGCAACCATTGAAAACAGTAAATCTCAAATTTTTGAGATTTATGAAACAGCACGAAACGAGGTTGAAACGACAAGACATCTGCTGGAGGAAATCAAGCTGCAGACAGCACAGACCATTGCTATGGTGGATCAGTTGGAAAAGCTTGAGCAGCAGGGGAAACAAGATCTTGTACGCGTAAGCAGTAATTTTGCCAATTATTCTGAGGAGCGTATTCGGCATTGCTACGAGGCAGTAAAGAATGTGCAGATTCGTTTGAGTGTTGCCAGGGAAAAGGAATATCAGCTCAGGACGCAGCGGGACAAATGTGAGATGCGGCTTGTCCGCTTGCAGAAGACGTTGGCAAGTGCAGAAAGATTAGCTATGCGTATCGGCTCAGTGCTTGGCTATTTGAGTTCCCAGATCAGTGATGCTGTGGCGCAGATAGAGCTGGCCGCGAAAAATAAATTCATCGGTGCACAGATTATAAAAGCACAGGAGGAGGAAAGGTATCGGGTATCACGTGAAATTCATGATGGCCCGGCTCAGGATATGGCGAACCTTATCTATCAGGCAACCATTACGGAGCGGCTCATTGACATGGATCCCGAAGAAGCCAAGCAGAGCATACAGGAGCTTAAACAGCAGATACGGGCCTGCCTTACGGATATACGCCAGATTATTTTTGATATGCGGCCGATGTCGCTGGATGATTTGGGATTTATTCCTGCCGTGCGGCAGCTTATTGTTAAGCTGAGGGACCGGGGTGTGATGGAGGCTTCTTTTCAAACCGAAGGAAAAGAACAGGATATTCCCAAGCATATAGGTGTGGCGCTTTTCCGTATCGTACAGGAGGCACTCAATAATGTGAATCGGCATGCGGGAACGAAGAAGGCCAAGGTTCGTGTGCTTTTTACCGATGCGGCGCTTTCTGTGCTCATTGTAGATGAAGGCGAAGGGTTCGACATGGAACAACTTGATGAAGAATATACAGAAGGGGATGGGCATTTCGGAATCGTAGGCATGAAGGAGCGGGCCGCTATCATCGGTGCGGAACTCAGTGTTGTGTCTGCGAAGGGAAAGGGGACACGGGTGCATCTTCGTCTTCCTTTTAGTAACAATGAAACGGATCCGGATAAAAAATGATGGCGGCTGAGAGTGGACACCAAAGCCGAGCTCCTATTGCGGAAGCTATGCAAGCCTATGCCCGGGATGGTGCACTGGCATTCCACACGCCGGGTCATAAGCAGGGCAAGGGCGCACATATGCTTTTGCGGCGGCTTATTACCGAAGAGGGCCTGCGTGAGGAGGTTTCGCTTATGGAGGAACTGGACGATCTCCATGAGCCCACGATGTGTATCCGGGAAGCACAGGAACTGGCGGCGGAGCTTTACGGCGCAGATGCCTCATATTTTATGATTAATGGTACGACCGGAGCCATACATGCTATGCTTATGGCATCCTTACAGCCGGGTGATACCGTATTGATACCACGCAATGCGCATCGTTCCATCTTAGGAGGACTCATTTTATGCGGGGCGGTTCCCGTGTTTATACAGCCGGAATATGCATCGGAGCTTGGTATAGCGATGGGCATTACTCCGGCTGCTGTGCGTCGGGCTATCCGTGAGAATCCATCAGCAAAGGCGCTGGTGGCGGTTTACCCAACCTATTATGGTGTGGCAGCAGATTTGCAGACAATCGCTGCTATCGTACATGCACACCATATGCTTGTTCTTGTTGACGAAGCGCATGGCGCACATCTGCGTTTTAGTGATGCGTTACCAAAACAGGCACTGGACTGCGGAGCCGACATGGTAGCCCAGAGCACGCATAAGCTTTTAGGCTCGCTTACGCAGACCTCTATGCTGCATGTGCGTGCAGGCCGTGTTAATCAGGAACGTGTGCGTGTTGCGGTGAGCCTGTTGCAGTCAACAAGTCCCAACTATTTATTGCTGGCATCCTTGGATATTGCGAGGCTTCAGATGGCTGCAGAGGGCAAAATTCTTGTGGGACGGGCTGTGCGGCTTGCAGAAGAGCTTCGGCAAGAAATAAATGCTGTTGAGGGATTGTGGTGCTTCGGTCAGGAATATATGAATACTCCGGGGTCTGCAGCCTTGGATGTGACAAAGCTTACGGTACAGGTATGTGGCCTTGGACTCAACGGGGCAGAGGCTGAACATATCCTGCGGCATAGGTATGGTATTCAATGTGAGCTGGCAGACGCATATAACGTATTGTTCATTCTATCGATGGCTGATACGGAAAAAGAAACGGAAGCTTTGTATGCGGCCTTACAGACTTTGGCTGCCAAGCATAGGACGGATGCAAAAGACAGAGTGATTATATCTTTGCCGGAGGTACCGCCGCTATGTATACTGCCTAGAAAAGCGTCTTTTTCGGCCTCAAAACCGGTAGGGCTTATGGCATCCGAGGGATGTGTGGCGGCGGAGGCTGTCATGTTTTATCCGCCCGGCATACCGGTTATATATCCGGGAGAGAAAATCACGGCGGATATCTTGGCTTATGTACAGACTATGCAGCGCATAGGGCTTAAAGTAGTCGGACCCCAGGATGCATCTCTTCGGACGATTCGAGTAATAGAGGCGAAAATCAGATGACAAATAAAGGAAAATTAATTATTATAGAGGCTGGAGATGGTTCGGGCAAGGCGACGCAGGCGAGGGCTCTTTATGAACATCTGGCAGCAGATGGCTGCCGTGTGCACAGAATTGAGTTCCCGGATTATGCGTCCGATTCTTCGGCGCTTGTGCGCATGTATCTGGATGGAAAATTCGGGGAACATGCGGATGATGTCAATGCCTATGCAGCTTCAACTTTCTTTGCGGTGGATCGCTATGCGTCTTATCGTGTAAAGTGGAAAAAATACTACGAGGCAGGAGACTTGATTTTAGCGGATCGGTATACGACATCAAACATGGTCCATCAGGCAGTGAAGCTCACAGACCAGTCAGAGAGGGAAAACTTTTTGGATTGGCTTTGGGATTTCGAGTTTGAGAAACTAGGACTGCCAGTCCCGGATCTGGTCATTTTTCTGGATATGGAGCCTGCGATAAGCGACCGACTTATTACCAGGAGAGGCCGAGAGGAAGGACAGACGAGAGATATTCATGAACGGGACAGGAAATACCTGTATCGTTGTCACGAAGCGTATGAACAACTTACAGCCAAATATCATTGGCAGCGGATAGTATGCAGTGCATATGGCGAGCCCAGGACGGTTGAGGATATACATAAAGATGTATATAATATAGTATGCCGGAAACTGGATTTGAAGGTAAGAATGAAATGAAAATAAAAACATGCACACTAGGGACAGGTGCGTGGAAGTAAGAGTATGGAGAATAAAATGATCAAAGAAGTTTTAGTTGTTGAAGGAAAAATGGATGTTGCAGCAATCCATAAGGCTGTTGAAGCGGACTGTATCATTACAGGCGGCTTCAGCTTGCAGGAATGGACCCTTGCAAACATTGACCAGGCTTATAAAAAACGAGGCATTATTATATTGACGGATCCGGATTCTGCTGGCGAACGTATCCGTAAATTTTTGGCAAAGCGATTTCCTGAAGCAAAGCACGCTTTTGTGCCAAGAGATGAGGCAACGGCAAATGATGATATCGGTGTTGAACAAGCATCACCGGCATCCATTCGTAAGGCATTGGCAAAGGTGCGCACGCCGGATTGGAATCCGGTGCCAGTCTTTTCAAGTACGGATCTTATTACAGCCGGGTTAAGCGGAACGGCAGAGGCTTCCGGCCGGCGGGCTTGGCTGGGAGCTGTATTGGGTATTGGCTGCGCCAACGCAAAAACTTTTCTTTTACGACTGAATCATTATGGCGTGACACGCCAGGAGTTTGAAGATGCTTTACAGTTGCTGCATGCTACAGGAAGGGGAGAGAGTCTGTGATTCAGTCTGTAATCGCGAGCAAGGAAGTCACACGGCATATTTTAAAGGCCTTTGGTTTGCATGCAAGTAAGCGGCTGGGACAAAATTTTCTCATTGACGCAGATATTGTGCATGGTATCGTGGATGCCGCAGATATATGTCCGGGCGACCGTGTGCTGGAAATTGGCCCGGGTATTGGGACGCTTACCCAGGGCCTGGCTGAAGCCGGAGCTGAAGTTACGGCTGTAGAACTTGACAAGAAGCTGCCAGCGGTATTGGCTAAGACGTTGGAAGGCTATGACAAAGTACGTGTTGTACAGGGGGATATCCTGAAAATCGATATTCAGACGGTTATGGGGCCGGGAAGCTTCAAGGTGGTTGCTAATCTTCCTTATTACATTACTACGCCGATTCTCATGTCATTGCTGGAGCAGCGTCTGCCTATCACACGCCTGGTGACGATGGTACAGAAAGAGGTCGCCGAGCGTATGACGGCGGTTCCGGGTACGAAAGCATATGGAGCCTTGTCGGTAGCGGTGCAGTACTATGCGGCACCGCGGATTGTATTGGATGTGCCTCCGCAGTCCTTTATTCCGGCACCAGAGGTCGACTCTGTTGTCATTGTTTGTGATGTGCGGGAAAAGCCTGCGGTAGAAGTAAAAGATGGGCAGCTTTTTTTCCGTATCGTACGGGCGGCTTTCGGACAGCGCCGCAAGACCTTCAATAACGCGTTGAAGACGATGGGCTTGGAAAAAGAAACCATCGGCCACATATTATTGAAGGCTGGCATTGACGGGCAGCGTCGTGGAGAAACCTTATCACTTGCTGAATTTGCGGCAGTGGCTGATGCGGTAGGTCAATAAGATTACTATGCAGCTTTCTATGGTTATGAAAAAGAGGGTATTGCTGATGAAAAATCGTCAGCAATACCCTCTTTTTGACAAGTATTTTAAGGCTCCATGATAATAAGGCTCGTTTTGCGGTTGGGAAGCCAGTCGATATTGAAAGCCCGGGCCTTGGCCGGAACACCCCAGCTGGAAACTGTACGCACGATATATTCAGCACCATTGTCTGAAAGATTACGTACCGGGCAGTTCGGGCAGGGTTCGGAGAATTTATGGAAACGATGATAGCAGGTCTGCTGTACTGTGGTTTCAGGCAGAGCCTGACGAATGGTTTGGTTAAAGAAAAGAAGCTCGAACGTATCTTTGTCAACGACATAAATCATTTCCTGCATATGGTCGATAATGTCCATCAGGCGCTTGTTTTGTTTTGACAGCAGGCTGTCAGTTTGTTCGTGCAGCAGCACATTGCCAAGAATACTCGAAAAAATATTTAAATAGGTCAGTTCTTCTTTGGTGAATTTACGTACATCCGCAGCACTTTCAAAGCAAATACAGCCAAGCTCTTCACTTCCACGGGCAATTTCGTTATAAGCGAAAGAATGAATATTGAAATGTTTGAATGCGGATGCTTCTGGGGGAATGAGCTGAGATGTATCCTCACAAATGGACATAATCCCCCATGGCGTGGCCTTGTAACGTGACAGTATGACATGGTTGCAGGTTTCGATAGCATCGGCAAACGCCGGATCCTTCTGGCTGATATCAGTATGTAGAGAAACTCCCAAAGGGCTGAGCCATTCAAAGGTGTTCCGATAGGAATTATCAAGACGATTGTATAAATCAATTGCTATCCGGTCAAAATTAAATAATTTTCCCAGCATGCGCAGGGAAATCGTAATGGTAGCTTCCGGATTTTTGGTTTCATACAGAAGTCGGAAAATGAATTCAATCATATTATCCTTGAAGGCTTTTTGCTGCATATCGGCTGAGTATAAAGGATCGCGTTCGGAACTTATGCTATTTGTATTCAGAAAATTCGGTTCATAAACTGAGAAAGTTCCTTTGCCGTGGCATTTTGCATTATATAAGGCACGGTCCGCATGCGTAAATAATTCTGTAAAATTTTTTCCATGTCTGGGGAAAAGTGCAATGCCGATGCTGATGGAAAACGATAAGGTGTTCGTATCGTTCTTGTAAGAACGGTGCAAACTTTCGAGAAGCTGTTGACAGCGTTCCTGCAGATAGTCTATAGATGGTATGCCACGGAAGAGCACAAGGAATTCATCGCCGCCGACACGCCCGATGATATCCATGCGGCGAAAATAATGTTCGAGTTCCATAGCCATGTCCGTGAGTACAGCATCACCAAACAAGTGCCCAAAGCTGTCGTTGATTTTTTTAAAATCATCTGCATCGATGATAAGCAGGGCGGAGGATTCTGTAGCTGCAGGAAGCGAACTGAGATATTCTGTAATATGCTGTTTTGCGGCGCCTTTATTCAGCAAACCGGTGAGCGTATCGTGTTCAGCTTCGTGCAGCAAAGTAAGGTTATGTTCTTTTTGGGCATGGATGTTACGGAACAAACCAAAGGTTGCCTGCGGGAATTTGTCAGAAAAATACGTAACGAGCTTGACTTCTGTCCACATATAATCGGCTCTGTCGGCTCGCAGCAGACGGAGTTCAACATCAAAACGTTTTTGTGGTGGGCAGGATTGACTGTAGAAAATATCGTCCAGATATTTTTCGAACAGCATGGCGTCACTGGGATGGATAAAACCACTAAGAAGTAAAAATGAAGAAAAGCAATTGAATACGGATGGCAAGGCATAGGGCACCACTTTCATTTCGGTTGAAAACTCAACCGTATCCGTAGTGAGGTCCCAATGGAACAATAATAGTTCATCGAAGTCCTCAAGAATTTTATAAATATTGCTGTCAAAAGCTTTTGGTATTGCAGAGGTACAGAAATTCATATATTAAGCCTCTAATCTCAATGAATATATAGAATAGTATAAAATAGATAGGTAGATATTTCAATCAAAAAAAGAAAAAAAGAAAAATTGCCAGTTTTTGATAAAACTATTATAATGATAATAAAAATAGAAAGGCAGGATGCTTATGAGCATATATGAATATAAAACACAGGGAACTTGTTCCCGCAGGATTACAATAGAATTGGATGGAAAACTTATTAAACATGTTGCTTTTGAAGGCGGATGCGACGGTAATCTGTCTGGAATTTCAAAACTTGTTGAAGGAATGGATATAGATTTCGTCATCAGTCGTTTTGCGGGTAATATCTGTGGTTCCAAGAGGACTTCTTGTCCGGATCAGCTTGCTATAGCCTTAAAACAAGCTTATATAGCCGAACAGGCGCAGGAGATGGACTTATGATTTTTGACAGCCATGTACATACAGTATTTTCTGCCGACTCACAGATGCAAGCGGAGGACGCACTGCTGACTGCCGAAAAGATGGGACTGGGACTTGTCTTTACGGAACATCTCGATATAAGCTATCCGGGAAAGCAGAAATTTACTTTTGACCCGGAAAAGTATTGGCAGACTTATGAGAATTTAAGGGGGAAGCATTTGCGCTTAGGCGTGGAAATCGGAATGTGTACTGGTGATGAAAAGGCCAACGGCGCATTCGCTGCCAGGGTACCTTTCGATATGGTCATTGGCTCTATCCACCTTTTACAAGGCAGGGACATCTATTATAAGGATTTTTATGAGGGAAAAAGCCAGCAGGACATTTATCGGGAATATTTCCTTACAATGGCTGCCATGCTGCGTACGCATTCCTTTGTTGACGTATTGGGACACATAGATTATATTGCACGATATGCACCTTATGCACAGCCTGCTTTATGCTATGGGGGGTTCAGCAGTGAAATCGATGAGGTGCTGCGTGTTGCGGTGGAGACGGATACAGTCATGGAACTGAACACGCGACGGTTCGGGAATCCTAGAGTTTTTGAAGAACTTTACCCAATTTATAAGCGATACTATGAACTTGGAGGACGCTATATTACGATAGGTTCAGATGCACATAATCCGGAAGCTGTCGGAACAGCGTTCTCTTGGGCAGTGCAGTTCATTGGGCAGTGCGGACTTATACCGGTTACCTTTTGTAAACGAAAGTTGGAACGAATCATGTAGTTCTTATGAGAAAACAGAAAATGGGAATAAATTTCCAAAAACAGTTGACAAGAGATTGAAAACAGCGTAATATAATACAAGTCGCCAGCGAACAGTATGGCGGGCTTCGAAACAAAGAGCCTTGGATGGCATCCTGAAAGAAGCTTGAAAAGCCCTTGACAAACCGAAGCAACTGAGGTAATATATAAAAGCTGGTTCGTGAGAACAGCTCACGCAAACAGCGGTGTTCCTTGAAAACTAAACAATGCAGAATGAATCATCAAAAATGGTTCAAGCCAGATGTGCGGGTACAACGCAAGTTGTACTAAACATAAAAAATGGTTTGCGAATGCGGAAATAGCTCAGTGGTAGAGCACCACCTTGCCAAGGTGGGGGTCGCGAGTTCGAGCCTCGTTTTCCGCTCCATACATAGCAAACACAATTTCTTAAAGAAACAAAGAGCCAATCGGTTCTTCAATATTTATTGGAGAGTTTGATCCTGGCTCAGGACGAACCCTGGCGGCGTGCCTAACACATGCAAGGTGAGAGACGCACCAGGCTTCGGCATG
>DCFU01000053.1:0-11336 GCA_002319795.1 Megamonas sp. UBA1796
TCCGGTTTACCGGAGGTCATGACTGGTAAAAAGTTACTCTAGAACATCAAAAGCTTAATAAATCCCATATGAAGTTTCGTAAAAGAAGTTTTTCGCAATTGATATGGCATTATACCAAGTTTTATGTTTTAAATCATTGACAAATAAAATAAAAGATAGTATAATATTTTTTGTTGGTAACTTGCATGTAGAGCTACCATTTATGCAGTGCCGAAGTGGCGGAATTGGCAGACGCACTTGACTCAAAATCAAGCGTAGTTACCCTACGTGCCGGTTCGAGTCCGGCCTTCGGCACCATTGAATTTACAGAGGTGTCGCGCTAGAAATTAGTGCGGCACCTTTTTTGTATATAAAAATAGTATCCCGACTTCAAAAGTCGGAGAACTTTTACAACATAGGTCATTTTCTTATACGTAAGAAAGTGTTTATGAGATAAACAAATTTTATAAAACATTGTAAAATATATGTAAATATGATACAATACGTTTTATATCATATATAAAAACCGATGACGAAGATAAAAAGTCTTTTGCGCACGCACAGAGAACCGGGAGAAGCTGGAATCCCGGTCGAAGGCGGAGAGATTTATTGGACTTCGGAGGGTTGTGTGAAAAGCTTGGCTGATTAGCATGCAACGTAAGCTCGCGTTATAGGGCACGAATGTGATTAAGCATTCGGATAAGCGGCTGCTTCGGCAGCAAGCAAGGTGGTACCGCAGATTCAAGCATCTGTCCTTTAGAGAGGACAGATGCTTTTTTTAGTTGAAATGGAGAGTGAAAAGATGGCAAAGAAGAAGCTGTTGATGGGGAATGAGGCAATTGCCTTTGGAGCAATCCGCGCAGGGGTGGACGTTGTGACCGGCTATCCTGGAACACCTTCAACGGAAGTGTTGGAGACAATCGCCAAACACCGTCCGTCAGATGTGTATGTTGAGTGGTCTATAAACGAAAAGGTAGCTATGGAGGTTGCTGCCGGAGCATCCTGCGCAGGCGCACGGACCCTGGTGACGATGAAGCAGGTTGGTCTCAATGTGGCCAGTGATCCGCTTATGAGCCTTGCCTATATTGGTGTAAAGGGCGGCATGGTTGTGCTTGTTGCCGATGATCCCGGTCCGATTTCTTCGCAGACAGAGCAGGATACACGCCATTTTGCACAATATGCGCATTTGCCAATTTTTGATCCGGAATCGCCAGAAGATGCCTATCTTCTTATCGGCGAGGCTTTCCAATATTCGGAAAAGTATCATACACCGGTGATCTTTCGTCCTACGACTCAAATTTGTCATGCATGCGCAAGTATAGTGCTAGAAGATTATGCAGACAAACATTCCATTGAAGGTTTTGTAAAGGACAAAAAATGGGTCATTTTCCCTCGTCTTTCTTATGAAAATCATATTCGTATCATAAAACAGGAACGTTTGCTCGCAGATGTTTTCTCTGAATTTAGTTATAACCGTCTAGCAGGCGATATGAAGGCTACATATGGTATCATTTCAAATGGTGTATCTTCTGCCTATCTGCGCGAGGTGTTAAAAGATACAAAAGACCGTGTACGTACATTGTCAATCGCCACGCCTCATCCGTTTCCAGAGAAACTTGCTGTTCGTTTCCTGGATGGACTTACTGATGTATTAGCTATTGAAGAGTTAGACCCCGTATTAGAGGAGGCCTTGCTAAAAATTTGCGGAAAATATCATTTGAATGTGCGTATTCATGGTCGTCTTACAGATGAAACAAATATTGCTGGTGCGAACCGCTATGAAAATGTACGTGAAGCTATTGATCACTTCATTGGGCGAGCCCCGGGCGTCCGGAAACCATGTGAGGTGATGCCGCAGCTCCCCATACGCCCACCGGTTCTTTGTGCAGGTTGTCCACATCGTGCCTCGTTTTACAGCGTAAAGCTAGCCATGCAGCGTACAAAACAAAAAGCGATTTTTACGGGCGATATCGGCTGTTATACATTGGGTAATGCGAAACCGCTCGACATGGTGGACACTTGTCTCTGTATGGGTGCAGATATTACGATGGCACAGGGACTGCATCGTGCGGATGGATCAGTGAAACAGATTGCATTCATCGGCGATTCTACCTTTTTCCATACGGGAATTTCGGGTATTATCAACGCCGTTTACAATGAAACGGATATTACGGTAATAGTTTTGGATAACGCGACGACAGCTATGACGGGTCATCAGCCACATCCAGGCACAGGACTTACTATGATGGGGAACTCACATGAAAAAATTTATATTGACAAAGTTCTCGCAGGCTGTAATGTCAAATGTATTAAAAAAGCGAATCCATTACATCTTGAGGAAGCTATATCGATGGTCGAGGCTGCCGTAGCATACAAAGGGGTTTCAGTCGTTATTTTCGAAGAACCATGCATTGGGCTTCGTAAGCCGAGACCAATGCCGTATGTTGATGCAGAGCAATGTATTGGTTGCCAGCACTGCATTAAAGAAATTGGTTGTCCGGCAATATCATCTGTAGAGAATGATCAAGTGGTCATTGATTCCAATCTTTGTTATGGCTGTGGCCTTTGCAGTCAAATATGCCCGGTAGGTGCAGTCGGAGGTGCTGAAGAATGAGAATGGATTGTTTATTGGCTGGTGTAGGCGGGCAAGGTACGGTACTTGCCTCACGCCTTATTGCACAGACGGCGATGGAGCTTGGCTTTGAGGCACATACGTCGGAGGTTATCGGCATGGCACAGCGTGGCGGTTCGGTTACAAGCCAGGTTCGTTTGGGTGGTGAAAACATTGCACCTATGATACCACGCGGATTTGCAGATTTGCTCATAGGCTTTGAACCTGCTGAGTCAGCACGGAATTTTACATATTTAAAGCCTGGAGGAACTGTGGTTGTAAATACGAATCCCATAAAGCCGGTGACCTCTTCGTTGGGACAGGGTTATGCACTGGATGAGATCTTGGCATGGCTTAGGAGACAGGCTGGACACTGTATCTTTGTCGATGGAGGAGTGCTTTGCACGGCAGTTGGTTCGGGCAAGGTACTCAATGTAATCATGCTTGGGGTACTCGTAAGAGAAAATCTGCTGCCTTTTACAAAGGAACAGATTTTGACAACCATGTTGGTGCATGTGCCTGAAAGATATCGGAAACTTAACGAAAAGGCCTTTACTGTCGGATATGCCTATAAAAATATCAATGGGGGAATACTATGAAAATGACCGAGGAACAATTTGAAAAGTTTAAAAAATCTTTGCAGCATGCAGCGGAGGACAGCTTTTTTTATCGTGAACTATACAAGGACAAGGGCATTGAAATTGGCGATATTAAAACGTTGGAGGATATTACAAAGTTGCCAATGACAGATAAATACGATTTACGTCGCGTTTACCCCTTGGGCATACAAGCGGTGCCGGATGAAAAAGTGGTACGTATCCATTCTTCTTCAGGCACAACCGGACAGCCGGTCATTATTCCGTATACGGAGAATGATGTTGAAACCTGGGGCATGATGATGGCACGCTGCATGAAGGTTGCAGGTGTGACCAAACAAGATCGCGTGCATATTACACCGGGTTATGGTCTCTGGACTGCGGGTATCGGTTTTCAGCGTGGTGCCGAAATGCTTGGTGCGATGGCACTTCCTATGGGACCAGGAAACACGGAAAAGCAAATAAAATTTCTTATGGATTTACAGTCAACAGTACTCTGTGCAACATCTTCTTATGCGTTGCTTTTGGCAGAAGAGATTACACACCGCGGCCTTAAGGACAAAATCAAGCTTAAGCGTGGTATTGTAGGTTCAGAGCGCTGGGGCAATAAGATGCGCAATCGTATCATGGGTGAACTCGGTATCGAGATTTATGATATATATGGTCTTACGGAAATTTATGGGCCGGGTATTTCCGTGAGTTGCAGCAAACACAATGGTTTACATTACTGGGACGACCAGCTTTATTTTGAAATCATTGACCCGGAAACAGGGAAAAGTCTGCCAGATGGCGAACTTGGCGAGCTTACTATTACAACACTTACGAAAGAAGCAGCACCACTCATTCGATACCGTACGCATGATCTTACCCGTTTGTTGCCTGGTGAGTGTTCTTGTGGACTACGGTACCCACGCCATGATATTATCCTGGGACGCACAGATGACATGATTAAGATTAAAGCCGTTAATATTTACCCCGGTCAGATAGAGGATGTGCTAAAGGATGTTCCAGAAACCAGTAGTGAATATCAGGTGGTACTGGATCGAGGACTTGATTACAAGGATTTCCTGTTGTTACGTATTGAGAGTATGCCAGGTATTGAGAAGGAAATTGTAGAACGAGCTGTGAAGCAGAGCTTTAAAACACGCATAGGTATTGCTATTCAGGTAGAGGCTTTGCCTATCGGTGCTTTACCACGCAGTGAGAAGAAGACTGCCCGTGTTATTGATAAGAGGTACTGCTGATTATGGTTACATCATTTCTTAAATGATTATCCTGAATTACGCACAGAGCTGTTAAAAACCAGCGTACAGTTTATATTTTTGATTAAAAAAAGACAGGAATAAAAGAGAAAATATATTCCTGTCTTTTCTTGTATCCAGAAAACAGATGTTGTTTTATATTTTTGGATTGGGAATGTAATTCTTTATAATCTGTGCTTTTTAACCTGTTCATCAGATTCTATAAAATATTCAACGGCATTTGAAAATGTAGAGTAAATCATGTTATTATGAATATAGGTTTCCTTGAAAATAACGATTTTTTACGATTAATCTATAATCTTGAAATTGAATTTATAAAATTCTGAGTATAATAATTAGCTTAAGTTTTTAGAATTTAATAACGATATACAACATATAAAAAAATTGGAGGGGAAAATAAAATGTTTTTTGATAGCAGCCATACCAGTAAAAGTAAAATTTTTGATAAAAGTTCGCACGATACTGAGCTGACAGAACTATTTATGCTAGCACAGAAAAAATTAAATACTTGGAAAAGTGAAAATAAAATCCCTCAGGTAAAATTAGTCAGAAACTTGTGGCTGAGGCCATTGGAAGCTATATTAACGGATATTTCTCCGCAGACAGAAGTACAATTTCACTTATTTACCCAAGAATTTGATGCATTGCTCGAGGATGATATTGCCCAATCTTTGCATATCCCTAAGATAAAAACCTTTCGTAGTTATCTTCAATTGTTTCATCTTTTTGTAGAAAAAGATCCTTGCTGGCTTTTGTGCGAGGAGGAAAAATTTGTTGGTATTTTTTATTTATATGATAACCATCCCGAATATCACAGAGCGAACATGTCAGTTGGAATCATCCAGCAATATCGTGGAGCACATCTCTCAGAAGCGGTTGCCAAAGCCATGTGTGTATATCTTAGCCAAAATGGCTATACGCGATTAGGACTTGAAATTTCTCAAGGCAATATCGCTAGTCTTCATCTAACACAGCAAAATCTTACAAAACTTGGTTTTGCCAAAGAGGGGATTTTAAGAAATTATGGTGGCAAAGGCATGCACTATGAAAGTTGGAGCTATACAGTAGATTGAATTTATATTTGATAAGCAGCTGTGGCTTATACATAATACATTTGCGTATTCCAGATGGTGAATATGTAGATTTATTGTGATCAAATACTTAAAAGTAATAGAAAGAATTGAGGAGGAACAGAAAAATGAATAAGACAATTCTTTGGATTCGTTCAGAAGCACGTACAGGAGAACGTCGTACAATTTTAATTCCTGTACATGCACAAGCATTGATTCGGGCCGGCTATGCGGTATTTGTAGAAAAAAGTGCGAAAAGGATTTATACAGATCAGGAATATGTAGCCGCTGGATGCACTTTAGTAGAACAGGGAAGTTGGACACAAGCACCGAAAAATGCTATAATACTTGGGCTGAAAGAGTTAGGGGAAGCAGAGTTTCCTTTATGTCATAAGCATTTATCCGCTTGTCATTACTTGGATGGCGAACAGGAAGCTTATCACTATATGCCGCGATTTAAAGCCGGCGGTGGAATGATTTATGGAATTGAAGCCTTACGTTCCATAACCGGACGTCAGATTGGACCAGAGTATGCAGGATATTTGGCAGGTCTTTCTGGAGCAATTTTAGGTTTAACCATTTGGTCCCAAAAACGTAAGGGTGTAAAGCGGCCTTTTCGTGTACCAAAGTATTTTGCAAGTAAAGAACTGGCCATTTCTTACGCCAAGTCTTTAAGTTTAGATGAATTACGCCAGCAAGTATCGACTTTGGTCATTGCGCCGAATGGGCATGTTGGTAAAGGTTGTTGTAGTTTGCTGGATAATTTAGAAATTCCTTATACCGTATGGACAAGAAAAGAAACATCCAGTCCTGTTGTTTTAGCTACTATCTATGATTATTCGTTGCTTATCAATTGTATTTCGTTGGATAATATTACAGATAATGAAAAATTACAAACACCTATATTGTTGACGTTGGAAGGCCTGATGCAGCATCAAGGAGGCCCCCTGTGTGTCATATCCGATATTTCGTGTTATGCCACACACCCATGTAATACGATGCCCATATATCATCAGACTACCACCTGGGAAGCACCTACGTTAGAAGTTTTTGGAGTAGATATTCTGGCGATTGATAATTTGCCGACGATGCTGCCAAAAGACAGCAGCGATGGTATCAGCACTGAAATTTTGCCCTTGCTGTGTGAATTACTGCTGTTAGGTGATCAAGTGGAAAAAACTTCTTGGCCATACGTTGTTGAACGCTTCAGGAAAGGACGGGACAGAGTATGCGTTACCAACGGGAAGTGATATTATTTGTTGGACTTTTCGGAAACCGTCAGCAGCTTTTGGCAGCTTTTTCCGGGCGCGGGTACAGCTGTGTGAATGTCTATGCACCAGTTCTGCTATCGCATATGAAAGAAGAAGACTATAGTCTTTGTCGGGAAAATATTTGTTATAATGGAAATCTTTCAATTCTTATGCAAACATTATCAAAATTTAGAATACGAGCGGTTATTCCGTGCATAGAAGTATTGCTTCCTTTAGCGGAAAGGCTGGCCGAATTACTCCATGTAGCCGGGAATTCAAGTATGACAAGCCAATATCGCTGCAATAAATATTGGATGAATGAGGTGCTGCGCCAAAAGGGTATTCCCTGCCTGCAGCAGTCACGACCTTCGAACAGGATCGAACCTTTGCTTGAATGGTACCGGAATTCTGGTTTCACGCAAGTAGTATCCAAGCCATTATGGGGAGCATTATCGGTTGGAGTCTCTATTTGTCATAGCGAAAATGATTTACGACAAGGCTTCCAGCTTAATAAAGGAAACGGATATTACGGATATATGGATGAATTTATTGTACAAGAATTTATCATGGGTGCACATTTTTGGGTCAATACAGTTTCCTGTGCAGGCAAACATTTTACGGCGAATATTGTAGCAGATGTTGAAGAATCAATACAGGAATATTATCATGGCTTCGGTCGGTTACTTTACCGTCAGGAAACCTTGTTTCAAGAGGCAGAAGCTTATACACATGCGGTACTGGATGCGATCGAAATGAATTATGGAGCTGCGCATACTGAGATTCGGCTGACTACGGAAGGGTGGCGTCTTATCGAAGTCAATCCACGTCTCAGTGGTGGTCTTTTTGCAGGTACTGTGGAAAGTTTTTGTGGATACAGCCAAACGTCTGTTCTCGTAGATGCGGTGTTGGAGCCAAATCTGTTTACAAAACGGTGTGCTCTTTATAAGACGTATCCTGATAAAGAAGCTATATTTATTTATATGGTAAATCCTGAAACTTTTACCATGCAGCGAGAGGCAGATGTAAGTGTTTTTTGTGATCATATGGAGACTTTTTCCGGGTTGTATTTTGCTTATAATATTGGTGAAATTGTGCCGAAAACGGTGAATACGGTTACAGTTCCAGGCTATGTTATGCTTTTAGGTGCGTTAGGAACAAACTGGCAGGCAGAACTAGAATATTTTCGGAAATTAGAAACGGTTTTTTATCAACAGATACAATCTATCTAAAAGTTTCATAATTTATGAGATATAGCATATGACCATGCATATTTTTCTTGAGCTATTTGCATTATTTATATGATAATGATTTTTCCCTTGGATAAAGTGCCAAAATCTGGTGAATATTTGGGCTACGGAAGTCCTTTTTCATAAGATGATTTATCATCTATGTTTCGTTGTAGTAAGTTTTTACAGAGGAGATGAGCCGATGTTTAAATTGAGGGCGGTATTGTTTGGCAGCCCGACAGTATATTGGAACGAGCAAAAGGTAGTATTTCCGTTTGCTAAAATGGAAGCCTTGCTGTATTTTCTTTTTGTTGCCGGTGAAGCAACACGTGATAGCTTGGCGGCACTCTTTTGGGGAGATATGGACGATAATGCTGCAAAGAAAAATTTACGTAATACAGTGTATTTGCTAAAAAAAATGTTTTCAGTTGATTTACTGATTACCTCATCGCGTTCAAAGATTGTGCTAAATCCAGAAATAATAATGCCGACAGAGTTGGAATTATTGACAACAACTAATATTGCAAAATTTTTAGAAAAAAATCCAGGTGAGTTCTTAGAAGGATTTTATTGTAAAGATGCAATCAGTTTTGATGATTGGGTTACTGAAAAGCGTGAATTGTTTAGGAAAAACAGTGTAAATTGTTTGACTAAATTTATCATAAAGTTAATCAATTACAAAGACTACAGGTCTGCTACACGATACCTGCAAAAATTAATTGGGCTTGACCCATATAATGAAAGTGCTTATCGGGTGTTGATGAAAATATATGAAAAAGAAGATTCTTATAAGGTAATAAAAATTTATCAAGAGCTTGAAGAAAAAATGGTACAGGATTTAGGGCTGGTTCCCAGCATTAAGACACAAGAACTTTATAAACGGATCAAGGACAGAAAAAGCAGCAAAAGTATTGAGAAAAAGGTACTTAGCAATCCGCATTTTTTTGGGCGGGAAAAAGAATTACAGCAATTACGTTTATGGTTGGATGAATTTAGTCAAAATAACCATAACAAGCAGATGATATTGTTACAAGGAGATCAGGGGGTGGGTAAATCAGCAATTATTGAACAACTATTTTCAACTATGCCAACGGAAAATATTCATATTTACCGGACCCAATGTTATCAGGCTGAAGTTGAATATATTTACAAGGCATGGAACAGTATCTTTTTACAAGTCATGAATGTCTTAATGAAAGCAGGTATTCATTTGCCGCCACTTTGGCAGCAGGTTATTGCCTATGTTTTTCCAACGGCAAAAATTAGTGAAAAGCTTTTATATAAAGAAATAACAGCGGATGCTTATAAATTCAGCACAACGATGATAGAAGAAATCATGTGTGAAACTCTAGGCAAAGCTGCCAATTTCAAAAAAACCATTCTGTTTTTTAAAGATGTTCATTGGATGGATAAACAAGGATGGTTACTGCTATGGCAGTTGTTGCGGCTGCAAAGAAAAAATATTATCTGTATAGCAACCTGCCATACGGAATATTTACAGCAGATTAACAAGACGTTGGAAGATTTTGAGCGCAGCAGTATGCTGGAACATTTAAAAATTGGACGATTCAGTGTGGAAGATGTGAGCAGATTATCCGCTTTGCGTCTGCCAGATATTAGTCAAAAAATGCAATCCAGATTATATAATTATACGGGTGGAAATGCCTTATTTTTGATTGAATGTCTCAATTTGATTGCAGTTGGTAAGGATATCAGCTACGGTTCAATCAAGCTGAATAGTGTATTAAAAGAAAGAATGGAAAATGTTTCTGATAATAGTAGAACTATTCTCGAAATAGCGTCAGTTTTTTTTAATAGTGTACATTATGAGGTGTTGCTGGCTGTTTCAACAATTAATGAATTTGAATTAGTTGAAACACTAGAAGAACTACAACAAAAACAGTTACTTATGGAAGACCGTGATTCCAATCAGGATGGCTATGTTTACAAGTTTTATAACTTTCAGATTCGTAATTATGTGTATAATCAAATGTCAACGATTCGTCAACGGATATTCCATAAACGGGCGGCGCTGTATCTAGAGCAGCAATTGCAACAAGGTGTTATGCACAGTAAAGATGTGTATGAACATATTTTATATCATTATACAAATGCGGATGAAAAACTGAAAATCTTGGATTATACTATTAAATTAGCCGAAAAATATTTTTGTCCGCAATATGAAATGTTTCCGGAACTTAATCGTTATTATCCAGCGGGTTATATCGATTTCAGGGAAAGCCGGAGTAAGATTACGACTTATCTGGAAAAAATAAAGGAACTATTGAATTTATTATTGGCGAAAACAACAACTGTTGAACGTTTGGATGTCTATAAAATAGCTTATTGGGAAATGGCGGGGCGTTATTATATTTGGCGGGGTGATCATCTCCGCGGTTTAAAATTAATTCATCAAATGCTGCGGTTGGCTTCAGAAAAAAACTTAATAGAGTATCAAGTTAAAGGGTATAAGCAAATTATTTATTGTGGTATTCAGACCCGTAAGGCAGCCCTGATTCGTAAATTCGCTTTAAAGTTACTGGATTTGACGGAACATAATGATCTTCCGGAGAAAAGAGCAGCAGCACTAAGATTTTTAGGAATTGCCTGCGCACTCAGTGGGCAATATCAGCAGGCTGAAAATTATTATCGGGAATCGCTGGCTTTATTTAAAAAACTCGCTGTTCGTAATAGTTCTTATGTTTTTACTATTGCTGCGGCCAATAATTACATTGGTGATTTGAGGCGAGAAAAATTTGATTATCAAGCGGCTCTGTACTATTATGAAAAAGCTGTTGTCATAGCTGGACGTAAAAATATTAGTGAAGGTGTAGCTTTATTTTATATTAATGCTGGTTTTACGGCTTTTCAACTCAATGATTATGTGAAAGCCAGTGCCTACCTGACAGATGCTTTGTCTCTGGCTGAAGGATTTGGGGATAAAAAAGGATACTGGTGCCTGCGTGGTTACTGTACACTCAACTGTATATTGGCATTGATTGCGGTCAGGCAACATCGTCCTTGTGAAGCAAAACACTATTGGGAACAAGCAAATAAATTTTTAAAAAAATATCATGATCCTTATCAAAGTGGCTTGATTTTGCGTACGGAAGCAGAAATAAAACTGCTAATGAATCAGGAAAAAGAAACAGCAAAAGTATTTGAAAATTCTTTGCCTTTTGCCGTAGCAGAATATTATAAGCAAGCTCGAAAAGTATTTGATAAACTGGGAAGGACGGCTGAACTTAAATATTTGGAAGAAATGATGGCTGAGTATGCTGCCAAGGGTGCAATGCAGGCGATGGATTGACGGTTTTAAAAATAGGTAATGGGATGGTTGCA
>DCFU01000053.1:11612-35135 GCA_002319795.1 Megamonas sp. UBA1796
TGCAACCATCCCATTACCTATTTTTGTAAAGAATACTTAGAATAGGCGAAATACAGGATAGACTCATTTTTTCTAGAGTGCTCGTTGAATAATAATTGACGATATTTCGACATATTTTTTGTAAAATTCATATAAATAAAAGTTTTTAATCGAGCATGATAAAACAATATGTCTGGAAAAAGGATTTGCTTTTGGCATAGTGTCTGCCATTATGAATCCTTATATTTAGCGAGGCAACGGAGGGTGAATATGTTTCAGGATAGATATGAACCAGCGAATTTTAAGATATGGCAAGGACGGATTGATAGTGGAAATAGTGGGGAAAACTATGATGCGTTTCGGTGGCACCAATGGATCAAGCCGTTAGATTTGCGGCAATCATTACCTGCATATACGGGTAAAATGGGGTTTGCATTGCTTGGGTTCTGCTGTGATGAGGGCATCCGGCGGAATAAGGGACGTCAGGGTGCTTCTTCGGGGCCGGAGGAAATACGACGCGAACTGGCCAACTTACCCTGTTCATTTTCTTCGGAGGTAAGCTTATTTGATGCGGGAAATATTACCTGCACAGACGGGAAATTAATGAAAAGTCAGGCAACTTTGGAACAAGCAGTACTTTGTCTTCGGCAAGCCGGGCTGTTTCCTCTTGTCATGGGGGGAGGGCATGAAACTGCTTTGGGGCATTTTCGAGGACAAGCAGATTTTTTGCGGCAAAAAAATGGAAAATCCGATTTGGGTATTTTAAACTTCGACGCCCACTTTGATCTTCGGCCTTTTGTCGGTGAAGGAAATTCGGGGACGATGTTTCGGCAGATTGCCGATGAGGCTTGCGAATATGGAGAAGTATTTCACTATTTTTGTCTGGGTATTCAGCGCAGCAGCAACACACTTGAATTGTTTAAAACTGCCAGGCAATTAGGAGCGAGCTATTTATTAGCTGGTGATATTTCTCTGCAATATGACGAACATATCATGGAAAAACTGGATTCTTTTATGCAGCCTGTACCAAATCTTTATATATCGATTTGTGCAGATGTGTTTGCTTCTTCTTTTGCCCCGGGGGTTAGTTCACCCCAACCGTTAGGACTGCATCCGGAAATGGTGCTCAAATATTTAAAACATGCACTGCGTACACATAAAGTGGTTGGATTTGACATTGCTGAAGTGTCACCACGATTTGATCATGATCGGGCAACAGCCAGTTTGGCAAAGGTAATCATTTTTGCCGTAGTCGATACGCTTTGTCGCATAGAAGGGCTGGACAGGCGAGAGTAACATGGCCTGCTGTCTGAAAATTTATATATTTTAAGAAAAGTTGGTTGCAGACGTTGTAAAAGCAGCGTTTCAATAAAATGGTATTTACAGCAGGAAATAATATTGATAAAAATGAGGGGGTTAAATGTATGTCTGGAGAATGGGTACAAGAATTGCCTTTGGCCGTTACGGTTACGGATAAAACCGGTAAAATCATAGAAATGAATGATTGGTCGGCCGAAACTTTTGCAAAGTATGGTGGCAAGGCACTGGTTGGTAAAAATGTACAAGATTTTCATTCCGCCCTTGCTTGCAAAAAAATTGCCGAGATTGCCGAAACTGAAACTGCTAATAGCTATACAATTGAAAAAGATGGTGTAAAAAAGCTGATTTACCAAACTCCATGGTATCAGAATGGTAAATATGCTGGTTTGGTGGAACTATCTATGAGAATTCCATTTAAAATGGATAATTACATAAGAAAATAAAATATTTTGATGAGGTGACTATAATGAAAAGTGATGTAGAAATTTCCCAAAATGCCAAAATGCAGCCAATTACCAAAATCGCTGCTGATCTTGGTTTAAGTGAAGATGATATTGAGCAGTATGGGAAATACAAAGCTAAAATATCTTTGGCAGTGTGGGATAAAATCAAGCAGCGTACGAATGGTAAATTGGTGTTGGTCAGTGCTATTAATCCGACTGCAGCCGGTGAGGGGAAAACGACGACAACCGTTGGATTAGGTGATGCTTTTCGACGATTGGGTAAAAAGGCAATGATTGCCTTGCGCGAGCCGTCATTGGGACCATGCTTTGGTATCAAGGGTGGTGCCGCTGGTGGCGGATATGCGCAAATTGTACCAATGGAAGATATTAATTTACATTTTACTGGTGATATTCACGCTGTGACTACGGCACATAATTTATTGTCTGCTGTTATTGATAACCATATTCAGCAAGGTAATGTGCTTGGCATTGATCCCCGTCGTGTGACTTGGCGGCGGGTGATGGACCTGAATGATCGGGCACTACGACATATTGTACTTGGGCTTGGCGGTAAAGCCAACGGAGTTCCACGGGAAAGTGGTTTTGACATTACCGTTGCATCAGAACTTATGGCTATTTTGTGTTTAGCGAATGACCTTGAAGATATGAAACAACGAATTAGCAAGATTATCATTGGCTATACCTATGACAATAAACCGGTTACAGCAGCAGAGTTAAAAATCGTCGGTGCTTTAACGCTCTTATTCAAAGATGCTATTAAGCCTAATCTGGTACAAACACTGGAAAATACACCTGCTTTTGTACATGGGGGACCATTTGCAAATATCGCTCATGGCTGCAATAGTGTCATGGCATCGAAGTTTGCTTTAAAACTATCTGACGTGTTAATTACTGAAGCGGGTTTTGGTGCAGATCTTGGGGCTGAAAAGTTTATTGACATAAAATGTCGTTTTGCAGGATTTATGCCGGACGCGGTAGTGCTGGTTGCTACAGTAAGGGCACTTAAGGCGCACGGAGGTGTTTCCAAAAACGAGTTGACCAAAGTCAATCAGCAGGCACTGGCATTGGGAATGGAAAATTTAAAAAAACATATTGAAAACATGCATAAATTCAATTTACCCACAGTGGTTGCTATCAATGCTTTCCCCACGGACACAGAGGAAGAATTGGCATTTGTCCGGGAACAATGCCAGATGCTCGGGGTTATGGTGACAATTTCAAAAGTATGGGCAGAGGGTGGTGCCGGAGGATTAGAGTTGGCCGAGCAGTTGCTTACTATGTTTAAACAACCTAAACCTGTTAAGTTTTTGTATGATGAAATGTTGCCCATTAAAGATAAAATTAGTAGGATTGCTAAAGAAATTTATGGTGCGGATGGTGTTAATTATAGCCAGGCAGCTGAAAAAACTATTGTGGAATTAACAACAATGGGCTTTGATAAAATACCGGTATGTATTGCTAAGACACAATACTCTTTGTCTGATGATGCAAAAAAAATTGGTCGCCCAAAAGATTTTACCATAACGGTAAAAGAAGTACGTATCTCTGCGGGCGCAGGATTTTTGGTGATTATGACCGGAAATATCATGACGATGCCAGGATTGCCGAAAAAACCGGCGGCAGAAATAATGGATATTGATAATGACGGTAAAATTACAGGATTGTTTTAATTGAATATGGGTTGCATAACCAAAGTGAAGGTGGGCTGAGTTGAACTACTATATACCGAAAGAGATTATAGGAATAGCACTTAGAGCTGTGGTAAACAAGGTACAGCTTAACATCTCGCAGATGGTGATTCTGGGAATGCTGGCTGGGGTATACATCGGTTTTGGGGCTGAGGCATCAACGATGGCTATGCATGATATCGGTAGTGTAGGAGCCGGGCGTTTTTTGGCAGGCGTGATTTTTGCTACGGGATTGATGCTTGTTATATTATGTGGCGGTGAATTGTTTACCGGTAATATGCTCATTTGGCTGGGATATTTAGAACATAAGGTTAGCATGCGTCTCATGTTGAAAAATTGGTTTTATGTATATATTGGGAACCTTATTGGTGCGCTGCTTTTAGCCTGGATGATGAATATTTCTGGATTGTGGAGCTATAATAACGGATTGTATGGTGATTATGTTGTAAAAATCGCTTTAAGCAAATTAAATCTTTCTTTTAGCGAAGCTTTAGTCAGAGGTATATTGTGTAATTGGCTGGTATGTTTGGCTGTATGGATGGCTTACGCTGCCAAAGACATACCTGGTAAGATAATGAGTATATTTTTCCCTATAATGCTATTTGTAACGAGTTCTTTTGAGCATAGTGTGGCAAATATGTATTACCTGGCAGCAGGAATATTGGCTGGTAATGACCAAACACTGTTAGTACTTAGCGGATTAGCAGGAAAAACTGCAAATCTAAATGTGACGAATGCGTTAGTCAATAATTTACTGCCAGTTACATTGGGCAATATTATTGGGGGAGTAGTTTTTGTAGCTAGCTGCTATTGGTATTGCTATAAAAATGACATAACAAAGGCACCATAAGAGTATTAAATTTTTTTTGCTTGATAAGCGGCAACGGGCTTTAGGACATATTCGTAGTGAAAATTCTTTGCCGCATAGAAAGAATTGGCCTGACGAGAGTAAAATCCCTGACATATTCATTCGTCGGTATAAGGTATGCTTTTGCTTGTTAGAAAAATATTTTTGACGATTTTTTGACACTATTTACATTATAATAAGAACATATAAAATTTTTAAAAAATTGTATATGTTAAGTTTTGAAAATTCATAAAGGGGAGATAAGACGATGCAATTTGACAATAAAGAAATCAATGGTGCTATGACGATTAAGTTAGATAATGTATTACCGGAGTTGCCTGTGTTTAAAAAAGGCGTTCGCCGGGCACCGGATAGAGGTTTTCGGCTGACGATTGAACAAAGTAAAGTGGCATTGAAAAATGCTTTGAGGTACGTCCCGGAAGAACTGCATAAGCAGCTGGCAAGTGAATTCATGGAAGAATTAAAAACGTATGGGCGAATTTATGCTTATCGGTATATGCCGAAAGAAAGAATTTATGGAAAAGCATTGGATGAATACAAAGGAAATTGTATGGAAGGTAAGGCATTCCAAGTCATGATTGATAATAATCTAGATCATGATGTAGCACTTTATCCTTATGAGATGGTGACTTATGGAGAAACTGGCAGTGTATGCCAAAATTGGATGCAATATCGTTTGATTAAAAAATATCTGGAAATATTGACTCGGGATCAAACCCTGGTCGTAGAGTCTGGGCATCCATTGGGATTGTTTCCGTCTAAACCTGAAGCACCCAGGGTCATTATAACCAATGCGCTGATGGTCGGGATGTTTGATAATCAGGATGACTGGGAAATAGCTGAGCAGATGGGAGTTGCCAACTATGGACAGATGACCGCAGGCGGATGGATGTATATTGGACCGCAGGGCATTGTTCATGGAACCTTTAACACGATATTAACGGCTGGCAGGATTAAGTTAGGCGTTGCACCCCGCGATGATTTGCATGGGAAAGTATTTGTTTCCTCTGGATTGGGTGGTATGAGCGGTGCGCAGCCCAAAGCAGTAGAAATTGCTGGTGCTGTAGGTATTATTGCCGAAGTAGACATTTCCCGCATTCAGACAAGGTTGGACCAAGGATGGGTTAGCAAATGCAGCGATGATCTTGAACAGGTATTTAAGATAGCAGAGGAATATCAATCCTCTGGCAAGACTGTATCCATCGCCTATCATGGCAATATTGTGGATTTGTTGGATTATGCAGTAGCCAATCACAAGCATATTGATCTGTTGTCTGATCAAACGTCTTGTCATGCAGCCTATGACGGTGGTTACTGTCCGCAAGGCTTGAGTTTTGCCCAGCGCACGCAAATGCTGGCGCACAACCGGGAAAAATTCCATACGCTGGTCAATCAGAGCTTGCGACGTCATTTTGAATGTATCAAAATTCTGGTCGAACGGGGCACGTATTTTTTCGATTACGGCAATTCCTTCTTAAAGGCCGTGTATGATGCCGGCGTAAAAGAAATTGCTAAAAATGGTCATGATGAAAAGGATGGTTTTGTGTTCCCGTCGTATGTGGAAGATATTATGGGACCTGAACTATTTGATTACGGTTACGGGCCGTTCCGCTGGGTCTGCCTGAGTGGCAAACAGGAGGATTTGCATAAAACTGACCAGGCTGCTATGAGCTGCATCAATCCAAATCGTCGCGGTCAGGATCGCGACAACTATATCTGGATTCGCGATGCGGAAAAGAATGCTTTAGTCGTGGGCACGCAGGCGCGTATTTTGTATCAGGATGCCGAAGGACGCAAAAATATCGCCTTGAAATTCAACGCAATGGTGCGCAACGGTGAGATTGGTCCGGTTATGATGGGGCGTGACCACCACGATGTCAGTGGTACAGATTCGCCGTTTAGAGAAACGTCGAATATCAAGGACGGCAGCAACGTTATGGCCGATATGGCAGTGCAATGTTTTGCCGGCAATGCTGCCCGTGGGATGAGCTTAGTGGCCTTACACAACGGTGGCGGCGTGGGAATTGGTAAGGCCATCAACGGTGGTTTTGGCATGGTGCTGGATGGCAGCGAGCGTGTGGACACAATTTTGCAGTCAGCGATGCTGTGGGATGTTATGGGTGGTGTGGCTAGAAGATCATGGGCAAGAAATGAACATTCTATTGAAACCATCATTGAATTTAATCGTGAATACGCAGGCAAGGCGCATGTGACGATTCCTTATATAGCAACGGAAGAATTGATAAATAAAGTTGTATCAGAGGTATTTTAATAGCTTTTGTTGAAAAAAATACTAAAGGGGGAGATGCTTTGCATACTGAAAGCGGCAGCAGATCGTTACTAATCAAACATGCAGCCGAAATTGTCACGAATACTGGCATAGCAGCAAAAAAAGGAGCAGATATGAACCGTTTAATGAGAATCACTGACGGTGCATTATTAGTAAAAGATGGGATTATTGATTGGGTGGGTGCAATGGATGACTTGCCCGCATTGGATGAAAAAAATTTGAAAGTTATTGATGCCAATGGCTGCAGTGTAATACCAGGATTTGTAGATTCACATACGCATTTTGTGTTTGGCGGTTATCGTCCGGAAGAATTTTTTTGGCGACTCAGCGGTACGCCTTATTTGGAAATTTTAGAGCGCGGTGGTGGTATTTTAAATACGGTTGAAGCTACACATTCGATGTGTTATGAGGAAATGCTACAAATCGCGTCGCAAAGGTTAGATGCTATGTTAGCTATGGGGGTCACCACAGTTGAAGGCAAGAGCGGTTACGGACTGGATTTAGATACTGAACTCATGCAATTAAAGGTGATGGGAGAGTTAACAAACAACCATGTTGTCGATGTCGTAGCTACTTTTTTGGGTGCGCATGCTGTGCCACCCGATTATCATGGTCGGTCAGATGATTATGTCGAATTCATTGTGCAAAAAATTTTACCAGCAGTCGTAGAGCAGGGAATAGCAGAATTTTGTGATGTGTTTTGTGAGAAGGGTGTTTTCTCGGTAGAGCAGACGCGAATAATCCTGAAAGCAGCCATGGCCTTTGGGTTAAAAGCAAAAATTCATGCGGATGAGATAGTATCTTTTGGTGGAGCTGAGCTTGCAGCTGAAATTGGAGCTGTTTCAGCGGATCATTTGCTGCAGGCATCGGATCAGGGAATTGCAGCTATGGCAACGCAAGGGGTGGTAGCAACGGTGTTGCCGATGACAGCATTTTGTTTGCGGGAAAAATATGCCAGAGCCAGGAAAATGATTGATGCTGGAGGAGCGTTGGCATTGGCAAGCGACTATAATCCAGGAAGTTGTTTTAGCCATTCAATGCCAATGCTGATTGCATTGGCGGCTATTCAGATGAAACTATCACCAGCAGAGATTTTAACAGCTTTGACACTGAATGGTGCTGCTGCTGTCGGCAGAGCAGATCGTATTGGGACGTTAGAGTGTGGCAAACAGGCAGACGTAGTAATACTGAAATATCCTTCCTATTTGTTTCTTACTTATCATGCCGGTATGGATATTGTCAATACGGTCATAAAAAAAGGACAAATAGTGGTAGATAAACGAAAGAATAAAGGGGAGATTTAATCAAATGAGCAAATTAGTAGAATGTGTACCTAATTTTAGTGAGGGTCGTTGCCGTGAAACCATCGATGCCATACTGGATGAAGTAAAAAAGGTAGCTGGTGTAAAGCTGCTTAATGTACAATCGGATAGCAGTCATAATCGGACGGTAGTCACATTTGTTGGAGAACCGGCAGCTGTGAAAGAAGCCGCATTTGCTTCTTGTGCCAAAGCTGCGGAATTGATTGACATGGAACAGCATCATGGGGCACACCCGCGCATTGGAGCTACGGATGTCATCCCATTTATCCCGGTAAGGGAGACTAGCTTGGATGAGTGTGTGGAACTTGCCAATGAATTGGGCCGGGAAATTGGGGAAAAACTGAATATTCCGGTGTATATGTATGAAGCAGCTGCGAAGAGAAGCGATCGTAAGAATTTACCGGATGTCCGCAAGGGCCAGTACGAAGGCCTGAAAATCGCGATTCGTGAACCGGAAAGAAAGCCGGATTATGGTCCGGCCAAAATGCATCCCAGGGCAGGTGCCACCGTTGTTGGAGCCAGGCAGTTTTTGATTGCTTATAATATTAATTTAAGTACGAGTGATGTCAAAATAGCCAAGAAAATAGCCAATAATATTCGGGAAGCCAAAGGCGGCTTTAAATACTGTCGGGCAATGGGAGTTATGCTTGAAGAACGCAATGTGGCGCAGGTAACTATCAATATGATTAATTATGAAGGCACACCCTTGCATCGTGTATTTGAGACCGTCAAAAACGAGGCAGCTCGTTATGGTATTAATATTATCGGCAGCGAGATTGTTGGGTTGGTACCGATGCAGGCGCTTATTGATACAGCGGACTATTACTTGCGTCTGGAAGGGTTCGATCGTAAGCAGGTAATGGAAGAAAATATTTAATTACAAGTTTGGATAATGCTGGGAGGAATTTCATACTATGTTAACTGGTAATAGTATCACGGGCTTTTTAGCCGAGTTAAAATCAGATTCTCCGGCACCGGGCGGCGGTAGTGCGGCAGCCCTGGTAGGTGCTATCGGAGCTGCGTTGGGAATTATGGTGGGAAATCTGACAATGCATAACGAAAAATATGAATCCGTACATGAAGAAAGCAGAAAGTTAGCTTTAGACCTGGAAGCATGTTTAATTGCGTTGGAAAAATATATTGATGAAGATACGGCCGCATTTACCGGAGTAATGAAAGCCTATAAATTACCTAAGAGCACGGAAGATGAAAAACAGATGCGCAGCCAAGCCATTCAAGAAGCACTCAAAGCGGCATCTAAGCTGCCATTTGAGGTTGCGCACGATTGTCTTCATGTATTGGAATTATCGGAGAAAATGCTTTCTATCGGTAATGCCAATGCAGCTAGTGACGCAGCGGTAGCTGGAAGAATGGCACAGGCAGCCATGTGGTCGGCTATCTACAATGTGCGGATTAATTTAGGATCAATCAAAGATCGTGATTTTGTTACGAACCTGACAGGTAAGATAGAAGATATTGTGGCGCGTTCTGAACTCCTGATGGCTCAACTTGTTAAGACTGCAGATGCTAAAATCTAAATAAGCAAGAAGGGAGACCCGGTTCACAAGAAAAATAACCCCATGTAACCGCATAACCGCAAAAAAATTGGAGGTATTATTGTGACGACATTGACAACTTCAACAAAACCGGCAGTAGATCTGAAAGAATTGGTTCCAGAAAAAAAAGGTCTTAAGCGTGGGTTAAAATCACGGCATATGATGATGATTTCGATTGGTGGAACGATTGGTACTGGTCTGTTTTTAGGTTCAGGGCAAGTGGTTGGCGAAGCTGGACCGATTGGTGCCGTTCTGGCTTATCTGTTCGGCGGGTTGGTAATGTATATGGCTTTATTATGTTTAGGCGAGTTGGCAGTTGCTATGCCGGTATCCGGGTCGTTCCAAAGTTACGCCATAAAATTTATTTCTCCAGGGGTCGGATTTACCGTAGGCTGGTTGTACTGGATTAACTGGGCTGTCTGTATTGCCGCTGACTTTACAGCTGCAGGCATTATTATGGTGCTATGGTTTCCAAATATATCCATTTGGATCTGGTCAATGTTTTTTATTGCATTGATTGCTGCTTTGAATTTAATTTCAGTGAAGGCGTATGGTGAAATGGAGTTCTGGTTTGCCAGTATCAAAGTCACAGCCATTATTGCTTTTATTCTTGCAGGTGCTGGACTGATGTTCGGAGTCTTCGGTAACGAAGGCGCTATTGGATTTTCCAATTTTGAAACAGGGTCCGGATTATTTCCGAATGGCGGTTGGGCATTATTTTTGACCATGATCACAGTAGTGTATTCCTTTCAAGGGGCAGAGTTAGTGGGGATAACAGCTGGAGAATGTGAAGAGCCTAGTAAAAATGTGCCGAAAGTCATCAAAGGGGTCGTTTTCAGAATCATATTATTCTATATACTGGCTATCATTGTTTTAGGGGCAACCATTCCTTATAAAGAAGCAGGTGTAATGGAAAGTCCTTTTGCTTATGTATTTGGCCGGATTGGCTTGCCGATTGCCAAGGATATTGTGAGTTTTGTTGTATTAACTGCAGCACTGTCAGCCGGTAATTCGGCACTGTACGTTTGCTCAAGATTGCTTTGGTCAATGTCCAAAGATGGCGATGCGCCAAAATGGTTGGGACATTTAAATTCACGGGGCGTTCCCATCAATGGTGTATTTTTAACGTTGGTATTATCTGGATTATCGCTATTAACCAGCGTATATGCTGCTGATACGGTTTATCTCTGGTTAATGTCCAGTGTGGGATTAACCGGTTGTCTCATTTGGATTGTCATTTCTTGGTGTCAGATTAATTTTCGTAAACAATTTTTGAAACTTGGTGGGGATTTGAAAGATTTGGTTTTCCAAACACCCTTATATCCTGTATTGCCTTTTGTAGCTATTGCCTTGAACATTTGTATTATAGCCAGTTTGGCATTTGTAGAGGATCAGCAAATTGTTCTTTTTACCGGATTACCGGTTGTTGCGGGTATTTATCTATATTATATTTTTATTCACAGCAAACGGGAACAGCATTTAGAGAAGATTGTCAAATAAATTAGCAAAAATTCTAAAAATTTGAGGGGGATTCCGTATGATAGTATTGGATGGGTATTCTTTGACACTGGAAGATGTAATAAAAGTAGCGCGTGGTTATGAAGAAGTTGGACTCAGCCAACAAGGCCGTGAACAAATCATTGCCAGTAGAAAGATTGTGGATAAAATATTAGAAGAGGAAAAACCTGTCTATGGTATTTCAACTGGATTTGGTGATTTTAGCACTATCTTTATTTCGAAAAATGAACGGGCGCAGCTGCAGCGTAATTTGATTTTAAGTCATGCGACTGGGGTTGGTGAGCATTTGTCGGAAGATGTTGTTCGTTCAGCTATGATGCTGAGAGCCAATTCGTTAGCTAAAGGCTATTCGGGTATTAGGCTGGAAACTGTGGAAATGTTATTGACGATGCTCAATAAACATATCTGTCCTGCCATTCCGGCTAAAGGCTCAGTTGGAGCCAGTGGCGATTTAGCCCCGCTTTCGCATATGGTATTGGTTATGCTGGGTGAGGGTCAGGCTTACGTAAACGGGCAATTATTGGAAGGTGCTGAAGCACTGAAAATGTTTGGGCTGGAGCCTATTGTACTGAGTGGCAAGGAAGGTTTGGCATTAATTAACGGAACACAGATTATGACGGCGATTGGCACTATTGCTTGGCATGATGCTGTTAATCTGATGAAGGCAGCAGACATCGCAGCGGCATTGAGTGTAGAAGCCCTAAAAGGCACTCGAGCGGCCTTTGATCCAAGGATTAGCCAGGTTAGAGCACATATTGGGCAGGTGGCAACTGCCGAAAATATGTTGCGGCTAACTGCCAATAGTGATATCATTGCGTCACATATTCATTGTAAAAAGGTACAGGATGCTTACTCGTTGCGTTGTGTGCCACAAGTACATGGTGCCTCTAAAGATGCTCTTAGGCGCGTGGAAGAAACTTTGACCATTGAAATTAACGCGGCTACGGATAATCCAATTATTATGCCGGATACTGGTGAAGCGATTTCGGGCGGGAATTTCCATGGTCAGCCAATTGCCTTGGTTATGGATTATCTCAAGTTAGCTATTGCTGAATTGGGCAATATTTCAGAACGACGTACGAATCGCTTGTTGGATGTACATTTAAGCGAGTTACCAGCATTTTTAACAGCTTTTCCAGGCGTTGACTCCGGTCTGATGATTACGCAATATGTTGCAGCTGCGTTGGTATCTGAAAATAAAGTTTTAGTACATCCAGCCAGTGCTGACTCTATTCCAACTTCCGCTAATCAGGAAGATCATGTCAGCATGGGTACGATTGCTGCCCGACAAGCCAGAGAAATTTTGGATAACGTCTACAATGTGATAGCAATTGAAATGTTAACAGCTGCACAAGGCGTTGACTTTTTGGCACCGCTTACGCCAGGAGCTGGTACCGCTAAGGCACATCAAACGATTCGCGATGTTGTACCACATTTGGATGAAGACAGAGTACCAGCACCAGACATCAGGAAACTCTATGATTTAATTCTCAGCGGTAAATTGGTTAAAGAAGTAGAATCCGTAGTTGGGGTATTGAAGATTTATTAATTGTAAGCAATTCAATATATATAACGTATGGTTAATGTTCACAGGTTTTTGCCTTGCTAAACCTTTTACTGAAGTCTCAGGGATTATGCGATATACGTTCACGTTTTCTAAAGTATGTCATTCCTCTGGAATATAACAAAAAAATAAAGAGCTCTATCATAAATGTTGTGGTTTTGAAAAATTTCAAGGCTACAACATTTATTTTTTTGCATATTCAATAACATGGCAACGGAGATAACTACCTGTATTCAAAAAGTTATATGAATAATTTTGAATTAAAATTATTTTTCATTTTCCAGAGAAGGGAAATAAATATTTTTATTGAATATTTTATTCAGTAGAATTAATTTTATTGATATATATAACTATATAATGAACTTTGGAGGAGAATTGTTATGAAAAATATTCTTGTCAAATTATTATCTTTAATTACTTGTGTAATGATAGTATTGTTCTATTTTTCTGATAATGTATCCGCAAAACAATATTTATCGATTCCTTCGGAAGATGATTCGGCATATGCAATATTAGCAAATGATGGGAATACTCCGGCGGATTCAGAGACTAAAATAAATCCTGCTGAGAGCGATGAAGCTTGTATTTCTGCTAAAACCCAAATCAATGTTTCTTTAAAAAATACTATAACGTCCAAAACGGCTCATAAAGATGACGTCATAGTGTTTGTTACAACTAAGGATGTCATTCTTGATCAGGTTCCAGTTATTCCTGCGGGTACAACTGTCTTAGGGAAAATTGTCAAGGCCAAATCAGCAGGCCTGCTTGGGCAGGACGGTGAATTAATTTTTTCTATAGATTCTGTAACAACCATAAATAATATAACAGTTCCTTTATCGTACACTGCAACCTATGTATCTTCAAACAAACATTCGGTATTGACGAATATATTAAAAAAGGGAAAAGATGTTTCTTGTGATGCTGGTACCAATTATGTTGCGACTGTTAAACAAGATGTTGATTTGGGAGTTTCCAAAGAAAATTTGCCAATAGAAATTGCAGTTCGATATAATAAAAAATAATTAGTCAGCAGCCTAAAATGTATTAGAATCATTTTAAGAAATGTGACGATATGTGAAAAACAGAGTGCTTGTCTCAGATTTTTTGCCGAGCAGAGACGCAGGAAACGGTGGGAAAGGATCTGGGGTACATGAAGCTGGAAAACGGCCTTACTCCGTTTGAAATCCGAAGTAAAGCCGCGTAATTCAGAATTATTTTATGACAGCATTTTATTGGTTTGTCCAATTATGCAGGACCCGTTCGTGAATTTATTCCGTGGGGTTCCGTTTCTTTACCAGGGCAATGGTCAGCTGATGCACCCGGGCTTTGTTTAAGGGATAAAACATTACTAAAATCAAGAAAATGAATAAAAAAATTATTGCCGGCCCTAAGGTGCTGAGTGTATAAATTCCATGAAGGGTATCGGCGGACTGGACTTTTAAGGATGCGTTGTAGCCAACCATACCGATGGCATAACCTCCTAGCCCGCCAGCTAATGCCTGCCCAACTTTGCGAGCGAAAGAATATACGGAATAAACGGTAGCATCTTCCCGTAGGCCTGTAAGATATTCATGATAATCTATGACATCGGTTACAAAAGCCCAAATGACCAGATTAAAAAAAGCATACCCCAACATGCCTAGCGTTAATATGGCGATAAATTGTGTGTTGGATAAATTTGGAATGCTGTATAACAGGAAGTAACAAATGGATGATAAAAGCATAGCTACAGAGGTTAATTCTTTTTTGCCAAATTTGATTACGAGCGGTTTGACCATTGGCATGGCAATGAATACCATAGCGGTCTGAAGAAAGCCCACCAGGCTCAATGCTTTTGCATTGCTGAAGTAATCCTTGAACAAGTAGACATTAACGGCGCCAATCAACATAAAGCAGGTCATAAAAGAGAGAGATATAATCAGAATCGTGACCAAGGGCTTATTTCTTAGAAGACCTTTCAAGCTTGTGATTAAATTTGGTCTCTGTGTACCACTGTAGGAAATGGAAATTCGTTCAACCGACAGTTTATAGCATGCCATATAGCAAGCGAGTGCAAGAATACCTAACAGAATTACTGCAAAAATAAAGCGGCTCTCATCCGCTTTGTTGTCGATAAAAACAATTAAAGGTACGAATACTGTAATGATTAGGCTTGCCAACATACTGCCCATGGTTCTGTAAGTTGAGAGAGAGGTGCGCTCGACCGGATCGCTGGTAATTACAGACGCCATGGAGCCATAAGGTATATTTACTGTACTGTAAAATGTGCCCCATAAAATGTATGTAATAAAAGCATATGCCATATAAAAGTTATCCGACATACCTGGTATTTTTATGAACATTAAAATACCAGAAAATACAAGAGGAAACGACATCCTGAAAATCCAAGGTCTAAATTTTCCACAAGCACCGGGTTTTCTGATATCAATAAAACGCCCCCAGGTAACATCAGCTATGGCGTCCCATAGCCTGGCTATTAAAAAAAGTGAACCGACGGAAGCTGCATTAATATGAAATATATCCGTATAATATACCATTAAAAAGGAACTGACTAATAAAAAAAAGAAATCATTTCCAAGATCGCCAAATAAGTAACCAACTTTATCAATCATACAAAATTTTCTGGTGGCATAAGTGTTTGATTTGGGTTGTCTGGATTCAAAATTCATTTTATTTCCTCCATTGCTTTTTTGTATGGTTTTAATCGAATTAAAATCACACATTTAAAAAATTGTGGTTGTGGATGCAATCTTGAATTACTTACATGGCTTGTACCCAAAATCTGGAATAGCCAACCAGCGTTTGCGTAATTCGTGTGCAGCATATTTAGGCTTCCGATCTCGTGTGAAAACACCTTTTTTGTTGCCCTGAACGCGCATAATACTTTGACTGGTATTGAAATCGGCGAAATTCCATATTTGTTCACCAATGAAACTTGAGAATTCATCAAATACCTTATGATGCATACGCAGAAACTCTACCTGGTATTCTTCTGTAAACATTACAGGAACTACGTCATGAAATCCGCTGATTGTATCGGCCCCGTATTCCGTCATCAAAACAGGCTTTCCAGGGCAGCGCTTATTCCAAGCGGCAAGCTCATCCTTAAGATGTATGCGGGCCATCTCAAGGTCACCGGCATCGACATACCACCCGTAATATCGGTTTAAGGCAATGACATCAATGAGCTCAGCTACTTTACATTTATCAGGTGTAGCCCATAAATGCGTTACGATGGTTACAGGTCTTTTCTGTGGATCTAATTTTTTTGCCAAATTTACGAGTGGCTTAAAGTATTCATAAGCACCATTTTCCTGCGAAGCCGGCTCATTGGCGATGGACCACATGACAACACAAGGATGATTTTTGTCTCTATCGATTAATTCCTCAATGACTTTTTTATGATTTTCAAAAGTCTTTATATGCTGCCAGGTATTTCGATTTTCCTCTTCGCCAAAAAGAAAATTGGCAAAGTTTAAGTAAACCCCGACGGCAGGCACTTCATCGATAACGACAAATCCTTCTTTATCTGCCAGACGCATCAATTCTTCGGAATATGGGTAATGAGAAGTGCGAAAGGAATTTGCGCCTACCCATTTCATAAGATTGAAATCCAAGACATTTGCGGCTTCATTGAAGCCTCTGCCGTGGATGGAAGAGTCTTCATGCTTGCCAAAGCCCTTAAAGTAAAAAGGTTTTCCATTGATTAAAAATTGACCGTGTTCAACTTTTACCGTGCGGATGCCGACAGGCTCCTCATAGACGTCAACCGTTCTGCCTTTTTCCTGCAATTCAACTCTCAGGGTATATAAATATGCGTTGCGTGGCTCCCATAGCAATGGACCATCTATCTGGATTTCACCTGCTGGTGTGTCAGCAGTGCCTACAGGATGTCCATCTTGATCCTGTAGGGTTATTTTGCAGGTATGCAGTCCCTCAGTTTCTATATTGTAGCAGATGATTCCTTTGGAATTTTCTATATCCGTAGTGACGGTGATATCTTTAATATAACTTTGTGGTGTTGTATAAATTTTGACAGGACGATGGAGACCTGCATAGTTGAAAAAATCGAAATTAGGATTATTTCGGATCAATTTTTCACTTTCAGGAACTTCTTTTTCTGTGTATACGCCTACAGGCAGGGTGGAATCATCTACAATATTATCTACGGCTACGGTCAGACGATTTGCCCCTTTTTTTAAATGTGAATTCAAAAGGGCCTCAAATGGAGTGAAACCGCCCGCATGCTCCATAACCATATTGCCGTTTACATAAACTTTTGCTTTATGCGTGGCAGATCCGAAACGTAGAACGATACGTTGCGAAAAGAGGATATCGGGAACTGTAAAATTCCGTTCATACCATACCCAGCCAATATGGTCGTGCAAATCTTTTGTGGTACCAAGGTCATTGTAGGAAGCTGGAACAGCCATGCACATGGTATTTGTTAATTGATGCTCATACCATTTTTCTGTAAAGCCATTACCAGAGTCTAATTTGAAATTCCAGATACCATTCAAATCAAGAATACTTCGAGAATTTGTAAAAATAGGATACAACATTTTTCGCACTTCCTTTATTTTAGTGATTGATGTTTCTTTCAATTAAGATTATAATGAATAATTGTTTAAAATATAAGAATTATAATTGCTTTTTAAGGATAATTTTAGCATCTTATGGATAGGGAGAGAGTAAAAGGTGAAAATTTCAAATAACATCATGGAAGCTTGTACAACGCTTTTCTATTTGAATGATTTAAATATATATGTAGTAACGGAAAAAGATTCTATTGTATTATCCTTTGAACATAATCGTTTGCCGCATTTTTTATCCGTTATGCAGAAGGAAAATTTTGTAAAACTTTGGGAGGAAGCCGCAAGACAGCGGAGACAATGTTATTTATATAGAAATGAACTTGGACTTTCTTATTTAGCAGAATTATTTGAAAAAGAAATAAGTGGAACGATTATGATGGTTCATGGACCTTTTTTGGATCAAACACCTGATTTTGGGCAAATGGCTTTGTTTAATTCTAATAAGAAAATTGTAATGAGAGAATTTTTAGGCGGATTGAAGTTACTGTCCAGATCTAAAATCCAAAGTATGGCAAATATGATTTATTGCAGTCCTTTGCTGCAGCACGTTGATTTATATACGTTTGACGAACATCAATCCTATACCAACCCACCGATTGCAGCAGACAAGTTTAAGCTTCTTAATCAGTCAGATGAGGCATATGATAACCTTATTGCTCTGAGATATAAACTGCAGAGGGAAATAATGTTTGCTATCTCACAGGGAAATCGAGAAAAAGGAGAATGGTTTTTCAATGAAATTGTAAAATTTACAGATTTTTCCGAGCGTATTCCTAATCAGCCGGTTCGTGTTATGAAAAATTTATGCATCATCTTTAATACGCTTTTTCGGATTGCAGCGGAAAAAGGTGGGGTTCCACCATTTTTTTTGCATCATATTTCTGAGAAATTTGCTATTAAAATTGAGCAGGTAAATCATTTGGATGCACTTGTTAAGTTGCTAGTAGCCATGTATTCCGAATATTGCGAACTTGTAAAGCACCATCAATTGTCCGGTTATTCTCTTTTGGTGCAGAAGGCGGTGAATTTCTTAAAAATCCATTATATGCAACCTTTAAATTTAGAGAAAATCAGTCGATGCTGTTTTGTTCATCCGGCGCATTTGTCGAGGCAATTTAAAAAAGAAACGGGAGCTACTTTGACTGATTTTTTGAATAAACTGCGCATTGACGAGGCAAAAAAAAATTTAAGAGTGGAAGCCTTATCCATTGAGTTAATAGCTGAAAATTTAGGATTCAACGATGCAAGCTATTTTTCAAGAGTTTTTAAAAAAGAGACAGGGATGTCTCCTACGAAGTATAGAAATTTGCAATAAAAGTATGATGATATAAAGAGATGATATGCGCTGCACAAATCAGGAGGTTAACCTGAATGTGCCACTGCGCACATTCGAGGATTTGAAGGATGGAGCGTATGCTCTGGCAGGTACTCTGGCAGCAGTGGAGTTTGATAACCAGGTTGTTGCACTTGTCGAAGACAGGGATGGAACGATTATTGATGTTGTAAGGAAAAAAATAATGAGCAACACGCCTAATGCCATACGTGCCGGTTTTACAATATGACCTTTAAGGGGCATTGTATAGTTTGGCATAATTGGCTTAAAGCTTATCCTCTGGAATAAGTTCCGTTTTTACGTTCCTTTTTTATCGCCTTGCTATAGGCGATAATATAAGCTATAATTAAAAATAGAAAAGGTGCTATCGGTAAACGGTCAGCCCTGAAATCTCTGATGAAAGTGACCGCCTAAGTTTGGTAGCTGCAGGCGGTTATTTTTTTTGCAGCAGTAGCACAAGAATAATTAGAAATCACAAAGCTAGGTTCGTGTCCTTCATGGGCATCACCCCATTTCAGGGATGATACTGACCGCCTACCGTTTGGTAGCAGCTGGAATAGTATAGGTGCTACGCATGAACAACATTCAGCCATCCTTTTGGGTGGCTATTTTTAGCATAATGTGCCTAGGTGACAGTACCGTTTTGCCGAACAACGAACAAAACTGTTAGTTGTCTGTTGCGCAGTTTCTTCGCACTTTCCATGAGGTGCATGGTTCAACCCAGTGTGACAAAGTTTTTTCTCATGCTTATACACCGGAAATAAAATTTAAGGTAAAGAAGCAACAAAATCTTGCAATGGAAGGTTAGGAAGAATATATTTATGAATATAGATGATTTTTTGCTGGTGTCGGTAAAGACAAATTCTGCTTCGTACGACCACCGTAGTGAATATAATCCGTACGGAACAGACAGATCAATTAAAATCTTATATGCCTGGACAGCTGAAAATGCAGACCATGGAGGAGGCACTCATAGACCTGAAAAGATGATGTTTGGTTTGAGGAAGGGGGGAGATAGCTTATGTTAAAGCTTTTTCAGGAAGTCGTACAGAAAAGAGCGGAATTAGAAAACCTTCTTTTACGTATTCGGGCAGAGGAAATTATTTATCGGCAAAAAAACGAGATTGCAGTTGCTGACCAATTTAAAGAATTAGAAATCAAGGTTGCTGCTGCTATACAATCTTTAGTGCTCCAGGAAGATTGATTGTTATGCTCAAAAAGTAAATTTATTATTAGCTGTTGGAATGTTTTTTGTCGGCTTTCTTGCAGGATATGCTGAAAAATGCTGTCGTGGAACTTTGTTCGTGTGAATTCATATGAGAGGTGCAACATGAAAAAAATAAGGTTTGCTATAGTAGGTACGAGCTCCATAGTTTCTGTCCATGCACAGGCAATCAAAAGTATCGAAGATGCTGAATTGATATTGATATGTGGCCGTAATCCAGCGAAGGCCAAGGAGTTGGCAATCAAGTTCGACTGCGATTGGTCGGATGATTTCCAAGAAATGTTGAATCGCGAGGACATAGATGCTGTATCCATTTGCACGCCGAGTGGATTACATGCTGATATGGGAATTGCGGCAGCACACAGCGGCAAGCATGTCATCGTTGAAAAACCAATTGATATCAGTCTGGAAAAAGCCGATGCTTTGATTGAAGCATGCAAAAAACAAGGTGTAAAACTCGGGATCATTTTTCAGAGACGTTATAGTGAAGGGGTTGCAGCGTTAAAGGAATTACTAGATGGAGGCAAGCTTGGAAAGATCATTTATGGTGGATGTTATATAAAGTTGTATCGAAGCCAGGAATATTATGACAGTTCTGCAGCACACAGCACTTGGGATATGGCTGGTGGCGGCGTTTTGATGAATCAAGGCATTCATTATATCGATATGTTGCAGTACTTAGCTGGCCCTATTGTTGAGGTTCATGGTCAATGTATGACACTGGGACATCAGGGCATGGAAGTTGAAGATACTGCTTCAGCCATTATCAAGTTCCAATCAGGAGCCCTGGGTGTTGTTGAGGGGACTACGTGCGCGTATCCTGGTCTGGTTTCCCGGGTCGATGTGTATGGAACCGAAGGTAGTGCTATTATTGAAAATGATATACTTACTTTCGTACAATTAAAATCCGGATATGAATACAGGTCAGTAAGTAATACGGAGAAGGCGGGAGTAAGCAGCCCGGATATTGGTTTTCACTGCCATCGAATGCAATACCAAGATCTAGTATCAGCATTCAGAAACGATACGGAACCATCCGTGAATGGAGAAGCGGGACGTAAAACACTAGAAACAATATTGGCAATCTATAAATCTGCGTTTACAGGCAAAACAATCCGGATACCAATGGTGGACAGTGCATTTCTCAGTGAGCTAAAAATGGCTGGTGGATTTACAAAATAAAATCCTGATTATCATCCTGCGGAAGACATCAGCAGCTTCCTTTTATACGTGTTCCGCAGCATCGATAAGGACAATGGATTTGTCTTCATGACAAAATATGATGTACCATCAATTAAGATGTTTTCTGGGATTTTTTATTAGGAGAATATACAAACAAGGGCATTTAGGAATCATACAGTGCCTGGGAGGCAGTAAGATGAAAGAAGTGGATATTGGTCAAGCTTTTACTTTTTTAGAATCCGGACCAGTTATTTTGGTTACAACTTTTGACGGAAAGAAAAATAATATCATGACAATTTCCTGGCATATGATTATGGACTTTAGCCCGCATATAGCTATTTCTACAGGACCATGGAACACGTCTTTTGAAGTTATGATGAAGACAAAAGAATGTGTTATTGCTGTTCCCGGAGTCAATTTGATTGAAGATGCTATTGGGATCGGTACTGTGAATGGAACAATCGTGGATAAATTTGATAAATTTTCTTTAACACCGCTTGCTGCTAAAACGGTTAAGGCACCTCTTATTGAAGAATGTTTGAAATGCATTGAATGTAGAGTGATTGACTATGTAGATAAGTATGGTCTGGTTATTTTATCGGGAGAAAAAGCCTGGATAAATGAAACGGCTATTGAGCAGCGAACTTTTCATGCTGTTGGGAATGGCACTTTTCTGGTAGATGGAGAGACGCTGGAATACAAGACTATGATGGGGAACCGGCTGCCAAAATGGGTATAAATAAAGGCTATAGCCTATAGCATTAGATAGCAAATCAAACTAGACTGATTTATAAAAATATGAGCAATAAGTGAAGTTTGATATGATTGTTAGCCGATAGTAAAATTTTTGCTTTGATTTTGGCAAGGGAGTTTAGAACTATCAGTAGATGGTGGATTAACAAAATTATATTGACAAAACTTGTTTCTACATTTATTATATGTATATACATATAATAAATGTAGAGGTGTTTACAATGCTAAAGTTGCCAGATATGGAGTGTTGTGCTTGCGGTAATTTAAGAAAAACAACACGTGTGATTACTCAATTTTATGATCGGCACTTACAACCAACTGGCCTGCGCACCACACAATGTGTATTGCTTCGTAATATTTCATTGCATAGAAACATTGCGGTTGGGGAACTGGCAGCTATGCTACTGATGGACCAAAGTACAGTCACGAGAAATATTGAAATATTGAATAAGCATGGATACATTAAAATTGTACCCGAAAATCAGGATGCTAGGAAAAAATCAATTTCAATTACGATGAATGGTGAAAAAAAACTTGAAGAAGCTATACCATTATGGGAAGAGGCACAAAGAAAAATTGAACAAGTACTGGGAAAACAATTTGATGGTTTTTTAGAAACACTAGCAACTATCAATAAAATTAGTGAATAAAAAATTTAACGAGATATATGTATATACATATATCCGAATAAAAATTAAACATGAAATGAAACGGCAAAAAGAAAAAAACGTCAGTTGTAAAATGAAATTGAACAAATAAACAAAATAAAATTCATAATGATGAACCTTGTGTTAGAATGTAATCGCTAAAAGACAATCTACAAAGGAGCAATCATTATGGATCAACTCCATTCTAACACAGAGGATAATTCTCGTAAACGGGGTACGCATCTCACACTTGATGAGCGTGGTGCGATACAGATATTAAACTGCCAAGGCTTATCCCTACGATCCATTGAAGAAATCCTATCCTTTGCCGATAAGCTCAACAGCCGTCCAAGACGGGTGCTGGGCTACCATACGCCAGAGGATCTCTTCGAGACATTTTTGGATAAGGCATATGCTTGTTGAGAATCATTATAGATTAAGGCTTTTGTTCAATTTGATATTGCAATTTACGAACGTATGCAGAACAGTACTTTTATTATAATCATAAGCTGCAAATAGGCTGCACATAGAAGTAGACTCTTACATTGTATATAGTTTTTTATCATGTTTTCAGTTACGAAGGGAACATCTTCATATGAAAAAATGATATAATGTGATTATTCAAGGAGAACAGAGGTACGTAAAATGGAAAAAAACACAATCAGACTTGTGCAAGAAGCAGATGCTGGAAAGATTTTGAGTATATATAAATCCTATATAATGGAAACAGCAATAACTTTTGAATGTGAAACTCCTTCTATTGGTGAATTCAGAAATCGTATCAAGGGAATATCAGCCGACTATCCTTATATAGTTGGCTTGTCAAATGGAAAAATTCTTGGATATGCATATGCACATAGACAAATGGAACGGGTAGCATACCAGTGGAATGCTGAACTGTCGGTTTATATTGATAAAGCTCACTTGCGCTGTGGCATGGGTAAAATACTGTACAGTACACTTATTGAAATATTGAAGCTGCAAAATGTCCGGAATATTTATGGAGGCGTTACAGCGCCTAATGAAAACAGTGAAAAGCTGCATGAACATTTGGGATTTAGAAAGTTAGGTGTATATCATAATACGGGATACAAATGTGGAGCATGGCGTGATGTTATGTGGTTTGAAAAGACGATTGGAGATTATAATCTCGAACCCAGGCCATTTGTATCAATTAAAAAAATTGACACGAACATAATTAATGTCTACTGCATGAATG
>DCFU01000003.1 GCA_002319795.1 Megamonas sp. UBA1796
GTCCTCTAAACCGAGAAGGCCGCACTTTCATCCTGTCTTTCATATTTTCTTTCATCTTCCCATCTTGATCTTGCATCATTGTGTTCATCCTGTTCTGCATACCTGCGTCCTGCATCATAGCATTACAATTTTCTTTCGCGTTTCCGGCATTCATCCTGTTCCTGCTTCCATCTTGCATCATAGAGCCTTGCATTTCAATGGATGGTATTTCTTCAGCAGCCTTTGCTACCGATCCATCAAAGAAATTAAATCCAACTACTGTAAAAGCTAAGAGCCCGCCGACCGCCCATGCTGTCAAATTCTTGTTCATATTATCCCTCTCCTTTAAATGTTTATATTTATGAAATGCATATTTCTTTACATCAGATGATGTATTTTCTCTCCCTTCTATAGTTCTAATCATACAGTCCATTTGTAAAAACCTTATGAACAGATTGTGAAGAACTTATGATTTTTTATAAAAAAACGGTTTCCTAAAATTACGATCAACATTGAGTTGGCAGGTACACCATGAACTCACTGCCCTGTCCTGGTATACTTTTCACCTTAACTATGCCGTCATGAATTTCTACCAGTTGCTTTACAATTGCCAAGCCAAGGCCAGACCCACCTTTTTTTCGATCACGAGATTTCTCACTCCTGTAAAAATGTTCAAAAATATATGGGATATCTTCTTCTGCTATCCCAGGTCCATTATCAATAACATGTACAACCAACCAGTTTTTCCCTTTTTCTGCGGCCAGGCCCGAAGCTACGAGGACTTTGCTTTGAGCCGGAGAATATCGAATCGCATTGATCAATAAATTGTTAAATATTTGCCCCATGCGATCATGGTCCACACACACCTCTGGCAGCTTTAAATCAAGCCTGCAGGAAATATGAATATTTTTCTCGTCCGCAAATGGTTTTACCATCAAAACAGCACGATTCAACAACTGGTTGATATCGGCCGGACATTTTTCAAGCGTCAGCTGCCGCACTTCAGCCAGTGATAGTTCCCGCAAGTCTTTGATCAAACGATTCAATCGGACAGCTTCTTCAAATAAAGATTGCAGCTGTTCCTTACCCGGTTCAATGACGTCATCGAGCATACCTTCCAAATTCCCTTGGATAATCGCGAGTGGGGTCTTTAGTTCATGTGCGACATTTGCTAACAATTGTTTGCGCAATTTTGTATTTCTGGCCAATGTATCGGACATACGATTGAATACAGCAGCTAACTGACCTACTTCATCCCTTGTTTCTATTGGAACCTGATGTCCAAACTTGCCCTGTTCAATTTTCTCTGCGGCTTCGCTCAGATCGCGCAAGGGTACCGTTATACTGCGCGCTAAAATGTAACTGGCACCCAGCCCAATAACCAATATGCCAAGACCTACCCATACTAAGGAGGTATGCACAGAAGCCAAAAAATTATTTTCATGTGGTCCCATCATCATACCCTTCGAATGCATCGGACTCATTTCTATATGCTGCATCGTGAGATATTGTTGAAATAGATTTGTCATTTGTACATTTGCCATATAGATTAAAACAAAAACGGTTAATGCTATCATTAGGAACATCAATCCTGTAATCCGGTAGGCAATGCTATTAAATTTTCCCATATCATCCCTCCGCAAATTTATAGCCAACACCATAAACAGTCAATATATATTTGGGTTCTTTGGCATTATCTTCGATTTTGCGCCGCAAGTTTTTTATATGTACATCGATTGTACGATCATATCCTTCAAAACTGTCACCCTGCGTTTGTTCTACAATCTGAAACCTGGTAAATACTCTTCCCGCATTTGCAGCAAACAGTTCGAGAATCTTGAACTCGGTTGCTGTTAAGTCTATTACTTCATTATTTTTTGATACCTGGTGCCTGATAAAATCTATATAAAGATTTCCAATCTGTAAGGAAGGCTTCTGTACAATCTCTCTGTGCATGCGCCGTAAAATGACTTTCGCCCGTACGACTACTTCTTTAGGGCTGAACGGCTTTGTTACATAATCATCTGCACCGATTTCCAGCCCGATGAGCCGATCACTTTCTTCGTCCCTGGCCGTAAGCATTATGATAGGTATATCATTCTCCCGACGAATTTTTCTGCACACATCCCAGCCATCTATTTCCGGCAGCATAATGTCCAGGATCATAATGCTTGGTTGCTTTTCCCGGACCAGTTGTATTGCTTTTAATCCATCATAAGCAGTATATGTAATAAACCCTTCTTTGTCGAAGTATATCTTTAATAATTGCACAAGCTTTTCATCATCATCCACTAATAACACAGAATATTTAGCCATATTCCAGTTCTCCTTTTAATTTTCTGCTGTTTTTAATAAAAACAGCAAGCTGGAAAAGTATGCACTACCCAGCTTGCCGAAATATAAGATTGGTATTTCCCTTATTTGGCTCCTTCTGCTTCAACCATTGTCATCATCCCACCATCTTCATGATCTAAAATATGACAATGCAGCATCCACATCCCAGGCTCTTCCATTTTGAATGCGATATCTACATATTGCCCTGCCGGAACATTGATTGTGTCTTTCCAGGTTTCTCGTTCCGGAGCTTTTCCATTCAGAGACACAACCTGAAAATAGGTTCCATGCAAATGCATTGGGTGATCCATTGGATGCATTCCCTGCGTATCTTTATTCCAAAAACGCACCTTTACGACTTGTCCGACCTTTACTTTCAATGGTTCCGTATCGGGAAAAGCTTTCCCATTAATAGTCCACTGCATAGCGGGCATGGATGTCATTTTCATTTGATTGGTAGAGCCATTCATATCATTTGTCATCATGCCATCATCGTGGTTCATTGACATATGATTCATACCTGCCATATCGTGCATTGCGTTCATCTTTTCTCCCTGAACTGCCGTCCTGTTCATCATAGTGGAGCCAAGTTCTAAAACATAGTCCGGGGTTTTCTCTGCGATTCCAGGGAAGCTTTTGCTTACCGGAGGAACAAATGGCGAGGCTACCGGCGAAACTGCTTCCCCCTTATATTCTATAGGGATATTGATGCCAAGTTCCGGCCTGTCACTCGTCAAATGATATATTTGTCCATCTTTTCCATTCGCGGCGACTTCAACATCCAAGCGCTCCCCAGGTGCCAAGGTAATTTTATCCGTTGTATACGGCTCTACCAACGGGTGTCCATCTGTATGTGTTACCCTGAAAGGATGTCCCGCTAACTGTAAAGTATGATAAGCTGCCGTTGAAGCATTAATGAATCTTAACTTATGCAATTCACCTGGTCTAAAGACCAATGGCTCAATCGCGTCACCCGTTTTTCCATTTACCGTTTCAATATTTCCATACCGTTCCATATCTCCACGAGCTGTTCCCATCAAGCGGTTGCCATGTTCATCCAAGTACCAGTCATCAAGCACCAAAATATGATCGCCACTATATTTGTCATCTGCATCTGTTTTTACAATAAACGGAGCATACAGCCCCATATCGACCTGCGTCAATACCGGTCTATAATGTGAATGATACCAATACGTTCCAGCTTCTTTCGCGGTAAATTCGTAGTGAAAAGAAGCCCCTAGTTCTATGATGCGGCCAGGCCCGTCCTGATCATTCGGTACAACCAAACCATGCCAATGAATATTTGTCGTTACCGGCAAATGATTTACACCTTCAATAGTAACATTTTCGCCCTCATGAACCACAATCGGCGTACCCGGAACCGTACCGTTATAGGTCCATACAGTGGTTGATAATCCTGGTTTTAATTCCCAAACGCTTTCTTTGATATCCAATTTAATATCAGCTGCCTGCGCTGTTGCACTGAATGTGAACAGTACTGCAGCTGCTGTGGCTGCTAAACAACTACGCCATTTTTGCCCATACATTGTACATACGCCTCCCCAATATGGTATTTTTGCATTTCAGCTTAGGAATCCTTATCTATTTTATTCGCAATTTTTGCCAAAGATTTTGCTATGCTTGTCAACAGATAAAAGAAATAAATGATCCCTGCAACATATAATCCCATCACAAGTATTCCAAATCCGCCCATCATACCATTATACATCATCACAAACACTCCCTTCTGATATTGATACGTCCAAACTAACCCTTATTTATGTATATTCGCTATTGACAAATAAACCCCTGCATATAATATGTTTGCTTAATTAAGTGTTTTTTTCTCTACAATCCAATTTTTGCAATGCTGTATTATCTTTTCTATATTTTATAATAAAAATATGAAAAAGATATATTTAAAATATGAAGTTCCTATGAACTTCCAACAAATAATAAATATGAACGGTTGCATATGAATAACGGCCTTGCCCCGTATAAGATACGAAGCAAGGCCGCATAATCCGGCGTATTTCTACGACAGGCGTTTATTTTCTTGTCTACTGATTGGGAAGTACTCTATAATTTCCCAAAGCTTTTATTCCACTGCAATACCGATGACAACAGCATCACGTGCCTTAATTTCCTTGAGTCAGTGAGAGCATTATGGGAGTTATCCTGGCCGGGGGGGGCATTGTATTTTCAATCACAAACGGGGACAGTGAAATGCCATTAGCGTTGGTTGGTAAGGATTTTTGATCTACCGCAGACGGATTGGGACTGCTTGTTTACCTTTACTGAGCGTTCCGCCACCCTTTTTAATCAAAGCAACGATATTTCCACATTTCTCACTGCGATAAAAAGCAACAATAGACATTTGTAAGACTCCTTTTAAATTTATTTAAAAGGAATATACATAGTAACCTTTAGGCTACAATTCAAATCATCTTCTATATAGTTAAGCCTTTTCTTAAAAACTATCATCTATAGGTGTATCCACAATCACCTTAATATTGACAAATTCATGAATTCCCAGATCAATCAACTCATGCCCATAACCTGAATTTTTGATGCCACCAAATGGAATATCTGCTTTGACGCCGGTTGGATGGTTGATATACATCATACCCGTATCAATCTGCTGCGCTACATGCTGACCGCGAGCGAAGTTATTTGTAAACACAGATCCACCCAAGCCAAAAGGTGAATCGTTCGCCAGACGGATAGCGCCAGCTTCATCAGGCACACGATAAATCTGACTGACAGGTCCAAACATTTCGGTATGATACGCTGGATTCCCCGGTGTAATATTCGTCAAAATAGTCGGCTGATAAAATGCTCCTTTTGCAGGAACCATATCCCCGACTCTTTCGGCGGTCGCACCGGCTGCAACAGCGGCGTTTACCTGCTTACTCAAAAGATCGACCGCATCATGGGATGAAAGCGGCGCCAGCGTAGTAACAGCATCTAACGGGTCTCCAGCCCTCAGTTTTGCGACGCCGGCTTTATACTTCTTGAGAAATTCATCATAAATGGCATCCACCAAAATGATTCGTTTCGACGATATGCAAACCTGCCCGGAATTCCAGTGACGGCCAAATACAGCCCAGTTAACCGCCTTGTCGATATCTGCGTCATCGAGTACAATAAAGGCATCAGAACCACCAAGTTCGAGTGTGCTTTTTTTCAGGTATTTACCAGCGATAGAAGCCACTGCAGCACCAGCTTGTTCACTTCCAGTCAGTGCTACTCCCCGCACACGTGGGTCAGACAAGATCAAATCATTATGATCGTGTGAAGCATATAGATTAACAAAAGCTCCTTTTGGTAGACTGGCTTCCATAAACAGGGCTTCAAAAGCAGCCGACGACTGCGGCACATTCGAGGCATGTTTCAGTATGAGTGTGTTTCCAGCCATTAACTGTGGTGCAGCCACGCGCACAATCTGATAATACGGGAAATTCCAAGGTTCCACAATATAAAGTATGCCTAGCGGCTGGTAAACCAGTTTGACAGCACCCTCTTTTAATCCATCAACCGATAAACTGCGCGGCTTCAGCAAAGATGCACCATTTTTTGCATAATACTCCAGTATTTTTGCGCTGAGTTCAACTTCAGCTTCAGCTTCGCCAAGCAGCTTACCCATTTCAAGTGTAAGTATCTTTGCGTACTCAGTATGTCTGGCACGCAAAATACGTGCCGTACCCGACAAAACTGCAGCCTTTGTCTCAAAACTTGCTTCCTTCCAACTTTTGAAAGTATTATCAGCTAAGCTGATGGCATCTTTGACTTCCCTGTCCGTTGCGGTCGGAAAAGTTTTTATTTTCTCGCCTGTATAAGGATTGATCGTTGCATACGCCATATGAATTTCCTCCTTTTTTTATTGTCTCATTATCATGATTGTTGGCAAAAACAGCTTGCGCACTGTGCATTATCCGTATTTGCCAACGAATGCAGGTCCAAGATTCAATGAGCGTCAGAGATAGTTCTCACCCACTCCGAAAAAGCATCGATAAAGTTTTTCAGATACGTACGAGTCGATTCATCAACAAGCTCTCCTTTTTCATTCAACAATGAGGCCACCTTACTGATATAGGCCTCTGGTTGCTGAAGCAGCAACACGTTCAAAAATACCATAGGCTGACGCAAATGATGATTGGCTCCAAAGGCACCAAGTCCACCCGGAGATACGCTGATGATACCCCCTGGCTTGCCATTCCAGACGTTATGGCCATACGGGCGAGAACCCACATCCAGCGCATTTTTTAATACGGCTGGTATAGAGCGATTATATTCCGGTGTCACAAAAAGAAAGCCGTCGAGATCTGCCACTGCATGGCGAAATACCTCATAGGACGCAGGCGGCTTCCCGTCATCATCAAAGTCCTGATTATATAGCGGAAGATCTCCAATATTAATGAAACGAAATTCAAGTTCCGCTGGGAAAAACGATACAGCCGCCTGTGCTATGGATCGACTGAAAGAACCTCTGCGAAGACTTCCCACAAAAATACCAATCTTTTTATTACTCATAATCATTCTCCTTTATATAATAAATTTGCATATAATTCCGAATGTTTACCACATCCCATACGATTTTACTCCTGCATTTTCGTCAGACTCATACCTAAGATTTCGGCGTATATTTGTTTCCAATTTCATGATAGTCTCATCATAGTATGTTATGATGTGTTTGTAAAGCAGGCGATTATCTTATACATGATTATAGTGAATAAATCTGCTTTATATTTTAAACTGACTGGAGAATACTGTCGATCTATGCCTGCGTCAGAATCAACCTCACCTTTAGTTATACTGTAGAAAAAGATTCATACATGCGAATATAAACATACAAAAAATTCATCGTTCTATAACGGAATTCATCAAAACAATTTTCATTAATAGCCCTTTCGGTTATTTACTGAGAGTAGCACATAATAATATAAGGTTTTAAGGAGGTATCTGAATTGACTAAGCGAGAAATCAGCAAGCATATTCAGGGTCAAAAAACTGTGGATGGTGCCGGAGTCCATCTTGTTCGTGTACTAGGTAATAAAGATACGGAAGATTTCGATCCCTTTCTAATGCTGGATTCTTTTGACTCTACCTCTCCGTCCGACTATCTCGCTGGATTTCCTATGCACCCACATAGGGGAATCGAAACCATTACTTACCTGATTTCCGGCAGAATTGATCATGAAGATTCTCTGGGAAATAAAGGCTCAATTCACACAGGCGAGTGCCAATGGATGACAGCTGGCAGTGGCATTTTTCATCAGGAAATGCCAAAAACATCGGACAGAATGTTAGGATTTCAGTTGTGGCTGAATCTGCCTCGCAAAGAAAAGATGACAACACCTGCTTATTGCAGCCTTACAAGGGATATTATCCCCAAAATCATCAACGGAAAAGCAACGATCAGAATCCTTTCCGGCTGTTTTCAGGGAGTTGCCGGAATGACTCCATCACATATTCTTACAACGATTTATGACATTATGCTTCCAATCGGTGAAGAGATTACGGTTCCTACAAAGGCAGACGAAACGGTCTTTGTTTTTCTTATCGAGGGAAATGCTGTTATAAATGAACAGAATATATCTTCAAAATCAGCGGTACTGTTCGGAAGTGGAGATGATATTACAGTTTCGGCACAGCCAAAATCTGCACTACGATTTATTTTCTTTTCGGGAAAGGCGCTGCATGAACCAATTGCCTGGGGTGGACCTATTGTAATGAATACGCAGGAAGAACTGACATCTGCGTTCATAGAAATTAACAATGGTCACTTTATTAAGCACAGTTAAATTCCAGACTAACACAGCAACTACTTGTGTAAACCCGTTTAGATGATAGTACTATTACGCAGATGAAAGTTCGTAAAAAATTCATAAATCACAATAGGAAATCGAATTAAAATTTTAGTCAATAACAATTCTCAATAATTAGAGAATTTATCTAAGCATGTATCGAAAATATCTTCCGGTAAATGCTCTTAAGACTCGTCTTAGGTTACTAAAACCACGTCCACTTTTTCCTGTTCCCGGATATATTTCGATACAGTGGCATCATTGAGACCTGCTGTACTTACATAATATTCAGTCGATCAAAAGTGTTTGTGGCCAAATTTACACCTCAAATTACCGTGTTTGCTAAATATCATCATCGCATTTTTCCCTTTTAAATATCCTATAATCCCTGATATGCTATACTTAGAAGCTATGCCCAGCGGCAAATGCATATGGTCCGACATCATATGCCCTTCAATAATTTTTATACCTTTTCATTTGCATATTGCGTGCGCAACTAACTGAGTCATGACCTCCGGTAAACCGGAGGCTTGCTCTAGCCCTGGAAGGGCATATTACTAACAT
>DCFU01000046.1 GCA_002319795.1 Megamonas sp. UBA1796
CAATCACACTTAAGGTTTCTTTCTTACGAAGCCCGCCCTGCTGTTCGCTGGCGACTTGTATTATATTATACCACTTTGTATCTCTTGTCAACTATTTTTTGAATTATTTTTTAGAGATAGTTAAAAATAACAATCGCTATGACACCTGGTATGCCGAAAACACCTGCTACAAGCGCCTTAAAAATCGTAATCTTGATTCCCAGACCAAACAAATTTACGATACAAAGCAAAAATGCACCAAAAATACTGTTTGTAATAAACTTCCAGACAAGTTTAATTGGCAAAGATGCTATCTTGCCAATTATGCAAAGGACTAACAGTCCAACAGCAAATGCAACAACAATCCCGGATTCCAACATACAAATTCCCCTTTAAAATATTCTATACTAAATTTCCCGCCGGTTCTCCATAGCCTTGGCCAGTGTCACCTCATCAGCATACTCAAGATCCCCGCCTACGGGAAGCCCATGCGCTATCCGTGTAACTTTGATACCAAGCGGCTTTAATAATTTGGCAATATACATTGCCGTCGCCTCACCCTCAACATTCGGGTTCGTCGCCATAATAACCTCACTGACATCTGCATCATAAAGACGTGTCAACAGTTCCTTGATGCGGATATCCTCCGGTCCTACTCCCTCTAAGGGTGAAAGTGAGCCATGCAGGACATGGTACACCCCACGGTAGTCTCGCATGCGTTCCACAGCGTCAACATCCTGCGGCTGCTCAACCACACAGATTGTGGAGTGATCCCTTGCTTCAGCTGCACAAATATGACAGGGATTGGTATCACTCAGGTTAAAGCAGGTATTACAATAACCGATCTTTTCCTTAGCCTCAATGATGGCCTGTGCCAATCCCTTTGCCTTATCTGCATCCATATCCAGAATATGATAAGCAAGGCGCACTGCCGTTTTAGAGCCAATACCCGGCAACGCGCGAAAATTCTCTATAAGCTTGGCCAAAGGTGCGATGTATTGCATCTTACATCATTCCTGGCGGCAGCCCGAGCCCGCCTGTTATTTTTCCCATTTCAGACGCCATCATATCATCTACTTTTTTAATTGCTTCATTAATAGCTGCCGAAATGATATCCTGCAGCATCTCTACATCTTCAGGATCCACCACAGCCGGATCTATTGTAAGCGCAACTACCTGCTTATCTCCATTCATTACGATCTTCACGGCACCACCACCCGTTGAAACATCTACCGTTTTGACCTTGAGTTCTTCCTGCATTTTTTTCATCTCAGTCTGAAGCTTCTGGACCTTTTTCATCATGCCTGCCATATTTCCCATATTTCCCATTCCGCCAAACATCATATTGCCCCCTTTATATTTTTATCCGACCACCTGGACCGGAAGATCAAAGTTCTATCCCTTAGCCTACCAAAAGAAAGAAGAATCGTCAATTCATTCTTTTTTTTCTTCCTTCAATTCCACAAAATGATTTCCAAATACATCGATTGCAGCCTGCAGGCGTTCTCTTTCCTCTGGAGGCAGTTCATCCATATCCACCTGAATACCTGCGTCTTCCTGCATTTCCGCTTTTGCCTGCCGTTTCACTTTTGGCAGTGGTTTCGGCACGGGCTTTATTTGTTCAAGTTCACAAACAAGCTGCAGTTGCCTGCCCGTGATTTCCTGCAGGATAGGTTCAAGTACACGCCGATAATTTCGTTCTGTAAGCTGTTGAAGAATCTTACTATGAAAAACAATGAAAAACTGTGTATCGCTCATCCCCCGTGAGATACCTTTTTCTACGCAGGCCAATACAGGTTTCTTATCTTCTGCCTTGAGTTTTGCCATGACCTGCTGCCACACAGCTTTGCCATCAGCATTGACGGTCGTTTCCGCCTCAGTCGGCGCAGCCATCGACCGAGGCGCAGCTTTGCCTGCAGGGTTCAACGCTGCCTGTTTCGGTAAAGCGGCTGTGTTGCTTTGTCTGCGTTCGTCTGTTGGTTTTACAGCACCTCCTGCGGCCGCTGCCAGCTGTGCCAGTCTTGCCTCCAGCTTGGCTATACGCGCACTGTCACCATCTGGCGAAGCAGGGCACACAGGATGGTCTTCTGTCCGCCCTGCATCTGCATCCATGCGGCAAAGGGATAAAAGCGCTACTTCTATCGTTATCCGAGGCTGTGGAGACCACTTCATCTCATTCATGGCCTCATGTAAACGATGGATAATCCCCATGATACGCTCCTGATCAAATAAGCCGCACTGTTCCCGAAGCACCTTTTCCTGCTCATCATAGAGATCGAGGTCTTCCAATGCACCCACAGCCTTATATATCATAAGACTGCGCATATGCAGTACGAGCTCTGCCAAAATCTGTTTCATATCTTTGCCGTCGCGCAAGAGTTCCGATATGCTCCGTAATATATCCTGAGATTTTCTTTCTGCCAGTGCCTGTGTTATTTTCCATATCCATTCATGCCCTACCAGCCCGAGGATCTGCCGGACACGTTCCGCCGTAATTCCCTGTTCCCCGGATAATGCTGAACACTGATCCAAGATGCTCAACGCATCACGCATTCCGCCATCGGCCTGCAAAGCCATCAAGGAAAGTGCCTCTTCCTCAATTGGTACTTTCATATCTTGTGTGACATAACGCAGCCGTTCCATGATTTCCTGCGTCGTAATCCGTTTGAAATCATACCGCTGGCAACGTGATTGTATCGTAGCCGGCACCTTATGGGCCTCTGTTGTTGCAAGAATGAACACCACATGTGCCGGCGGCTCCTCAAGCGTCTTCAGCAATGCGTTGAATGCCTCCGCTGTGAGCATATGCACCTCATCAACGATATATACCTTATAACGCCCATCTGCCGGTGCAAATTTCACTGTCTCCCGAAGCTCACGTATCTCATCAATTCCACGATTAGAAGCCGCATCAATCTCGAATACATCCATGGATGTCCCCTCGTTGATTTTGCGGCAATTTTCACACACATTGCAAGGATCTGGTGTCGGCCCTTTTTCGCAGTTCAGGGCCTTCGCGAATATTTTTGCTGTACTGGTCTTGCCCGTACCACGCGGTCCGGAAAAAAGATATGCATGCCCTATTTTCCCCGTAAGAATCGCGTTAGAAAGCGTTCTCGATATATGCTCCTGCCCGACCAGCTCCTTGAAGCTGCCCGGCCGCCATTTCCGATAAAGTGCAATATATGCCATAAAGCTTCCGCTCCCTTATCCTATGTTATATTCTGTTCTGATTATACCACAAAAAAAGCAGCCTTAACGGCTGCTTGCAACTTCCTTTTCAACGTCGGGCCACAGCCCTCAGGCAACCTCGCGGCACATAGAACGATTCACTTACCGCTGCTTCCTTCCGGACCTGACGGGATTCATGAGGCCCCATTGCGCAAGACCAAAGCGCTGCGGTCCGACCTGAAAAAGGATCTTTTTTAAAAAATGGCGGAGAGTGAGAGATTCGAACTCTCGGTACAGTTTCCCGTACACACGCTTTCCAGGCGTGCTCCTTCAACCACTCGGACAACTCTCCATTGCTTGAATAAAATGTTTTATAAAATTATATCGTACCCACTCACAACGATATATAGATTACCATTTTTTAAAGGGCTTGTCAAGATTTTTTTATTCCCTTAGGACAAAAATTCATCCGACCCTAAAACAAGCAAAAATGAGCCGATACTTGCATCAATCCGCAGCATAAGCTGCAAATTACCCGCAGGCAACATATTCTTCACGGTATGTGGAAGTTCCAAATCAATTTCCATTTGTCGTTTTGCCATATTCACAGCATAAAGACCATTGATGACATTCAGGAACTCTTCCATACTATCGATTGCGAGCTCATTGAGCCGTGAAATGTCCTCACCGCTATACCGCCGAGCCATCTCTACGAATACTTCATCCTTTGCTACAATACTCGCCACAAGCCCCAAATCCCCGCTCAGGCGCTGTGATACCATATGCGTAGGACATGCTTCTTCCCTTAAATCCATCGTTTCTATCTCAATGACCGTCGGAACACCCATAAACCGTGCAAACGAATGAATAAACAATTCTGTATATTCTCCATAATACCCTATTTCTTTCTCGAGTCCCTTATCCGCAACTTTATTTACAGCTTCCTGCAAAGGGTTTTGTTTAGCCTTGCTATAGCGCTTAAGAAGTTTTTCCATTTCCACATAGCTTATGATTTTCTTGTCAATCATAGCCTGCGCAAAACGCAGATTATCTCCGGCGACTGCCTCCTGCAAATTTTTTACCTGAACCTTCGTCAAAAGGCCCCGTTCTATGGCAGCTGCAACAAATTTACTGTTAGAATCCTCTCCCAGCTCCTCTATCTGCGTTGCCGTAACCATTCCATGCTGCATAGCCAATACAGGCAATTGAGGCTTCCGCTTGGATGCCCTGCCTAATAACTGCCTGATAGTCTCAATCGGAAGTTCTCCTGTATTCAAAAGGTACTGTGCGAAGTATTGGCTATTCATTTTTTTGTACCTTCTTTCGTATACTTTCTACCGCACGCTTAATTTGCGCACTTGTATACGGCTTCTGGATAAAATCCATTGCTCCCAGCTCCAAGGTTTCCATGAGCTTCTGCGGCGTCCCTGCCGAAGAGAGCATGATGACAGGAATATCCGGATTTACCTCCTTGATAACCTGCAAAGCCTCAATACCGCCCACTTCCGGCATAACGATATCGAGAATAACCGCATCGGGCTTATCCTGTAAATCGCGTAAGACAGCCTCTTTGCCGTTTTCAGCCTCAATCACTTCACAATCGAGCTGCTCCAGCTCAGCTCTAAGTTTCTTCCTTAAAAGCTTCGAATCATCTGAAATGAGTATCTTTAACTTCCTGGTCAAGCTTACCGCCCCCTGGTTATGAAATACATATATACAAGTTCATTATACCATACCCGATAAGAAACTCATATCCTAAATTAGTTCTATGATTTACTCTTTTTTGCAAGCTTCTGTTATGCAGAAAAATTTTATCCAAAACCTGTCATTTAATATAATATTCTTTTTCCCAATTGATAGACCATAAAGGTCACGCCCCAGGCCATGCCAAACTGAAAAACCACCGTCAGCCCGGTCCAGTACCAGCTCCCTGTTTCTTTTTTGATTGTAGCCAGCGTAGCCATACATGGTACATACAGCAGACAGAACACCATCATGGCATAAGCGTTGAGTGGACCGAAGCCCATCGAAGCCAGCAGCCCGGCCATCGTATCTATGCCCGCAGCTGAGTTGATATTTGCAATGCCAAAAAGCACCGCACAGCTTGAAACCACAACTTCCTTGGCCGAAATACCGGCAAAAATTGCCGTAACAATTTGCCAATAGCCCAGACCGATCGGTACGAAAATCGGCGTAATGCATTGCCCGATAAGTGCCCCAAAGCTTTGCGTCATTTCTTTTGTATAACCCTCGAGACCAAAATTCAATAAGAACCACATGACCACCGATGCCACAAAAATCGTCGTTCCGGCTTTAGAAATATAATCCTTTACCTTCTCGCTGACGTAAATATAAATCGTATGTATACTTGGCCGTTTGTAATCGGGCAACTCAATCAAAAGTGTATTCCCAGCCGGACCTTTATCAAAAAAATGCAATACCCACGCCACGAACACAGCCACAAGAAGACCGATGATATACATGGAATACGCTGCAAGCATTGCGTGCTGCTCAAAGAAAAGCTCCGAGAAAATCACATAGATTGGCAAACGCGCGCTACAGGACATAAACGGTGTCACTAAAATCGTCTTACGACGGTCACGCTCATTTTCAAGCACACGTGAAGCCATAATGGCCGGTACCGAACACCCGAAACCGAGGATCATAGGAATAAACGCGCGTCCTGAAAGACCGATGTACGACATGATGCCATCCATAACATATGCCACACGGGATATATAGCCGCTATCCTCGAGGAACGCTAATGCCATAAACAGTACGAATATATTTGGCAGGAACATGAGTATGGCACCAACGCCTGCGATAATGCCATCAACAACCAGAGAGATGATCATATCACCAGCCCCAATGGCTGTAAGTCCAAGCGTAATGGCCTCTCCAGCAATATCAAGCGCAAATTCAAAATAACTCTTGATCCAGTCCCCCATAGTAAAGGTAAAGAAAAACACCACAGCCATGATAAGTGCAAAAGCAGGCAGACCCAGCCAATTATCCGTAAGTATACGGTCTATGCTATTTGTCGACTCTGCACGCGTTGCGCGATGCACGACAACCTCATCCATGATTTCGTCGATGAAATCATATTTCTGTTTGATGATATCCTGCTCATAACTGCGATTTAGGACTTCCGGAAGTTCAATGGGGTATTTTTCCATAATTTCCGAATCCTGCTCCAAAAGCTTAATGGCAACCCACCGATGATTCCGGACATCTGTATACCTTTGCTTGAGTTCTTCAATGATGCGATCTATTCTGTCCTCAATATCATCATTGTAAACCATGGCAAAATCCCGATGATGCTGGTGATGGTGCCTCGTTATATCCGGATGATTATGGATAAGCGGTGTTTTTCCATCCTGATGCAGATGATGATGATGTGCCACTGCATGCATAAGTATATCCAGCCCTCTTTTTTTCCGTGCTGATATCGGAATAACTGGTATTCCAAGCATTTCTGGAAACCGATGCAAATCAATTTCCATTCCACGGTGCGCAACAATATCCATCATATTAAGTGCCAATACCACTGGCTTGCCAAATTCCAAAAGCTGCAAGGTCAGATATAAATTACGCTCCAGGGAAGACGCATCTGCCACATCGATGATTACATCGACCTCATCACTCAACAGATACTGACGTGCAACCTTCTCCTCCATCGTATACGAAGTAAGACTGTAGGTTCCCGGTAAATCAACCAAATGATACAGGTGGTCATGAAAACACAGCGCTCCCTCTTTTTTTTCGACTGTAACACCCGGCCAATTTGCCACCTTCAGATTGGCCCCTGTATAAGCATTGAACAAGGTGGTCTTTCCGCAATTCGGATTGCCTACAAAGCCTATGGTTATTTCCTCTCTGTCTGTAAGCTCACTCATTCACGAACCTCCTCTACCTGGATATTCTCGGCAATGCTCTGGCCAATAGCAAAACGCGTACCACGCACAAAAATAATAAGCGCACCGTGCGATTTTTTATTCAGCACATGAAGCTTTGTCCCCGGCAAGATCCCCAACGCTTCCAGCCTGCGTTCCAGGGACAGCCCCAGGCCTGCATCTTCCACCGCATAAATTTTCCCGGCTATTCCTTCTGACAACTTCATATATAGCCTCCATAAACATTGATATTTTCTTGTTTTTTATAAAAACATTATAGCACAGACATCTTTTCATAGAAATGGCTCCATGTCAAAATCACTTATCCACAGTATCCACAATACTGCATGTGAATACTGTGGATAAGTTCTGTTAAATCCGCTGTGAAGCTATACAGGGTATTGAATAACGACCATAGTTCTGTGGATAACTTCAGTTTTTCTCTTTTTAGAAAAAAAACTACCGTGGCAGTATTATCCACGGTAGTTCCAAATATCGGTAATATAGACGCTCAAAGTTCCGAAACGGCAATTTTTATAATAGCCTTCCTGACCTTTTGAGCAGACGCACCACTATTACAGTTTGGACGATGCAGATCCCAAGGGAAATAAACAGCGAATGTACCCGGCGTAAGTACCAGCTCCATTTCATCCTTTACACCATCAAAAAACGCCACATCATCTTTCTCCAGTCTGTCTTCTGTGACACTGCCGCCATCTTTCTTAGGGCCACAGCCTATAAGTTCAGTACCTTCAACAATACACTGGATATCAATGTATTTCTTATGGCATTCCAGGCGGCGCTGCGCTTTCGGTTCCGTATCATAGGAGTTTATCACAGCAAACATCTTATCTCCATTGATGGGATATTTACCAAGTTCCAGCTTGGTAAGCGCATTCTCCTGCAAATACTTGAGTCCCTGTTGGATAGCCCTCGGGTATAATTTGATTTCTTCCTGCAAATTGTCCAAATTGCCAAATATCATAATGTTTCCCTCCTGAAAATTCATCGCTTATTTTTTCTTTACAGATTGGCCAATTGCACCGCCTGGATGCCAGGTAACGTACTTTTCAAGTTGCAAATCCTGTTCATATTGCAATACAAGGCTCAGACACTGCAAAACAAAAACTTCTGCTAAAATAGATGCACGCGGAGGCTTTCCTATCGTGTCTCCCTCCTGCTTAACGCCCGCAAAAAGAAACACATCGCTCTCTTTAGCCAGCCAGGATTCTCTTCCCCCGGTTACACCGATAATCTTAGCACCATTTCTCTTCAAGGTATTTACCGTTGCTTTAAGTTCGGCTGTTTCACCGCTGTTGCTGATTGCAATGACAACATCCCCTGCCAGCACCTGCCCCGCCGAACCATGCACAGCCTCTGTACCATGGAGTTCATACGTAGGCGTACCGGTTGAAGACATCAAAGATGCCGCATAGCCGGCGACATGTGCTGGTTTCCCAATGCCTGTGGCATGCACACGGTTATGATTTTTTTGCGCCGTAAGAATTAGATCCTTAGCTTTTTCCAGACTGTCCTGGTCAATATGTGCAGCGAATTCGGTAAATTCAGCTACTGCGATATCCACAAACTTCTGCAATCCATTTTTATTTTCTGAACTCATACTAAACACTCCCTATAAAACGGTTTCTATACATTATCATACTCTAAGGCTATAAAATATTCAAGGAAATAAAGTTGCTCCCACAGAAAAAGCAAGAGCATGCCATTATAAAAAGACATGCTCTTCTCTGATTCCCTGCATACAACACTCGCTTTCAGCGGCAATCTTTGATAATCTGCAGCATTTTCTGTGCTGCAGCAGTTACCTTCTTATAGTCGCCATCTGCTTTATGTGCCTTCGTAATGTAGCTGCCAATACCAACTGCCGCAGCTCCCGCCCTGAACCACTCACCCACATTGTCTGCCGTCACGCCGCCGAATGGTACGATTGGAGCGGTACTAAGCGGTGCACGAACCGTCTTTATATATTTTGCATCATAATAATCGGCTGGAAAAAGCTTCACGAGATCCGAGCCTGCTGCCATAGCCTCTGAAATCTCCGTGGGAGACATCGCTCCGGCAATCGTAACTGCCTGATAGCGGTTCCCCATCTTAATCATATCAAGATTGCAGCAAGAACTTACGAGCATATCCGCCCCAGCAAGCAAAGCTGCCGCAGCATGTTCTGCATCCAGCACGGTCCCTACACCGATTACTATGTCTTCTCCTGTATGACGTTTTTTAAGTTCCTTCACGATAGCAAGCACATCAGGCACTGCATAAGGAACTTCCAAAGCTTTTACCCCTCCGGCAATAGCAGCCTCAGCAATCTTCATAGTCTCATCGCTGCCATCCGCACGTACGATAACAAGCATGCCCGTTTCATGAATGACCCTTAATCTTTCAAATTTCGTCCACATATTTCAAACTCCCTCCAACCCATTTTCACATACCGTAGTATTGAAGCATTTCTCTGACCTGTTCATTGACTTCTTCTGGAACAGGCAGTACCGGCAAACGCGCATCACCAACATCTATACCACTCAGCGTCACCGCGCGCTTGATGACCGAAGGAATAGTGGCAAGCTTCGATACCTTGCGCAGTTTTTCAATAGCATCCTGATTCTTCTGCGCCTCTGCCAGATTTCCCGCCTTGAATTCCCGGAATATCGCCACATCGGTCTTTGTAAGCAAATTGCTCGTCGAAGCTACTGCACCTACCGCGCCGAGCTTCAGTGCTTTCAAGATCAGGGAATCCGAGCCAGAAAGGACCACAAAATCCTTCCCTTGTCCAGCTTTAATATAGCCTTCAATATTATTGATATCGCCGCTGCTGTCCTTTATGCCACAGATATTTTCAACATCTGCCAATTCTGCCGCAACTTCCGGTGAAATATTGATGCCGGTATTCTTCGGGATGTTATAAAGGAAAATCGGCAAGGTAACCGATGCTGCAACTTTTTTATAATGTTCAGCAAGCTCATGCTGGCTAATGGGCACAAGAAAAGGCGTAATGACAGCGAGTGCATCGACACCTGTTTTTTCCATCTTCCGTGATAGTTCTATGACTTCACGCGTACTGTTGCCACCAGTTCCGGCAAAAACAGGCACCCGATGCTTGACCATTTTAACGACTTCACGAGCGAAATTTAATTTTTCTTCATTCGTAAGTACGTGGAATTCTCCATTCGTTCCGAGGATAAAAATACCACCAATGCCATTTTCGATAAGCCTGTCCACCAGTTTTCGCGTGGCCTCAAGATTGATATCCTGCGCTGCATCCATAGGTGTGACCATGGCACAGACAATACCTTCAATTTTCATACATATCGCCTCATCCTTAAATTAACGAATTATATAGCGGGAAAGAAGATTTCCCATCTCCCTTCCCGCTATACAGACACTTCTTTTTAATATCTATTCCCCCCTATATTACTGGAACAGATTCAAACCACCGTTGAGAATCATGCCGACCACATTATAATCGACATTCGGGAAAGTCGAGCCCATTACGCCCATTTGGCCAAATAACGGATAGAGGATTGCCGGTAAGAATGCCAACAGGAGACCAGCAACAAATGAACCGGCTACAGCGCCGCGCCAACCACCAAAAGAGTTTCCAAATACACCTGCTGTTCCCCCCGAGAAAAAGCAAATATGTGCTGCCGGGATTATGATAACACTGGAATCCATAAGAACCATGACCACAATCGCGAGCAGTCCTGCCGCATAAGAGCAAAGGAACCCAACGATAACTGCTGTCGGTGCATACGGGAATACCGTAGGCACATCAAGTGCCGGACGCGATCCCGGAATAAATTTTTCAGAAATAGCCACGAACGCCGCAACGATTTCACCCAGGAACATACGGACGCCCGTCATGAGGACGGACATGCCGGCCGTGAACTGCAGTGCCAAAAGTCCAGGAAATACCAGCCAGTTCGTAGTACCCGCAAGCTTCTGTACGACATCAGGACCTGCTGCCAGAGCTGACACATAGAATAAAAGTGCCATAACCGACGCACAGCCCATAAGGAAATCACGGAAAAAAGAAAGATATTTAGGGAAATGAATTGTTTCTGTCGTATATTCTCCCCATTTGCTGAAAAAGGTCTTGCCTATCCAGCCGGAAAGTGCATACGCCAGCATGTTGAAATGTCCGATTGCCTGGTCATCATTACCAGTCATTTTACGCATGAATGGCTGGCAAAGCTGTGGCAGGAATGCCGAGCAAAAACCAAGAATGGTGCCTCCTATAGCAATTGCCATACCATCGGAAAATCCATGGAATTTCAATATAAGGCCCAGTACACAAGCGAAGAAAAGACTATGCCCGCCTGTGAAGAATACATTCTTGAATGGTGTAATACGTGCAAAAACAAGATTCATGATAAAGCCAATAATCAAAATAGCTGATGTTACAAAAGCATATGTACTTTGTGCCATGGCGGTTGCCGCCTCAGGCGAGGTAATGACCCCAGTGATATGGAATCCTGCCTGGAACATCGCATTGAATTTCTGTAAAGCAACTGTCATGGTTCCAGCACCGATGCCAAAAATCAAAAAACCGATTGCAGTCTTAGCCGAACCTGTGATTACCTCCACTCCGCTTTTTTTCTGTGCAGCCAGGCCGATAAATGCAACAATACCTAATAAAATAGCCGGATTACTTAACAGACTTACTAATATATCCATGTTATTTCTTCACTCCAATCTTATTTCTGTGCAGCCAGAAATTCATTCAACCTCGTCAATATTTCAGTCTTATCCATGATGTTCTTGATGCCGATGACCGTCTGGGGAAGATGTTTTGCTGCCAATTCCTCAGCCACATCGGTCAGGGTAATGATAAGTTGTCCATTAAAACCTACAACCATATCCAGGGCACCGTGTTCGATTTTGATTGGGAGCTTATTGTCATTAATTACCTGGTTTACCTTAATTTTGAGCATTAAGCTCGACCCTACACCTGCTCTGCAAGCAACTAAACCTTTGAATTCCATTTTTTTCACCTGTCCTTTACATATTTTTTATATATTGGATTACCTCTTGCGCTGTCCGGGCTCTATCGAGTAATTTATAAAAATCCTCGCGTCCCAGCAGCTCGGTAAGTTCACCCAAAGCCTGTATATGACTTTCACTGTCCCTGGCACTCAGACAGAACATATACTTTACCGGATCATTGTCCTTATTGCCAAAAACCACTGGTGTTTTTAAGGTAGCTATACCTATGGCACTTTCTAAGGCCCCGGCTTCCGGACGGGCATGCGGCAAAGCCACATGTTTCGTAAGTACGATATACGGTCCAATTTCCTCAACACCGCGAATAATCTCATCAATATAGCCGGCTTTGATTTTTTTTTCCCGCAAAAGCGGTTCTGCAGCCTGCCGGATTGCATCCTTCCAGTCTTTGGCCTCAATTTGCAGACGAACAAGCTTCTCACTTGTTAAATCCAATAACATCCTTACAACCCCTTTTTGAAACTAACCTTCAATTTTTTCTTTTAACACGTCAAAATCCGGGCTCCTGATGAGTTCATTCACTCCATAACCACTCAGGACATACTCATAAAGCCTTTCAAATACGGGTTCCCAGACATGCGCTTTATGTTTAGGGATACTCAGGAGAAAAATCACCTGTACCTTCTGCTTATCCCATAAAATCGGTTTATCCAAAACAGCTACAGCAATTACCGCATCCTCATTCGGATTTTCCAATGCATGCGGTATAGCTACCAAATTCCCCACTTCTGTAGAGGAACAGCGCTCACGTTCAAATATCGATTTCTTTATATTAACATCGATATACTGCCTTTCCAACATGGAATCTGTAAGCCTGTCCAATGCCTCTTGTTTATTCTGTGCCTTCATGCCGACAAAAAACAAATCTTTGCGCAGAAAATTGGTTTTTTCTTCCTGCTTACCTGATAATACCAAGGAAATGCCTTGTAAATCTTTTTCTGTAAGAATTGGTTCCACCATAATAATCTTTGGTGAACTAAATTGTTTCATCGGTACTGTCGTAAAAATAAAATCTACATTCTCAATATCTTCCTGCTTAATTTCATAAACGGGACTTACCTTCACAATCTGCAGCTGGCTGCCAAACTTCCTCTGCAAGCGGCTTTTGACAAACATCGCCGTAGAAAGGCCTGTTCCACAGGCAATAATTGCTTTCCATGGTGCATTTTCGCTGCTTTTTCTTCTTTCCATGGCTGCCCCAAAATGAATAGCTAAAAAACCCATTTCGTTTTCATTGGTAGACAGGTTTTCCCAGCTTGAAAGCACTTTGCCTGCCACTACGGCCATTTCAAAAGCCAGCGGAAAGTTTTGTTTAATAGATTCCAGAATTTCATTGCGAATATTCATATTGAATCTCAGCCGCGGCACTGCTGCACACAGATGAATCATCAGACCCGATATAAGTTCCTCATCTCCTGAAAGGTTCACTCCCAATAGTGTACGAATTTGATTCAATATGGCTTCAACCAAGGAACGATAATCCTCTTTTTCCTCCATATCCAAAGAATTATCAATAAGTTTCTTGCTTGATATAAAGTGCTGAGTCAGATAATAAACATCACTTGAAATATCAATGCTGCAAGTCTGTTCCAAAGCTTTCACAATGTCTCTGGCTACAGGAAAATACACATTTTTATTCATCGCCTCTATCTCAGCTTTATCATATTCAACCGTACTGCGGCTGTCAGCACGTTTCATAGTAATCAGCACATGAATCAACAAATTACGAAAAGCGACATCCGTCAAATGTATTTTGTATTTCAAAATATGTTCCAAAAGAATCTGTCGAACAATTTCTATCTCAGTGGCAGAAAACATTTCTTTATAAAAAGGATTGTCTGAAAGCTCCCCCAGCGTGTTCCGATTGAAAACATATTCAGAAATACAATATCGCAGCTGACTTTCCTCACCTTTCAGAATAATACCATGCTTATCGACAACAAATATAATGCCATAACGATCCAAACATTTTTTAATATCCGACATATATTTTTTTAAAGTAGATAAGCTTATATACATCTTATCGGCTAACTCCATTTCTGTAATTGGCCGATCACAAAGTGCATTGACAAGCAGCTCTGCAATAATAAAAGAAATCCTTTCACTATGGTCTGAAGGAATAATATAATTCCGTTCTCCCTCAGTTTCCTGGAATGTCCGAAATGCACTGTAACATTTTTTGTCATATATCTTAAGCGTATAACCAACACCAGGCTCAGCCAGGATTTCCGCACCTTGCCCCTTAAGCATAGTATTACATTCCTTGATATCATTACGAATCGTCCTGGAGCTCACTCCCAGCGAAACGGCAATCCCTTCTCCTTGCAGAACCCTACGTTCATTGCCAAGCATGTCCAAGATTTTAAGAATTCTTTTTTCCTGGCTCTGCACATTCCCCACCTCATCCTTATATTCGTTATTATAACAACTCTTTCACAGTCGACAAAGACATTTAACTTCCGCAACCTGCGGAAGTTAAATGTCTACATCATTCAGAATATACTGTTTATATTTAACTATGCTCTTTTCTTTGAAAATCCTTTTATCCTAAAAAAATAGAGATGCTGTCCATGGACCAGCACCTCTATCCAAAATTTATTCTATGTGTGTATTTGTTACCTTGAGACGCGCTGCCGCACGCTGCAATGCCGTCTTGGCACGCGTGATATCGATATTCTCGCTTTCCGGCGCACCTTCCTTGAATGCCTCAATACGCTGCTGCGCCCGCATATAAGCTTCCTTTGCACGATTGATATTAATGTCAATTGGTTTTTCAGCCGCAGAAGCAAGCACCGTGATCTTATCCGGCTGAACTTCCATAAAGCCACCGGCTACAGCAATAAGTTCCTCACGCTCCGCTATCTTCACACGCATGGCTTGTGGCAAAAGCCCTGTAACCAAAGGCGCATGGTGCGGCAGAATACCAAGCTCGCCGCCTGTGGAACGAACGATGAGCATGGATATATCCTCACTATAAATGACCTGATTGGGAGAGACAATTTCCAGCCTGATGACTGCCATGGATTACCCCTCCTTTTGCATTTTTGCTGCTTTTTCGACGGCCTCATCAATACTGCCCACCATATAGAAGGCAGCTTCCGGCAATTCGTCATATTTGCCATCAAGGATTTCTTTAAAGCCGCGGATTGTATCCTTAAGTGCCACATATTTTCCAGACGAGCCGGTAAATACTTCGGCTACAAAAAATGGCTGCGACAGGAACCGCTGGATCTTACGCGCACGGGCAACGGTGAGCCTATCCGAATCGGAAAGTTCCTCCATACCGAGAATGGCAATGATATCCTGCAGTTCCTTATATTTCTGCAAAACAGCCTGCACGCCACGTGCTACCTCATAATGCTCCTCACCAATGACATGCGGATCCAGAATGCGGGACGTAGAATCCAGCGGATCTACGGCCGGATAAATACCAAGCTCAGCAATCTGACGCGAAAGAACCGTGGTTGCATCCAAATGGGTAAAAGTTGCTGCCGGAGCCGGATCGGTAAGATCATCCGCCGGTACGTATACGGCCTGTACCGAAGTGATTGAACCCTTTTTCGTTGAAGTTATGCGTTCCTGCAACGCTCCGACATCCGTCGCCAGCGTCGGCTGATAGCCAACTGCCGATGGCATGCGTCCGAGAAGTGCCGAAACCTCAGAACCCGCCTGAATGAAACGGAAGATATTATCAATGAAGAGCAGTACATCCTGTCCCTGCACATCACGAAAATATTCCGCCATGGTAAGCCCTGTAAGTCCTACACGCATGCGTGCTCCCGGTGGTTCATTCATCTGTCCGTATACCAGAGCCGTTTTATCAATAACGCCAGACTCTTTCATTTCAGACCAAAGATCATTGCCTTCACGAGTACGCTCACCAACACCTGCAAATACAGAATAACCGCCATGTTGTGTGGCGATATTATGGATAAGTTCCATGATAAGGACGGTCTTACCAACCCCTGCACCGCCAAAAAGCCCAATTTTTCCACCGCGCGAATACGGTGCAATAAGGTCTACAACCTTGATGCCCGTTTCAAGAATCTGCGTTGAAGTCTCCTGCTCATCAAATTTTGGAGCCGCCCGATGGATCGGCCAAAATTCCTTATTGCCAACAGGCGCAGGGTTATGGTCAACGGTCTGTCCCAACACGTTGAATACACGTCCCAGACATTCCCTGCCCACCGGAACCTTGATTGGTGACCCTGTATCTTCAGCTTCCATACCACGTACGAGCCCATCGGTCGAACTCATGGCTATACAGCGTGTTACGCTGTCGCCCAGATGCTGCATGACCTCGACCACAAGATCAATCTTAGTCTCACCAGCCTGGCCCTTGATTGTAACTGCATTCAGGATTCCCGGCAACTCGCCCGCCGGAAACTCAATATCTATGACAGGTCCAATGACCTGTACTATTTTACCTTTAGCCAATGGTAAACCTCCTTACTTCAAGGCTTCCGCACCACCCACGATTTCTGTGATCTCGCGAGTAATGTTTGCCTGACGTACCTTATTGTAGTGCAAGTCTAGCTTAGCGATAAGTTCCTCGGCGTTATCCGTCGCATTGCTCATTGCCGTCATACGAGAACTCAGCTCACTGGCAGATGCCTGTAAGAGTGCCGCATAAATCATCGTAACAAGATACTGCGGCAACAAGAAGCTCAGTACCTCCTCCGCAGACGGTTCGTAGATATACTCCGCCTGCAGACCGCTCTTCTTTTCTGCCAGCCCCTTGAATGGCAGCAGCTGTACGGTTTCCGGCACAGCACTTATAGCAGATACGAACCGCGTATAGACCATATGGACTTCGGCTGCCTCACCATCCACAAAACGCTGGATGACCTCAGAAGCAATCTTGCGCGCATCTTCATAGTGCGGACGCTCGCTGATGCCAATATAGTCTCTCACTATGGAATATTGACGATTCTTGAAGTATTCCTTGCTCTTACGGCCAACCGTAATAATATCGGCCTCAGGCTTGTCGGAAATATGTGACGCTGCCTCTTTGAATACATTGCTGGCATAAGCACCTGCGAGTCCCTTATCAGATGCAAGCACCAAAAACAGCTTTTTTCCATCCTCACGTACTTCCATAAGCGGATGTTTAAAATCACTTGCCCCCGCAGCGATATCCGATATCACCTTTGCCATTTTCTCTGCATACGGCTTATTGGAAACTGCGGCCTCCTGCGCACGGCGCAGACGTGCAGCCGCTACCATTTTCATTGCTTTAGTGATTTGCTGGATGCTCTTTACACTCTTGATCCGTCGGCGTATGTCTTGTAAACTAGCCAAATTGAATCACCTCGCTGCCTTATGCTGTCGTTTTATAAGAAATTGTTTCCTTGAATTCCTCGATTGCCTTATTGATTTCAGCCTCCAACGCCTCATCCAGTTTCTTCTTCTCCGCAATTTTCTCACTGATATCCGGATGCTCTGTATCCATGAACGTCAGGAAATCATTCTGGAAACGCACAACCTGTTCAACCGGTATATCCACAAGATATCCTCGGACAGCTGTATATATGACCAAAACCTGATTTGCCGCAGAAAGCGGTGAATACTGTGCCTGTTTCAAAGTCTCGACCATACGGGCACCACGATCAAGCTGATCCTTCGTAGCCTTATCAAGATCCGAGCCAAACTGGGCAAATGCCGCAAGCTCACGATACTGGGCAAGATCCAAACGCATCGTACCCGCAACCTGCTTCATTGCTTTAATCTGAGCGCTGCCGCCGACACGGGAAACAGAGAGCCCAACATTGATTGCTGGCCGAATACCGGAATAGAATGCATCTGTCTCCAGCATAATCTGCCCATCTGTAATAGAGATGACATTCGTCGGAATATATGCGGAAAGATCGCCCGCGAGAGTCTCAATGATCGGCAGAGCCGTAATGGAACCGCCGCCGAGTTCATCTGAAAGCTTCGCCGCACGTTCCAAAAGGCGGGAATGAAGATAAAATACATCACCAGGATAAGCTTCACGCCCAGGCGGTCGCCTGAGCAGGAGACTCATAGCGCGATAAGCTGCAGCATGCTTGGAAAGATCATCATATACACAAAGTGCATGACCTCCCTTGTACATAAAGTACTCAGCCATCGCCACGCCCGCATATGGTGCAAGATATTGCAGCGGCGCACTGTTTGCTGCCGAGGCGACCACAACAATCGTATACTCCATAGCGCCGCGGTCTTCAAAGTTCTTGACAACACGCGCTACAGTGGAAGCTTTCTGCCCGATGGCCACATAAACGCAGATACAGTTCTGTCCTTTTTGGTTCAAAATCGTATCCACCGCAATGGCAGTTTTGCCGGTACCACGGTCACCGATAATGAGCTCACGCTGTCCGCGGCCAATCGGCACAAGCGCATCAATCGCTTTGAGACCTGTCTGCAGCGGCTCATGTACCGAACAGCGATCCGCAATTCCCGGTGCTGTGAACTCAACCGGGCGGGTCTCCGTCGTATTGATAGGCCCCTTGCCGTCAATTGGACGGCCAAGGGCATCGACCACACGGCCGATCATGCCTTCGCCCACTGGCACCTGTATAATTTTACCCGTGCGCTTTACCGTGTCACCTTCCTTGATCTTCGTATCGCCACCGAGAATTACGGCACCGACATTGTCTTGCTCAAGATTCAAGACCAAACCATATATGTCATTACCGAAATCGAGAAGCTCGCCGGCCATAGCCTTCTGCAAACCATGGACATGTGCGATGCCATCACCGATTTCGATAACAGTTCCCACATCATCAACGTTCAAATCCACTTGGTAATTTTTGATTTGTTCCTTGATAATGGCTGTTATTTCTTCCGGATTCATTTTCATACTTCGCTGTCACCCCAATTTCATCACTTATTTGCCATCAACTGTTCTTTCAATGCCTGCATGCGCCCAATGACACTGCCATCAATCCGCCGGTCCCCCATGCGAACGACAATGCCGCCAAGAATATTCTCATCCATATGCATCCTGAGCATTATAGTTTTGTCTGTCACTTCCTGCAGCTTTGCCTTTAGCCGCTCTGCCTGCACATCACTCATCACGCGTGCAACTGTGACATCTGCTATAACAATGCCCCTGGCCTCATTGGAAAGTGCCTGATAAGCTGTGTCAATTTCCTCAAGCAGTGCCGCACGTCTCTTGTCCATTAAAAGCATGAGGAAATTCAATACCATCTCTGACAGCTCACCATTAAAAATCTTTATAAGAAGATTTTTTTTCACCTGCGGCTGGATCTGCGGATTCGTAACGAAAGCCCGAAGCGTATCATTTGAAAAGACACCCGCACTGACTGCATCGAGCTCACGGCCATATTCCTCAAGCTTATGTTGCTCCTGGGCAAGCTCAAAAACCGCCATTGCATATTTTCTTGCAAGCTGTAGATTTAGCATGGCAAATCACCAATCTTATTCTTATCAAGCTTTTCAATGAATTCACCGATGAGCTTTTCACTCTCACTCGCATCAATGTTTTTGGCTATGATCTTGCCTGCTGCAGCTATTGACAAGGCTACAACCTCGCTTTTCATCTGCTCTACGGCACGCTCACGTTCACGCTCGATCTCGGCCTGCGCGGCTTTCTTCATTTGCTCGATTTCTTGTCTGGTCTCCAGGACGCTTGCCTCGCGATCCTCGCGGGCACGTTTTTCCGCCTTGTCCACAATATTCTGCGCCTTGACCCTCGCACCTGCTAGTTGCTCCTGATAACCTTTCAGCGTAGCTTCAGCTTTTTGGGCATCTGCATCTGCTTTGTTCAGGCTTTCCGCGATTTTATCCTCACGTGCCTTCAGGATACGCATAATAGGCTTATAGGCTACAGCCCGCAAAATAGCGACAAGGATCAGGAAGTTCAGAATCTGGGCAAAGAGCGTTGCATTAAGTTCTATCAATTGCTATACCTCCCTTACCGAATGAACGGCGGCTATAAAAACTGCCGCCGGAAAACGCCTGCTCCTTATTTGATAAGCGGATTCGCATACAAAAGGATAAGAGAAACAACCGTAGCAATAATTGCCATAGACTCAATGAGTCCTACAGAAATAAGCGTATTCGTGAAGATTGTCCCCTTGGCCTCCGGCTGACGCGTAAGCCCCTCGATAAATTTGGCGGTCACAAGACCATCGCCGATGCCGGCTCCAATTGCTCCAAGACCAATTGCCAAACCTGCACCGATTAAAGCAGCTGCTACCATAATTGCATGTTCCATGAAAATAATCCCCCTCAAAATTAATAATTATAGACAAACTAAGAAAACAGTCTCATTCATCATCCTTATGTATCGCACCGGCCAGATAAGCCATGGACAGCATAGTGAAGATAAATGCCTGTACTCCTCCGATAAAAATACTGAACGCCAGCCAAATGACACTCGGTATCGGCATCCATATCGGTACAAGCATCAACAATATGATGATAAGTATCTCTCCGGCCAGTATATTGCCAAATAGACGAAAGGCCAACGTAATTGGTTTGGCAATTTCATCAATAATATTAATGACAACGAACGGAAAGATAGGCTCGAAGAAGTGCTTGATGTACTTCCATCCCCTATAATAAAGCCCCAAAACGTGTAACATCACAACAATCATGAGTGCCAAGGCCAAAGTGGTGTTCAAGTCGTTGGTCGGCGATGACATAAGCGGGATAAGTCCCAACCAGTTGGAAACCAGCAAAAACAGGAAAAGCGTGATAATGAGCGGCGCAAACATAGGGCCTCTCTTACCCATATTCGCATCAAGCTGCTCATTAAGTGCTGTTACAACCATTTCAATCGCATTCTGCCAGCCTGTAGGCACGAGCTTCAGGCTGCGCGTTGCAAGAAACGCTATCAAAATTACAATGGCCATCGCAATCCATGTCATGTACAGGGTTTCCAGATTAAAGGAAAAGCCGGCAACCTGCACTACTTCACGAACACCGATTTCATGCATAACTTACTACCTCCTTAACATGGAATTTTTCTTATCAGCATGCTCATAGTTGAGCACGGCCAAATGGTACATCGTCAATAGGGAAAAGAAAAAGAATCCTCCTACAACCGCCAAAAACACCGTAAAAGAAATTTGTATAGCAGCCCAGAACACAATAAAAACCGTCCCCATGCCAACTCCCATACCAATCCACATCTGCATTTTTGCCTGGTGCAGGCCCATATCCGCCATTCTCCATATACGCTGTGCCAATCCGCACCAACAGGCAGCTGCTGCCACATATCCGATAAAAAGCGCACCGATAAGCTTACCGCGTCCAAGGAAACAAAGCCCTGTAGAAGCAATAAGCGTACACGCCGCCAAACTGCAAAGCATCCGCCTGCCATATGCCAATAAAAGCTTCTTCATATTCCTCCTCCGACGGCAATGCCATCCTTTTTTAGGCCTATCTCAAAGTGCTGTATATCGGCCCATAAATACACCTTTTTATTTTCGACAACTCTCCTCCTTTCCCCTGCCACAAATCAATGTTTTTAAAATAAAATAATATTCAGGTTTCTACTGCTAAAACAACAATCCTGATATATTATAGTATTATTTCTGATTATATATTATAGAAAATTTTATAAAATTGATTTATCGCATTTTTTATTATAACGCGGAGACCAAAAAAAGTCCACTGGTAACATATTCATCACATTTTTCTTTTCATTTCCTTATAAACACAATACAATCCAATCGGAAAACCTGATAAAATACCAGCAAGCTTGCCATAAGAACCACGGCCAATATATTCATCGGCCAAAGACCCCAGATATATGCAGATTCCTACTACCACGACAAAGTAGATACCAATACCGCCTAAAAATGAAAACGCCTGCATTGCCTGCCGTATCCCCTCATGTCGCCGCTCTTTTTTTGGCTCCTGCTTATCCTGCATAGGATACCCTCCTATTCAAATGCTTTAGCGTCCTTAGACACTTCCTGAAAAATCAATAAACCATTTGTCAGCCTTACAACGGTACAAAAAAGCTCCCTCACGGGAGCCTGTTCTTATGCCTTGAATATATCCGGCCGTTCGGCAACGATGCCATAATGATAAAGAATAGCCTGAATAATACGTTGCGCTGCCATACCGTCACCATACGGATTACAGGATCCGGACATATGGCTATATGCCTGCGCGTCCGTAAGCAATTGTCTTGCCTCTTCATAGACACGCTGACAATCTGTACCTATGAGCCTGACCGTACCAGCACTGACTGCCTCTGGACGTTCTGTGGTATCACGCAGCACAAGCACTGGTTTCCCCAATGCCGGAGCCTCTTCCTGAACGCCTCCTGAATCCGTGAGAATAAGGCAGGATCGGCTCATAAGATTGGCAAATGGTTCATAATCAAGCGGATCAATAAGATGTACCTTAGCCAAGTGTCCAAGCTCCTCATTCACAACCACACGTACCTTAGGATTCTTATGTACAGGGAAAACGACCTCTACATCATCAAATTCCTCCGTGAGCTGCTTGAGTGCCTTATATACATGGCGCATAGGTTCACCGAGATTCTCACGGCGGTGTGTCGTCACCAGCACAATGCGTTTATTCTCAAAGTCTATATTCTGTAAAAGCGCATTATCGAAAACAAAGTCATCACGTACCGTCTTATGCAGTGCATCAATGACCGTATTACCCGTTACAAAGATTTTATCTGCTGACACATTTTCTCTCAGCAGGTTCTCCTGCGCTGTCATCGTAGGAGCAAAATGAAGATCCGCCAAAGATCCTGTGAGTTTACGATTCATCTCTTCCGGGAATGGCGAATATTTGTTGTTTGTACGCAAACCAGCCTCGACATGGCCAACCGTAGTCTGATGATAGTACGCAGCAAGCGCACCAGCAAAGGTAGTCGTCGTATCTCCATGTACAAGCACGATATCCGGTTTTTCCTCCGTAAGCACCGAATCCAGTCCCATCATAGCTTTCGAGGTAATATCAAAGAGTGTCTGCCCTGCTGCCATGATGTCCAGATCATAATCTGGTATAATATGGAACAGGTTAAGCACCTGATCCAGCATGTCCCGATGTTGTGCAGTAACTGCCACTACAGGCGTAATTACCTTGGGAAACTTCGCCAGTTCCAATACGATTGGAGCCATTTTTATAGCTTCCGGACGCGTGCCAAACACGGTCATCACCTTGATTTTTTTTTCCATAAAAATCCCCTTTCCGAAAGTAATATAAACGGGTGCTGACCTGAATTTCCTCTAAAGAGAAAAATCAGACAGTACCCGCGCTGCATATCAGTGTATATGCGCCGATTTCTCCGTATGAAAAATTCCCAGTTTCTTCGCCCCAAAGAAGACTGCCATAAGCACGAAACACACAATGAGTATGGCTATTCCGCTGCTGACCTCTGTAAGCGCTACAGCACTCAAGCCCAGCAACGCACTAATGATATACATGAGCAGTACTGCCTGTCGCTGCGTAAATCCCAGATCCAGAAGCCTGTGATGCAAATGTCCCTTATCCGGCTTAAAAATTGGCACACCACCACGGTAACGCCGTACGATTGCAAAGGTTGTATCCAAAATTGGTAGTCCCAAGGCCAGTATTGGCACAATAAGTGCAATTGTGGCTGCACTTTTGACTGCGCCAATGACCGATATACCCGCCAGCATGAAGCCAAGAAACATACTTCCCGTATCGCCCATAAATATACGCGCCGGATTGAAATTATAATACAAAAAACCAAATGCCGCACCAGCCAAGGATGCAGTAAGCAATGCCACGAGAAAAAAATTCTGCTGCAACGCCACAAGAAAAATCGTAATAGCCGCAATCGTAGAAACACCCGCTGCCAAACCATCCAGACCATCGATAAGGTTAACGGTATTGGTTAATCCCACAATCCAAAAAATAGTCGCCGGCACAGCCAAATATTCCAAATAGAAAAAATCACCAAACGGATCCGTAATGAAATCAATACGCACATCAAAAGCCACGAGCACGCAGGCCGCAAGTATCTGCCCCACAAGCTTGACTTTCGCCGGAAGATTCCTATAATCATCGATTAATCCGACAATGACAATGAGTGTCCCGCTCACAAGAAGTCCAATAAGACCATGCATGGTCTCTTCCTCAAAATTGGCAAGCCCCATCATCAGCAGAATCGACACCATAAACGCCACATAGATACCCAATCCGCCAATACGTGGTATCGGCTTCTTATGCACCTTACGAGCATCCGGAGCATCCATCGCCCCTGTCTTTGCTGCCAGGCGAATGACTCCTGGCGTAATCACCAATGCAACGATCAATGCAATACCAAACGCCAAAACATAACTCGGCATACGAAATTTGCACCCCTTTTCTTTACAACACCCCAATTGTACATCACAGATTCGCGACTGTCAACGAAAATCAGCACATAGAGAGTTCTACGATACTATTATCCGGATGCTTGCATATGCCTTATAAACACGCATGCTTCACAAAAAATCGCAAAAAATGACATGCTATATATACAGCCAAAAGCCTTACATATAGCATGTCCATCTGCTCTTCTATATTCACATCCGCTGACAGTGTCTAATCCCTTATCTCCTGCGGCGTACACACAATTACACTGCCATCCGTATCAAGATAAACCACCTCATCAAGGCTTGCATTCCGAAGCATGCGCCGACACAAAAGGCAAGGCTTTCCCGAGGCCAGTGTACCATCCGCATTATAACCTACAATATAAATCGTTGCTCCCTGCATTTTGACAGGATCCGCATTTATAATCGCATTTTGCTCAGCATGAACAGCTACGCAAAGCTCATAGTTCTGTCCCTTTGGCACATGCAACCGCTCACGCTCACAAATACCAGTATCTATGCAGTTTGCTTCACCTCGGGGCGCGCCGTTGTAACCAGTACTGATAATAATTTTGTCTTTCACAATGATAGCACCATACTTGCGGCGCAGACAGGTTGAACGCCGTCCAACAGCCTTAGCAATATCCAGAAAATATTCCGTCCATTCCGGACGCAATTGGCTCATAAAAAAATCCTCCTACGCTTTCTTCTCCAACGAAGAAATATATTTTATATAACGCCGTGCAAGCAGTACAGCCACAAAATCATCCACTGGAACCGGAGGGACTTGCATAGTTACAGGCAATAGCCGACGCCAGCCGCCTGGCGGATGCACTTTCCAATATTCATTTCTGGCTATCTCTGTCGTACGATATTCGTCAACAATCTCAATTTCCAGCTTGGGCAGAGCACCTTGTATACGCTGAGCTGCCATACGGCTCGTCGTTCCATTTCCTAAAACCAGACAACGCAGACTATACTTTTGTACAGCCATTCGCAATTTCTCTATAAGCTCTGCTGTCTGAATAACATCCTGCAGCAAAATCTCCCCCTGTATAGCAAGTACTGCAAAACCACACTTATCTTTACCGGGATCTATAGCTGCTATATATCTCATGGCTTTTCAGTCTCCAGTTTCAAGTTCAGTCGCAGCGGTCCTAACGCATCCGTATCACCGCGTGCATAAGCTGAGAGCATTATTGTCCCCTCAAGGGGCGCAATGGCCTGTACAATATCATAAAACTGCGTACCCTCCATGACGCCTACAGAGCCACGTATAGGATCTGGCAAAATGCCTCTCGCTGCAGCCGCAGCATTTACATCCTGCAGAAAACTCATAACCACATGCTCTGCCTCACCATTTCCCTTACCCGTCATCTTAAAAGGACGCGCAATGATAAATTCATGATTCCGGTAAATAATACTATTTTTATAAAGCTGCAAAACTGCCCGTACCGGCTCACCACGCACGAGATTCCCCGCTGCCACAATACGTACGACCATGTCCTGCGGACTTGACGAAATTACAGAAATCGCCTTATCGTACTCTGGCTGATACAACCAAACTTCTGCATCTGCCGTATTCTCACCCAGGCGCTGCAATATATTGCGGTTTGCCAGCTGCGCTAGTATATCCATATCTGCCCTTACATCTTTTTCAGCACGTGAACCCCGGATAACTCCGCTCGCCAGTACTTCACCGGCGCGATACGTAATGTCGCCTTCACGCATTATGCGGATTCCCATTCTGAGATCATCCGTACGTTTTTCCAGTTCTGTATTATCCAAAGCAAGTTTACCGTTAGCCGCAGTTAGCACATTATTATCCACCATGAGCTCTTTGTTGCCAGTCATAAGTTCTGTATTCCTCGCATCAAGACCCGCATTGTCATCTGCCAGTGCATCATTTTTTTGCGTAAGTTCTTCCTTCGCAGCCTCCAACAGTCGATTTCCCTCTGCCAAAGCACGAGAACGATCCTCTAAGGCTGCCTGCTGGGCCTGTAGTCTGTCGACCTTATCCTTGGATTGCTCCAGAGCTTCGTTTGTCCGTCCCTGTTCTTGCTGCGCTGCAGCAAGAGCCGCCGAAGTTGTCTGTAAGCTGCTTTCTGTAGCTCGTATCGTCTGATTCAGCCGTTCCATACCAAAAAGTGCTGTACGGACATTTTCCGAAACAGCTGCCATGGCTACAAAAGTTAAGGTGGTAATACATATACCCGTAAGTATCGTAATGACAATCGAAGTGTGGCGGGGACGCAGACCAAAAAGCGACAATCGTTTCTTGCCGATCTTTGAGCCGAGGCGGTCACCAATAAAAGCAATCGCTCCGCCTGTAACAATAAGCACTAAAATGAGAAATACTCCATACATACCGCCACACCTGCCTTTCCAACAATGAAACTACTCAGCGTGCCGCCCGGCGCATAAGATAAATACCTATTATGAGCCCTATGATATTCGGCATCCATACCGCATATATCGGATTGATTACACCGCTCTGCGCAATTGCTCCGGATATAGTCATCATACAATAATAGCTGAATATTATTATGAGGCTATACGCAAAACCAGATGAAGAGCTCCTTCGATTCGGCTGGAGACCCATTGGAATACCGATAAGAGCAAAAATCAGGCTTGCCATAGGAATCGTAAATCGCTGATAAAGCTCTGTTTCAAGCTTTTTTGTATCAACATACTGCGAACGCATGATATCGATCTGCGCCCTGAGTTCCTTCATCGTAAGCTCTTCCGGTTTCTTCTGCTCACGCACAATCTCCCGTGGACTTTCATTGACCGGCAAAAGCTGCACATCAAAATGCATCGTATGCTCCGTAGTCCCGTCAGAAACATCATATATGACTCCGCGATGCATAGTCCATTCATTGTCCTTCCACTCAGCATATTCCGCATTCTCTACATGGCTTACTCTGCCATTCTCGAAAAGCTGCATCGTCACACCCTGCATAGTCTCTGTTTCCGCATCATAACGCCTTGCATAGACCAGACGTTGTATTTGTCCCTGATCGATTTCCTTGATAATAATATGCTCCTGTGATTTTGGTGCCGTATTGCCCTGAATTTCATAATAAAGCACGTTATTATACGCCTGATTCGCCCACGGTACAGTATATTCATTAAAGGCAATCGCAAACAAGCTTACAAAAAACCCCAACATGATAGCCGGCATGGCAATACGTCGAAAGCCTATGCCACAGGACTTCATGGCCGTAACCTCACTCGTGCTGGAAAGGCGTCCAAAAGTCAAAAGACTAGCGAGCAGCATAGACATAGGAAAGGTCCAAATAACAATACCCGGCAAACTGAAAATAAAAATCTTCAGTACAGAAACAAAGGAAGCTCCATAATCCGTGATATACTGCGCGATACGGAAAAGAGTTCCTGAGCCGATGAATACGGCAGAAAAAGCACAAATGCCAAAAGCAAAGGTCATGAAGACTTCCCTGAATATATATCTGTCTAATATACGAATCCGCATTTGTACAATCTCCTATAAGGTAAAATTATCGCCAAGATAGAATTTCTTCGCGAGTTCGTTATTGGCAATCGTATCGCTGTCGCCCTCAAGCAAAATCTTGCCATCATTCAATATATACGCCCGATCAACAATTCGCAGCGTCTCACGCACGTTATGATCCGTAATAAGGATTCCAATGCCTCTTTGGCGCAGATATTGTATAATATCCTGTATATCAGCAACCGCAATCGGATCCACCCCTGCAAACGGTTCATCGAGCAATATGAACTGCGGTTCGAGTGCCAGACAGCGCGCAATCTCCACACGCCGGCGTTCCCCGCCTGAAAGCTCTGTCCCCTTACGCTCGCGTACATGTGCGATATGAAATTCTTCCAATAATCCATTGGTTTTATTGATACGTTCAGCGGAAGACATTTTTGTAGTCTCCAAAATAGACATGAGATTTTCCTCCACCGTAAGCTTACGGAAAATCGAAGCCTCCTGTGCAAGATAGCTTATACCCATCTCGGCACGCTTGCACATAGGCAGATCCCCAATATTTACCCCCGAAATATAAACCTCACCCGATGTCGGCTGCTCAAGCCCGACAATCATGTAAAAGGTCGTTGTTTTGCCCGCGCCGTTCGGGCCTAAAAGACCAACGATCTCTCCCTTATCCACACGCAGGGATACGTGATCGACGACATTGCGGTGCTTATAGGTTTTTACCAGATTCTTTACTTCTATATGCAAATAGTACGCCTCCAGCCCCTCATTGCGTTGCTTTGGCACTGCCGTCATCTGCCAGATAAATGGTAAGTCGGCTGCTCTTGAGGGTATTATTATCCTGAATTGCCCAAGCATTTCCTGTGAGAATGGCCTTTCCATTTTCCTGGCCAAAATACTCCGCCTGATCACCGCCAGCTTCCATATTCTTCGACGGGCTCAGTATATGCGCATTGCCGGTTCCCTTAAAGTTATCATCCTTAAGCCAGCCTTCCATATGATCCGCTGTAAATACGCCATCTTTCGAAGTAATCGTTCCTCCGGCATTAATAAGGACATAATCCGTATCCGTCGAATAATCTGCCTCTGGGCCTGTAAATGTCTTATCTTCCTTTGTACCATATACATTACCGGTAGCAACCATATGGTTCTTTCCCTCTGTACGTACACGATCAGCCGTCATATGCAGATTTTCTTTATCCGCCGTAACACCGCCTGTCACCAGTCCCTGCTCCGTTTTTGTGTTATAGGTTGCATACGCACCAGTAGCTATAAGATTATCTTTTTTCATCACAACATTGCCTGTTGCGGTAATAACCCCTGTCTTCATACTATACTCAACACTATCACCATTAAGCTCTGTCGCTTCATTCCCAGCTGCATAGAGCGTCCCCGTCGCAAGTACCGCACAAAGCGCTGCAATAAGAACGGCACATTTCATCTTATTTTTTTTATTCATCATTGCGCCTTTCCCTTCATAATATGTGCATGCCCAATGGCCTTGAACACCTCAAACCCATCGGAACTTTCCAACCTGTCACCGGAAGCCTCCATATCCCCGTTGGATACTTTTGCTTTCCCGTCGGCTATAAGAACAGAATCTGCTGCATCCCACTTAAGCGTACTGCTCTCAAGAGCTGCCCCCTTCGTCGTATTGGCCTGTACGCCTCCGTCCAACTTGAGGTTCTTACTGGCAGCCTCATAGGTGCCATGCGGTGCTGTAGCTTCAACTACATTCCCATCCTCCTGATAAAACTTTCCCGTAATATTCGTACACTCGGCATCCTGGGTCTCGACATTCATATCCATCGTTTCTGCCGTGATTTCCCAAATTTTTACGCCATCACGTTCTTCGCTCAACGTATTACCGCCAGTATATTTCATGATTTTATTCGCAGGCTGTACCGCTTTCTGTTCCGGCGGTACCGGCACGGACTCCACCGCCCACACGATAAGTGCTGCCAATATTGCCACAAAGACTGCTGCTATCGTTTTTTGCTTTTTATTCATTCTTCCTCCACCTGTGCTTTCACAGTGTGATGCTTTTCTTTCCTCTCATTTGGCGGTGTATTCCATCGTTTCTGGAACCAAAGCCACTGCGTAGGATTCTTGCGGATAAAAGTGTCAACGATCTTCGTCATGCGCACCGTAAATTCAAAAAGGTCCTTATCTGCGTCCCCATGATCTTCATAACGCATAATCTCACCAATAACAATTTTGTGATGTCCATCCGGCTGCCGCAGGATGAATACCGGTACTACCGGAGAATTGAACTTCTTGGCAAAAACAGCAGGCCCCATAGGTGTCGAGGCCGTACGGCCGAGAAATTCAATGAACGCGCCGCCAGGACCAGCATCCTGATCTGCCAAAAATCCCAGCATCTTGCCCTGTTTCAAAGCTCTGGCCGCAGCCATAAGCTCACTCGTACCACGTGAAAAGATTTCCGCACCTGTCGTACCCCGGAAATGATTCAGCGCACGGGTATACTGCTGATTTGGCTGTGGCTTGGCAATGGCAGCCACTGGCAGCCCCGAAAAGCCTAAGCCGACTGCAAGCCATTCCCAGTTTCCTATATGTGCTGTAAGGACAACAACGCCATGTTTTTCAGCTAAAGCAGCCTGCAATCGATCTATATTTTCAATGTCAATATATTCACGGAAATTTGTCTGTGACAAATGCGGCATATAAAGTATCTCCAAGAAATTTCGTCCAAGATTAATGAAAGAAGCCCGAACCAGCCGCCTAGCCGCCTCGTCAGAAATCTTAAGAGACATCTTTATCTGCCGCAATGCCCGATTTCTCTGTTTCTGTATGAATTTGTAATAAAGGATGCCCAGTATCTTTCCAAAGCCCATGAGCCATGAATAGGGCAAAAAGCATATGATGCGGCTCATGAAAATCAAAATTCGATATTGCACGAATGGTTCCCCCAGTAAAGCGATTTAATGTGCGGGCGTTTCTGTTATGGAAGTATTTCTGAAGCCCGCAATAACATTCTCCCATTTATTCTGCGTTTTCAAAACAAATTCTAAAATCTCACGTACCGCACCATGCCCACCATCTTCCGCAGCAACCAGATGCGCACTATGTTTCACCTCTGCGGCCGCATCCCCAACGGCAGCTGCGAAACCCACCTGCAGCATGATTGGCAGATCCAGAAGATCATCCCCTATATAGGCAATCTCTTCATCCACGACATCAAATTTCTTTTTAAGCTCCCGATAAGCTTTGCATTTATCTCCGCAGCCCTGCCAGACGGCATCTATGCTGAGCTCTTTAGCGCGTTGCTCAACCATAGCGGAGTAACGTCCCGTGATAATAGCTGTCTTCAGTCCCGCCTGGCGGGCAAGTGTGATTGCCAAACCATCCTTGACATAAAAACGTTTCATAAGCTCTCCCTGTGCACCGACATAAAGTCCACCATCTGTGAGCACACCGTCCACATCAAAAATGACGAGTTTAATTTTTCTGACCCTCTCCAAAGCAGATGCCATAAATTCCATAATAAAAAAACAACTCCCGATAAAACAAACTAAATTCTTTTATACCTCAAAGCTTTTTCCTTACAATCTCGTGAATAGCCAGTATATCCTTCAAAAGGTCCTCCAATTTATCCAAATAATACATATTGGGCCCGTCACAAAGTGCTTCTGCCGGATTATCATGAACCTCCATGAAAATAGCATTTATACCTGCTCCTACCGCAGCTCTGGCCAGATACTCGACATATTCGCGATTACCGGAAGAAACTCCTCCTCCGGCACCAGGAAGTTGTACACTATGCGTCGCATCAAAGACAACTGGATATCCAAATGCCCGCATAACAGGAAAGCTTCGCATATCAACAACAAGATTATTATAACCGAAAGTAGCACCACGTTCGGTCAGAAGAATCTGCGAATCGCCACTTTCCTCTATCTTCGTGATAACATTCTTCATATCCTTAGGCGACATGAACTGCCCCTTTTTTACATTTACAATGCGTCCCGTATGTGCAGCCGAACACAAAAGATCCGTCTGCCGGCAAAGAAATGCCGGAATCTGCAATATGTCAATAATCTTCGCTGCCGGCTTTACCTGTGTCTCACTATGAATATCTGTCAGCAACGGCACCTTGAGTTCCTTCTTGATTGCCCCTAGCATCTCCATACCCTTTTCAAGCCCCGGTCCCCGGTAACTCGTAAAAGATGAACGGTTTGCCTTATCAAAGGACGCCTTAAAAATATACGGCATCCCCAAGCGCTGTGTGATTTCCTTGATGGTTCTCCCTATATACATGCTTCGCTCAAGGCCTTCAAGCACGCATGGCCCAGCAATAAGGACTAATGGGTTCTTGCCACCAATCTCAAAATTTCCAACTTTTACTGTATGCATAAATGAACTTTCTGCCTCCTAAATATCTTTACTTATCCAATCCTCTTTCCCTGTATATCTCATTAACAAGCACCAGATCATCCAGGGTATCCACGCCGACGAACTTAAAATCCGTGCGAATAACCTTTATACGATAGCCATTTTCCAATACACGCAACTGTTCCAGGGATTCTGTCTGTTCAAGCGGTGTCGGCTTCATTTTAGCAAACTGCAGCAGGAAATCACGCTTATACGCATAAATGCCAATGTGCTTATACACCGGGACTCCTTTATTATAACGCGGATACGGCAGAAGTGAGCGGGAAAAATACAGTGCATAACCATTCTTGTCCGTAACAACTTTTACATTATTCGGATTGCGCTGATCAATTTCATCCTCCATTGGCGTCATAACCGTAGCCATCTGCAATCCGGCATCTTCATCAAATGCCGCAGCAAGGTCATCAATGACCTGTGGCTCGATAAGCGGTTCATCCCCCTGTACATTGATGATAAGATCGATATCCGGATATGCCATGGCTACTTCAGCCAGACGATCAGTACCTGTAGGATGATCCGCAGCCGTCATCATCGCCTTACCGCCATCAGCCTTCACGGCATCAAACACACGCGGATCATCTGTGGCTGCAACTACCTCTGTTATACGTTCTGCCCGCCGGGCGCGTTCATATACACGACAGATCATAGGCTTGCCGGCAATATCAGCCAACGGTTTGCCCGGCAGACGCGTAGATGCGTAACGTGCCGGAATGACACAAAGTGTTTTCATAATAGATTCATCCTCTCTTTATTTTTCGTTTCAGTCCTTCTTCAAGAAGTGTCAAAAACTCTTGTCTTCCCTTTTTGAAAGTAACCTCTACACTGACAACATAAACCGGTATTGGCGAACTTTTGCGCATTACCTCACGATGCGTTGCAGGTATCTTCACAGCATCTTTTTCTGTAATCACAACGGCCTCTGCACCCTGTCTCTGTGCCTGATCTATCGCATCGCCCATCTCCTCCATGGTATAGTCATGGTGATCTGGAAAGCGCAAGCTTTCAATAATGATAGCACCAATATCGCTAAGGGTCTGCTCGAAGGAAGCCGGATTGCCTATGGCCGAAACGGCCATGATACGCATACCCTTCATACGCGAAATATCAATCCCCGCACTCGATATATTTTCATACCAGTCCAAAAGATCTATAAGGCAGCGCGGCTGATGAATACTTTCGACTATAAGCGCCCCCGCATTATACTTCTGCATAGTATCGCGAATATATCTGCAGGAACCTTCTACTGCCTGATCGACCTTCGTCATGAGACATACATCTGCCCGGTCAACATGGGAAACCTGTTCACGCAATGTACCCCGCGGCAGCATATATCCATTGCCAAATACATTGACTGCATCAACCAGCAGGATATCCATATCTCTTATAAGCTGCCAATGCTGATAACCATCATCCAGAATCGCTACCTCGGCCCCAAAATGATCGATAGCATACTGCCCTGTCTGGGCACGTTCTGCGCCAATCAACACTGGTATATCCGGCAAATGCTTGGCAAGCATGAAGGCCTCGTCTCCAGCTTCCGCAGCTGTCATGAGAAGGTGCTGCCCATCGGATACGATACCCACATCGCCGCGCCACTTGGCACGATATCCACGATTCAGTATAACAACGCGATAGCCCATCTTGTAAATATCACGGGCAAGGCATTGCGCAGTTGGTGTCTTACCCGTACCACCGACCGTAATATTGCCGAGACTTATAACACAGCAATCCAATTTCTTACGCTTGAATACGACCAGCTTATATCCTGCAAGCTTTATATTGACCAGCCAGCCATAAATGATAGAAAAAATATAAAGAATTGCTTTAATCATCGTCAACAGAATTCCATGCGTTTCCTTTCCATGTACCAATTGAAAAAAGTACGTCTGGAAATTTTCAACCTTCTCTGTAGATTTGATTTTACCACTCAGCATGCGTTTTTCTTCTGCTGCATCAATAACCTCATGGAGCAGAACGGCTGATTTACGCGAAGCCCCTTTATTCTCGCGCACGATGGCAAGTGTTTCAGCTTCCATGCGATGGCGGCATTCTTTATCATGAAACAAACGAAGCGTTTCTTGTGTAAGTTCATCCTCATCATTGACCGTGATACAAGCTTCTCTCTTAGTAAAAAGCACATGTGTATCCTTAAAATTGAACATATTGTATCCTACAATAATTGCCTTTCCATGTGCTGCAGGCTCCAGAATATTATGTCCACCATGCGGAATAAGGCTGCCGCCTACATATACAACATCGCCCACACTATAAATCTTGCCAAGTTCCCCTATTGTATTGATAATGACCGCATCATGGCCTGCCTCCGGCTCTTTTTGCAGTTGTGTACGAGTTTTTGCGGTGAAACCATGCTGCCGGCAAATGGAGATTACCTCATCTGTACGCAACGTCTCACGCGGTGCAATAACCAGTTTGGCTTTAGGGAAATCCCGGCGCACAGCCTCAAAGGCCTTGAGTACATATTCTTCCTCGCCTTTATGTGTACTGCCGGCCAAAAATATTCCATCGTTATCCTCAAGACCCAATTCCTGGAGAAGCTGCTGCTTTTCCTCCGAGCTCACATTGGTATATGTCTGATCAAACTTTGTATTGCCCGTCACCACCACAAATTCCGGGTCTGCACCAAGACGTACGATATATTGCGCATCAATGGATGACTGCATAGCAAATTTCGTAACAGTTCCAATCATATCATTCAGCAGGCTATGCAAATGATGATATTGCTTGACGCTTTTATCACTGATTCGCCCATTGACCATCATGACCGGAATCTGCATTTCCCGGGCAGCCTTCAGAAAGTTCGGCCAAAGCTCCGTTTCCACCGGCAGGAATATACGAGGCCTTACCCGCCGCAGCATATGTGCTGCAAGCCACGGTAAATCCAATGGGAAATAAATAATACTATCTGCATCCTTAATGATACGATTTGCCATCTCATAGCCACTGTTCGTCACCACGGATACCAAAATTGGACTCTTGGGGAACTCTTTTCGGAATTCCTTTATGAGTGGGCTCGTCGCTACGATTTCTCCAACCGAAGCTGCATGTACCCATATGCAATTTTTTTTGGCGACCTTTTCCAACGCATGTGCGGGCAAGAAACCAAGACTTTGCCTTATACGCTCAACAAAGCCCTTTTCACGCACAGATCGGACCATAAATATTGGGATGATCAGTATGACCACCAGTACAGCCGCTATGTTATAAAGTAGTTGCATGCTTTTCCCCTTCTAATCAAGCTTTCACTTTATTGAATTGAATACTGTAAAGATTGCTGTAAAGACCGCCCAGCGATAAAAGCTCCTGATGCGTTCCCTGTTCCTTCACATGACCATTTTCAATGACAAAAATACAATCTGCATTGAATATCGTTGACAAACGATGTGCTATAACAAAAGAGGTTCGGCCTACCATAAGCTTGTCCAGAGCTGCTTGTACGATTTTTTCACTTTCCGTATCAAGAGCAGAAGTTGCCTCATCCAGGATCAGCACACGCGGATCCTTTAGAATTGCCCGTGCTATCGCAATTCGCTGACGCTGTCCACCAGAAAGATTCATCCCACGCTCACCGATTGCCGTAGCATAACCATACGGCAGTTCCATAATAAACTCATGCGCATTGGCTGATTTCGCCGCTGCGACTACCTCTTCATCTGTTGCATCGAGCCGCCCATAACGAATATTTTCCATAATGGCCGTACTAAAAAGATTGGTTTCCTGCGGCACGATGCCAATCTGCTCACGCAAAGAACGCAACGTTACATCCCTGATATCAACACCATCAATCTTTATGCTCCCTGAAGTAACATCATAAAAACGGGGAATAAGATTTGCTATCGTTGATTTTCCCGCACCACTCGGCCCCACAAAAGCAATCATCTGTCCTGGTTTTGCCTCAAGCGTTACATTCTCCAAAGCAGAAACTCCTTTGCTATATTCAAAGCTCACCGCCTCAAATGCTACGTGCCCAGCAATTTGTGGCAAGGGTACAGCATCCTCCTTATCACGGATAGGCTCCTCAAGGTCCAGTACCTCAAATACACGTTCTGCTGCCGCCATAGCCTTTTGAATATTCGCATAGACACGGCTAAGACGTTTTACTGGATTTGCCAGATTTACTGCATATGTGAGGAATGCAACTAAAGAACCTGCCGTCATAACCCCGTTGACAACCTCATAACCGCCAAACCAGACAATAACGGTAACCCCCAACGCGGCTAAAAACTCCACCGTCGGCGTAAGCAGGCTTGAGAGTTGTACATTCTTCATAGCCGCCTGGAAATTGAGTTCGTTCTGTTCCTTGAAACGTGCAATCTCATAATCCTCACGCGTAAAGGATTTCACAACACGTATAGCAGATATGCTCTCCTGCAAAAAAGCCGTAATATCGGCCAATCTTTCCTGGATGACAGTACCCGCAGACTTTAGCTTGCGGCCAAAGACCTTCATAGCCTGTGCTATGATAGGAATCGTAAACAACGTCAACAGACTCAGCTTCCAGTCAAGATAAAGCATCAGAGCTATCGAGCCGATGAGTATAGCGCCTTCCGTCACAAGTTCTATTAGATTATCAACCAACGCAGACTGCAAGGCTCCCACATCATTTGTAATAAAACTCATAGTTTCGCCTGTCTGGTGCTGGTCATAATACGCAAGCGGCATACGCTGAAACTTGCGATAAATCACATCACGTACATCTATAATAACACGTTGGCCGATAAAAGACACGAGATATGCCTGCCCATAATAAAATATACCACGGAAAAAAAACACCACAACAATCCCGATAGCAATGATATTCAACATTGACATATTCTTATCAGCAAGGACCTTATCAATCATATCTTTAATGATCCAAGGCACGTAAAGATTTGCCGCAGCCGCCAATATGATGCATATAACAGCGACGCCCAGGCGCTTCAGGTACGGTCTCATATAAGCAAGCAAACGCTTGTAGCTCTTCATTATCCTTTTTCCCCCGATGCCCTTCTCAATTTTTCGCAGCTGCGCTTTGCAGCCGCGAGAATACATTGTGCTACACGCCCTGCAGCATCTGGTGGCCCAAGCTTCTCGCATGCCAAGGCCAGTTCCGCTTTCACATCAGCAGCATGAGCTTCATCTTGGTAGAATCGGCGTGCCTCCTGTAAAATATTCGGCACATTAACCTCATCCTGCAAAAGTTCAGGCTGTATACATCGGTCAGCCAAAATATTCGGCAGGCTAAAATGCTCCACATGTACCAGCAGCCGTCCAATAAAACATGTAATCCCTGACATACGGTACAGCACGATACTTGGCAATCCCATAAGTGCTGCCTCCAGCACTACCGTTCCTGAAGCAGCCAAGGCAAATTGGGCAAGCCCCATCAAATCATAGGCAGCGTCTGAGGTAAGCCGCACCGGCACCTTCGCCACCTGTGCCATATGCTCTATAATAGAAGCATCCAGGCCTGGAGCTACAGGCAAAAAAAATACAGCCTGCGGCAATTCCGCCAAAATACTGCGAGCAGCCTCCAGCATCACGGGCAGCAGCAGACTTATCTCCTGCCTGCGGCTGCCGGGCAGTAATAATATGGGATACATACCATCCGTTATCCTAAAATATTGCCGTGCCTGTTCCTGCGCCATAGTTGCCTTGACACTATCGACAAGCGGATTCCCGACAAAGGAAATATTCGCACCAGCCTGCTCATATACCTTTATATCAAACGGAAAAATCGTTACAATCTCATCTGCAAGAGTCGCACAGGTTTTTGCCCTGCCCTTGCGCCAGGCCCAGGCAGAAGGAGGTATATACGAAAACACGGATACGCCCATTTTCTTTGCATATCCTGCCAGGCGCCAATTAAAGTCTGGATAATCGATAAGTACCAATAAATCTGGTTTTTCTGCCCGCATAAAGGCTACAAGTTTGTCACGCAAGCGAAACATCCGCCGCAAATTTAAAAGGACTTCCCAAAATCCCATGACACTATAGTCACGAAAATCCTCACAAAGCCTCACACCAGCAGCTGCCATTCCGGGACCACCAAATCCAATGAGCTCAACATCCGGTGCTGCACTGTACAAGGCCTTTGCAAGACACGCACCGTGCAAATCTCCCGAGGCTTCACCGGCAGAAAACATAATCTTATACATCTTTCTCCCGCCCTTCCACCTTTGTACGCAGAAAAAGACGCGAGGATACTATTTTTTTCAGCAGTATCCGCCGCGCCTTATAAATTTTATTACATAGCCGCAATCGTTATGCCATTCGCCTCTGCCAGAGCAATGACCTTTTCCTTCTCTACGAGCAGCGTTCTGCCTGCCTCAATTGCAAGGGCCGTTGCACCAACTGCCACCATAGTCTCTATTGTCGCCAATCCTACCGTCGGCACATCGAAACGTAAATCCTGTTCTGGTTTCGCAACCTTTGCCACAACCGCTCCAGTCCGGGCAAGCGCACCACCGCGCCTGATACAAGCATCAGTTCCTTCAATTGCCTCCAGCGCCATAACCGCCATATTCTTCACGACAGCTGTCTGTCCAACATCCAGACGTCCGATTTCTCTGGCCATTTTAAAACCAAACATCATATCGCGTTTCTCTTCTTCCGTCGGCTCACGTTTCGTAAGCGTCCCACGCTGTGGCATAAGCTTACGCAGAAGCGATGTCTGATCAAAAGCCTGCATCCCTGCTTTGGCAAGTTCATGCACAAAAGCCAGCATCAACGTATCATCCTTGCGGTCTGGCAGCGAAGCGAGAAGTTGCAGCATACATGCATCCGGTTGTTCATGCTGCCCACTGAATAAGATTTCCTTCGTTACCTTGCCAAGCATGGTAACCTTGGTAATGCCATTCTGCTTAAAATATTCTATGATTTTGCCTAAATGCGCAATACTGATAGTTTCATAACCTGTTGTACATTCCCTGAGTTCCGGTGCAACGTCCGGCAGCAACGCTACCGCATAAATTTCATACCCCATTACCCGGGCAGCCATTGCACATTCCACTGGCAATCTGCCAATTCCGGCAAGCAGTCCAACCTTCTCCATTTTCAACCTCCAAAAGCATCTATCATTAATATGGGCGGCCACGCAAGGCCGCCCGTAATTACCTGAAATCAGGATTCACTTTCACGACGTTCACGGCAAATACCACGCTCCGCATTACGCAGGAAACGCAGAAAATGTTCTACTTCATCGCAGGAATCTACCTCCTGCTCAATCATTGAAATAGCCTGCGGCAAACTGAGTCCTGAACGATACAAAAGCTTGTATGCCTTCTTTATATTACGGCGCGACTCTATAGGAATCCCCGCCCGAGAAATCCCCACACTATTAAGCCCGACAACTTTAGCGGGATGCCCATCGACAATCGTATACGGCACAACATCCTGCACGATTTTCGAAGCTCCGCCAATCATTGCATTGCGTCCGATCTTTACAAACTGATGCACCCCGGTAATGCCTCCGATGACGGCCCTGTCTTCCACAACCGCATGACCAGCCAGCATCGCAGCATTTGACATAATGACATTATTTCCCACAACACAGTTATGTGCCACATGCGTATAAGCCATAAGCAGACAATCATTCCCTATGCGTGTTTCCTCACCCTCGCCAGTAGCACGATGCACTGTCGCTGACTCACGGATACGCGTACGATCACCAATAAAAACATAGCTTTTCTCACCAGCAAACTTTAAGTCCTGCGGCTCTTCACCAATCGAAGCTCCCTGATATATTTTGCAATTTTTTCCTATACTTGTCCATCCTGTAATGACAACATGTGGTCCTATCTTTGTTCCCTCACCGATCTGAACATTCTCTCCAATTACCGAATAAGGTCCAATCTCAACATCCTTAGCAATGCGCGCCCCCGGATAAATGACAGCGGTTTCATGTATATACGCGACAACCCGGTTGTCTGCCCTCATCTGCTCCAACTCCTTTAGTCTGCCTGTACGACTTTCATTTTGGCTTTCTTATATTTATATAATCCCCTCCAGGCTTGATTTTTAGTAACGTATTTAATGCCAAATTCAGCCGTATTCAGGAAATACTAAAGTATATCTTCATTTTTCTTTACGTTATAACATAAAATCATAAATTTTCTTGTTTTTTTAATGCAAAAACAAAATCACCCTGTGCAGCAAACTGTTCATCAACAAAAGCCTCTGCATGCAGTCTGCCAAAATCCCCCCGTACGCGTATGAGCTCAGCTTTCATTACGAGCTGATCACCCGGCACAACCAATCGCTTAAATTTCACATTGTCCATTCCACCAAAGAGTGCAATCTTGCCGCGGTTCTCCTCCGGATATAACATGGCAATCCCACCAACCTGGGCCATAGCTTCAAGAATAAGTACTCCCGGCATAATTGGATTCCCCGGGAAATGACCGCGGAAACAAGGCTCCATCATCGTAATATTTTTAATTCCCACTGCGGACTTGTACGGCACAATATCGATGATCCGATCTACAAGCAACATAGGTGGACGGTGTGGCAGTATTTTTTGAATTTCAGTTATATCCAAAATCATATGTTTTCCTTCTTCCTTAAAGTAATCATCTTATTCTCCGACTTATCTCTGAAAAGCCGCTGTAATTTTCCTGGCAAGCTTTGTATTGAGCTCATGCCCTGATTTTACCGCAATGACATGTCCACGTATCAATCCTGTAAGCCTCAAGTCCCCAATGATATCCAACATCTTATGGCGTACCAGTTCATCTTCATAACGCAGTTTATTAAGCCAACCGTTATCATTATAAATAATGACATTTTCCATTGTTCCTCCCAGACCAAGTCCCATCTGGCGCAATGCCTCAATCTCAGCTTCATATGCAATCGTCCGCGCTGGCGCCAGTTCCCTGCGATAGGTCTCGGCATCAATCGAAAAATCCTCGTATTGTATACCGATAAGCTTATGTGGATTCAGCGAAGTAAAGCTCACACGGAAACCATCATAAGGCAGGACCATCACAAATCGTTCACCATCATCAATACGATACACCTGATCGATGACGATTTCCTGCCGTTCCTTTGCCAACTCAACTATACCCGCATCCTGAAGCAATTCAAAAAATATAAGTGAACTACCATCTCCTACAGGCGGCTCTTCCGCATTCATCTCAACAAAGCAATTGTCAATACGCAGTGCATGTAAAGCAGACAGCAGATGCTCTATCGTAAATACCCGGACACCATGCTCCTCGATTGTCGTCGCCCGTATCGTCGAAGTAACATTCGCTGAAATGGCCGCCACTTTCGGAAGTTCTTCCAAGTCTGTCCGTATGAACACGATACCCGTATCCGCAGGAGCCGGCTTCAAACGCATATGGACTTCCAGCCCTGAATGCAGGCCGACCCCGGTATACGATGTCTCGGACGCAATTGTAGTTTGGTACTGCATGAAATAAACTCCTCCTGACTTCAATACCTCTGTCTATTGTACAAAACATTCTCTGTTCCTGCAAGTTTTTTTGCCGCATCAGATAACCTGCCACTTACCCATAAAAAAAAGCTGCCGCTCTACGCGTACAGCCTTTTATCCCTAACCATATTCAACGCACCGATTTCCAGCGGTCATGCAGCCAAAACCACTCCTCCGGATATGCACGGATATGTTCTTCAATGATTTGATTGAGTCTCTGTGTCGCATGCATAATATCCGCATGCTTATCCTGTGTCTGCTCCACAAATAGCGGCGCATGGATGATGAGCCTATGTCTGCCATCCTGCAAACGCGTAATAAAAACCGGAAAAATCGGTGCCTTACGGAATCTCGCAAGCGATGCAGGCCCCGGGACACAATTTGTAGGCCGCCCGAAAAAATCAAGTATAATACCATCATGACGATTCGTATCCTGATCCATGATAAGCCCGATGAACCAGCCCTTCCCCAACAGCTGAAACATTTCCCGCACACCAGTCTTATAAGTCACATGCATGCCTACAAGGCGTCGATATTCATTGATAAAGCGATCCATGCCGGCTTCTTTCTGTTTCATGGCTACTCCCACAATCGGAAATCCTGCCATCGCAAGTGCTCCGCCCATAAGCTCCCAATTGCCGCTATGGGCGGTTGCAATGACAGCTCCATGTCCCAGAGCTATCGCTTTTTCCAAGTTCTCCCTGCCTTCGATTTCCACATAAGTATGCATACATTTCTTAAGGACAGGAAACCGCAACACCTCGAAAAGCATCGGTCCAAAACGCACCCAACTGGCTTTTGCTATGCGCTCTGCCTCATTCTTACATACCTTTAGACAAAACATGATATTTTCTTCCGCCATTTTCTTGCGGCGCCCGGGCACAAAAGGCCAGGTAACCCATCCCAACAGTTCTCCTATAGTATCGCAGAGTCTTCCCGGCAAACAGCAGCAAAATCGGCTGAACCAAAGAGCCAGATAATATGACATAACTTGTCACCTCAATAAAAATTATAACTTAAACCGGCAAAATGCCTATGCCCGTCTATCCCAAAAACGAATTTTGCTCCATGCAGCAGCGACAATCGCAATCCATACGACGCATGCCCATCAACATGCTCAGCGAATGCAGCCATGTCCGGAAAAACTCCCGGCTGCACACGAGGCATAAGCCGCATTTCCAATGCAGCGAATCCCCCTTGGAAACGTCCATTCCCTGCACCTGCATGTATACGAAAACCGTAGGGCAGCGTTTTGCTTGCAACCACATAAAACGAGCGCCGCCTCTCTGCTGAAATATCTTCAGCTCCCACGGCGATTCCAGGCACAAAGACTCCCTCCTGTTGAAGTGAATACTTAACGCCTGTTTCGACAGCACGATGTTCTCCATGCTGCTGCCAATCTCCCAAATTGATTTCCAAACAATTTGTAACAGGAACACCAACGGATATACCATGCAGACCGGCCTCTTCATTCCAGCCGATATGAAACTGTCCCTGCCGCAGCATATCAGCTGAGGGCGTCATAAGATTGCCCGTCTCCCCACCCACAGAGGGTGCTGCCTGAACACTGCCTGACAAAAAAAGAAGAACTGCTCCCGAAATCAGACAAAATCGTCTCATAGGCACTCTCCTGTGAAAAAAGGGCTGTTGCACATAGGCCTGTGCAACAGCTCTTTACTATTTTCTTCCTTCATATTGCTCAAGCTTTTTTTCAAGCTGCCGTATACGTCTGCTTAGCTCGGGCAAATGCTTCAGCACAGCCTCCATACGCAGCCATTCCTGATGTGGACGCGCCGGAAAACCTGCGTAAAACACTCCTTCCGGCGTATCATTCGTAAGACCGCTGCGTGCAGCGAATACAGAATGTCCACCTATATGGATATGTCCGACTGTACCGACCTGTCCGCCGAAGGTAACATTATCCCCGACAACCGTCGAGCCTGAAATGCCGGTTTGTGCCACGATGAGATTATGCGCTCCGACATGGCAGTTGTGTCCGATATGTACGAGATTATCTATTTTTGTCCCATGTCCGATGACGGTAGAACCTGTCGTTGCACGATCAATGCCTACATGCGCCCCAAGCTCCACATCATCCTCTAAAACAACATTACCAACCTGCGGTACTTTGGTATGTATGCCATCCTGTGTCGTAAAGCCAAAGCCATCGGCACCTACAACCGTCGAACTATGAATGATGACCCGCCTGCCCACCTGACAGCGTTCACGAACGGTAACATTCGAATACAAGATACTCGCCTCACCAATGATTGCATATTGCCCTACGTAGGTATGCGGATACAAGATAGCATGTGCCCCTATCTCCGCATAGTCATCAACCACAGCAAAGGGCATAAGCGTAACATGTTCCCCCAACTTGACATTCTTTCCTACATATGCCTGGCTGCTCACCCCTTCATGCATCTGCAAGGGAGGCGTAAAGAGCTCCAGCAGCTTCGCAAACGCCACACGCGGTTCTTGCACATAAATAGCAGGCAAGGGAAAATCACTGACAGTATCGGGAAGCAGTACTGCCCCAGCAGAACATCCGGCTGCTTCCTCAATATGGGGATCAACAGCAAAGGTAAGGTCGTGCTTCCCTGCATCGACAATATTCGTTGCACCGCTGATCTCGATAGATGAATCGCCTGCCACTCTGCCGCCCACAAGCTCGGCAATTTCCCGTAATGTTTTCTTCATATTCACTCTTCCTCATATACATGTATAGCCAACATATTTATCATTGCAGTTTCTGTATGACCTCGTCCGTAATATCCGTGCCACCCTGGATAACGACCTTTTGGTCACCTTCGTTATCGACTACACTATCGAGTTTTTTGTTCTTACTTATTTCCTCTACAGCCACATCGACTTTCTGTTTGAGCTCGGCGGAATATTGCTGACGAACAGCAGAAATCTGCGTTTGTTGCTCTGTCTGCGCTTTCTTAAAATCGTCCTCTGACATCGTATCTTTTTGCTGCGAAAGATCTGCCGCCTGTTTTTGCAAGTCAGCCAGCTTTCCATTCCCCTCAGCTACCAAGGATTGCAGTTGGGGACTTTCCTTCATAATACGTTCTCCATCAAAATAACCAATATTGGCCTTTCCGCAGCCACTTACAAAAAGCATAACTGCAAAAATTCCCAGCAAAAGAAATATAACCCGTTTTTTCAAAATCATTCTGTTAACCTCTTCTTTCCGATATCTCCCCGGAACCTTTCCTTATTTCAATTCATCGATAAGCTCCTGTGTGAGATCCATTATTTTTACAGGAACCACCAGCTCATATTTTTCCGGCCACGCCCCAACATGCACCATACCCGTATCCACAGCCTGGAGATTAACGGACGGATTCGCCAGTATAAGTGTCAGATGGTGCATGATAGCAAGTTTTGCTGCCTTCCCAGCGATATCACGCAATATATGCGTTTCCAACGCCTCGATTTCCTTGTCCTTGGACTGCAAATTTGCCCGTTTTTCCATCATCTGCTGACTGCGTGTATCCTGCTCTTCCGTTTGCTTCCCCATGGCTTCAATATTGCGTGCCTGTGCTGCCGTCTGCATCTTCATCTCTTCAGAATGGATCTGCTCTACGGTTTGCTTTCGCTCCGCCTGTATATCTCCACCCAGCCGGTGTCCAACATCATTGACATACGTCCGGATAGCAGATTCATAACGGTCATCGAGTTTACGCTGTTCCTCACCGCGTTCCTTCTGTTTCGCACTAAGATTTGCTTCCAGTGCATCCACATCATCCTGCGTTAATCGCATACTATCGGCATTATCCAATTTGAGTCGGATATTGAAAATCACATTGAGATATGCATCATCTATGGCCTTCTTCGCTGCCAGATAGTCTGCTTGCGTTTCCTTGCGTTTTGCCTGCTCCGCTGCCTGCATGCCTGCCATGAGTTGTGCCTGGGATGCAGCCAAAGCTGCATCCCCCTTTTGCTGCGCGACATCCGCAAAAGGCTTTTTTTCTGCTTCTGGGGCCTTTAGCATAGAACGCTGCCGTTCCATAGCAATATCCGCCGCAGCAGATTGACGTTCCTCATACAATTTTTTAAGCTCTGCATAAGCGCTATGCGCCTTCATCGCGCTTTGCAGGTCCACCACACCAATCACAGCCAGATCAGAAGATTTTGCTGCAGGCAGGAACTTGGCATTATAGGATTTCCAAAGCCAGGCCCCCAGCACCAGCAGAGCAATCACGCAAACAGCACCGACAAAAATTTTTTTCTTTCTGCCCGTCACTTTTTTTGTGTCAACAGGCTCTGCTTTGTCTTGTTCCACCAAGCAAAACCCTCCTTTCGACAAAATACCGAGCACAGTTACTGGCTCGGTACTTTTCCCCTATATGATCGGTAACCTTTTATTTCGCAATTTTTTTGGCAACATCCTGCGTGATGTCCTGTCCGCCATATATCACACTGTTCTTATCGAGAACTACAGATAAGCCCTTAGCATCTGCTACACCCTTAACAGCTTCTTCTACCTTCTTCTGGATAGGGTCTATGAGTTCCTGCTGTTTCTGCTGAAGGCGCTGCTGTGTTTGCTGATAATAGTCGCTTTTCTCCTGATCACTCATGTTGGCTGACTTCTCTTGGAAATCCTTTTGCGCATCCTGCACAGCCTGCTGCATTTCGGTATTGGCTGAAGCAAGATCCGGATGCTGTGCCATCACCTGACGATAATCAATAACACCGACATTTGAAGAAGATGCAGCTGAGGCAATACCTGAACCAGACTGTGTGAGCGCCAGTGCAACCACACTGCCAATAAATACGAGAGCAATGAGTACACTGACGATTTTTACCTGTTTCTTTTGCAATTTAACCATATTTTTTTCTCCTTTTCCCTTATGGGCGTTTTCTTTACTTGCAAGCTATGCTTCCATAGCTCACCCCAAGAGTCTGCTTAAAGCAGTTTCATTATAACAAACTCTCTTTTGTTATTCAAGAGTCCGATGCCTGCCGCAAGAAAAATCATCTGCCGTTTCTCAAAAATTCCCTATGAGCCGCAGCCAGCGGTCCTTCTTATCAACCACATATTCCAAACTCAAAAAATCATGCATTTTATAGCGAAGCGCGGCTTCACCCCGCTGATCTGACCAACGATATTCATATCGCAAGAGCCAGCGGCGGCTGAGCTTTCTTTCAGCCCCGATGACAAAACGCTGTTTCCTCATATCATAACGCACAGCAAGCTGTGTCCCCGGATCCACTCCTCTTGCATAGCCCAAAGCCCAAGCCCATGAAACATCCTGCGGATAAAAATCGGATTGTACAAAAAGCTCATCCACCGGCGAAAGTTTTTTGCCAGCATGCATACGAAACATCGTTGTATTTTCCCCGGACCTGCCGATATCGGCCCAGCCCTGGAGCCGTATCCGATACTTATCCGTATCGGAACGGCTCATGACAACCATACTTTCGCCCACATTCAAGCCGACTTTTGTATGAAGTCCATATGCCTTAAAATCTGCTGTAACATCCAGCGCGCTCTCCATCAATCGGCACAACTCTGCCTCATGACGTGCAATAAAAGCAACTGGAACACCTATCATAAGATTGACTTTCTCCTGCATAAGCTGGCGATGATTAAGCAACGTAATATTGGGAACCGTACTGGAACGCATATTGAGATCTACAATCCTCACAACCGGCAGCCGCGGATAAACCACAACCTTTACTGTCGTTGTCTCCTGGGGTTCCATATCGAAATCCGCCCGAAATTCCGGCAGATGCTTTTCCATGAAATCATTCAGGCTGCGTTTCAAAACACCATTTGTCCAGTCAGTCGCAGCAATCGGCAAGCCCGTCAGCCCCTGTGAAAAAACCAGCCCGACACCTTCCATGTCGCGCTGCACTAAAGCTTTCACCTCCGGCGGCATTCCATCAACTGCGACAGAAACTTCCGTACGCTGGATGACATCTGACCATGGGAGCAAAACGACTCTGACGAGCGTTTCATTGCCGGGCTGGATTGAAACGCTGCGCACCGAATATCCGACAAGTACCTTATCAAACACTTCATGAACAACATCCTCATAATGCTGGTTATTTGTCTGTACTTCGCCAAGCGCATGCCCGAGCAAAAGCTGCTCGGAAATTGTCTTTACACTTGCCTGCATACGGTTTTGTATGAGCGGAGGCAGATTCATGTCCGCCTCCACTAAAGCCTGAATTCCCTCCACACGCGCACCGGCCGCCTCAGCCGATGGCATCGCCACCTGCTGAAAAAGCAAAACCATACATCCTATCAGCAACCAACACACAGGGGCCTGCACCCTATGAATAAGCCCTTTCATAATCAGAATGTGCCGCCCACACTGAAATGGAGACGATTTCCCTGTGAACCGTGTCCATAATCGACGCGAATCGGCCCCAGTGGTGTCTGGAGCTGTAAGCCCACACCAATGCTGCTATGTGTCCCTTCCGGTGCCCAGCCTGAATTCCATGCAGCACCAAAATCAGTAAACAGTGCTCCCTGTACCTTGCTGATAATTGGGAAACGATATTCTATAGTACCCAGATACATACTGTTGCCGCGGAACTGATCATCCCTGTAGCCACGCAGCGAATCCTGTCCGCCAACCTTATATTGTGCCATTTCAGGAATAGAACCATTCCCATGCCCATACGTGGCCCGCAAAGCCAGCACCTGCGCATGCCCAACCTTATGATAACGCTGATCCTCAATCGTATATTTCTGATATTTAAAATCACCGCCAAAGCCAGCAGTTTCAGCTGTCAAGCTCACCCTTGTCCCGCTCGTCGGATTATAGATATTATCACGCGTATCTGTTACATGTTCGAGTGTAATACTGCGCGTGGTGCCAAAATTATCATGGCGCCATTGTTCGTAAGCACTGCCGCTGCGATCTTTGCCGCTCTCATATCTTACATATTGATCCTTACGATTCCGTAAAGTAATAAAATTCGTAGAATACTCACTCACCGGACGACTCAGAGTAATCTCCGCACCAGAGTACTTGCGCATATAGTCCTCGATAAGATTTCCACTCGTATCGTAATCATTATATTCGTAGGTACGATTGTAAATACGGAAGGTACCCGCCGTCTCCTTACTGTCAATCCAAGGGCGATGATAAGAAAAAGTATATCCATGTGCATCGGATTGATCGCCGCTGAATTCATACGTGAGATTCACCGAATCACCAGTTCCCCGGAAATTCGAATCGCCGATGCCCACCATGCCCACTGCACCATCCTGGCTGCTGTATCCTGCCCCAACCATGAAATTACCCGTACGCTTTTCCTTCACATCAATTTCCAATACGATAGCGTTTGGTTCTACTCCTGGATTCAGCTTCATATTGACATCCTCAAAAAAACCAAGATTATACACACGCTGCATGCTGCGGCGTGCTTTTTTGGCATTAAAAGGCTCCCCCTTCTTCATGCGCATTTCACGCATGATAACCCGATCCTTTGTCTTGGTGTTTCCCTTGACCGAATATCCTTCGAGCACACCTTCGTTGATCTTGATAACGAGCCTGCCATCACGTCCAATATTGATATCATTTATTTTCGCAAGGATATATCCATCCTTGCGGTACTGACCTTCAATCGCTTTGATATTCTCATGCAGCAGCTTGCTGTCGACGATCTCCCCCGTCTTTACCGTAATAAGCTTATTGAGCTCCTCTGTCTTTTCAACGGTATTACCGGTAATTTCCACTGACTGAAGTATAGGATTTTCCAATACATGATACGTAATAGCAATACCTTCCGGCAAAATCTCAAAACTTGGATAGATATCATAGAAATAACCTGTATCATAAATTGCTTCCCTGTCCTTGTTGATGCCCTCTATAGTCAGTTTATCCCCAAGATGCGACGCAACAGCTGCCGTAGCCGTTGCCTGTGTCTTATTGCCTACGCCTTCCAAGTTGATACTCACAATCGTCTGCCCCGCATAGCCGGCAAGCATATCGCTGATTTCCTTCTCTCCCGGTCTGGAAGCATTCCAGCTGTCCAGCTTGGGATCTGGTGGCGGTGCCATTTTTTTCTGATCAGCATTTGCATCAGCTGCCGCAACTGGTGCAGGTTCCGCTGTCGTCTTCTCTGCTGGTTCAGTGCCAGTGCTCACGGCGGCTTCAGCCGCCGGCTTAGCAACAGCCGAAGCCGCCGCATTGTCTGCCGCCATCTGTGTCGTATCATTTCCTTGTATATCTTCTGACGATGCTGTAGCTGCCTCGCCTAAATCCTCTGCATATGCCAGTCCCCCCGGAACTATCGCAAAACTTGTTGCCAACGCTATAGCACAGGCAATAGATCTGTATCTCTTTGTGCTCAAAAGTTAAACCTCCCAAATTCAATATCCCAAATGTACAAAATCAATGTGCCCGCAGCGTCTGCCCCGCAGCCTGCATAAGCTTCTGCATATTTTCAGGCGGTACTCCTGTTTTCGGCCGTTCCTGTGGCACCGCAGCTTCCTGTGGTGCCACTTCCAAAACCGGCCCGGTTTCAGAGGATTGTACAGGAGTCTGTGGCACTAAAGGCTGGGAACTGTTCCCCCTGTCAGCCGCCACTACAGCAGTTTCTGCTGCAGGCTCCCGTGAGTAACGCGGCAATTCCCTTTTTACGGTCACCGCAGTTTCTGCTTCCTGCACCGGTACCGAAACTATAGCAGCCTGTGGCTGCACAACTTTTCCCAAAGGCCGTTCTGACTGCAAAAAAACGAAGCACCCTGCCACCATAATCCCTGCTGCTAAAAAAGGCACACTACGTCTGAACCAGATTTCCTTTCTGGTCAAGCGCTTCGTTTCCTGTGCACGCTGTAGCTCAGCCTGTGCCAGCATGAGATTCAGGTCTCCGCGAATATCGTCCTGCTTGTCTAGTGAATTCTCGGCACGGCCCAGCCACTCCCGTGCAGCACGGACATGTTTCCTGAACCTGCTCTTACCATCTGACATCCACGTAACCCTCCTTTGAATGATATACTCATATACTCCAAAAGATTTTCAGTTTTATAGCAAGCCATATCTTTGCAAAATCAGACAAAATCCCATATTATTTTATATTCTCTTTAAAAACCACCTCTACCCGGCCTGTTTTCAACAAAATTCGCTCACCAATACTGCATGAACTTTGAAAGCATGCCCCGGACGCGGCGGATGCCGCTCTTTTGCAAACGATAGATATGCGCTGTGCTCACATGCAGGAACTCTGCCACATCTTTGATTTCTTCACTCTTTAGATAGACGCGTTCCAGTACCAGGCGTTCCTTCTGCGGCAGTCTTTCCATTGCATTCCGCAGCTGCCCGACAAGCTCATTTGTTTCTGCCTGCTCCGCCACAGGTGCCGACATATCGGCAATGAGTTCCCCGAGCGGCAATCCTTCATTATGGTTTTGCCAGCCATCGATACAGACGGATTCTGTATTGCCCTCTTTCTTCAGGAAGTTCAGCATCCTGCCCCGTATACGGTGTGTAGCAAACAGGCTAAATGCTATACCGCGCTGAAAATCGTAGTTTTCCACAGCTTCAATAAGACCGACCGTACCTTCCTGGATAACATCCATAATGTTATCCAGATGTCGGAATGGCCAGGCATTCTTAAAAACCAATGGCTGATAGGACTCAATGAGCAGACGGCGCGAATCCTCATTCTGTTCCTGTTTAAAGGATTCCCAAAGCATTCTTTCCTGCTCCGGCCGCAAAAGTAAAACCTTATTCAGTTCCTGCAAATATTCTTCAAGCTTCACTTCCGCTCACCTCCTAAAATTTAAATCTCGCTTCAAGCCCTACAGTAAAAGCATTGTCCTGATTGCGAAACGCAGTCAAACCGATATGGTCATTAAAATCATACTGCACTCCATAGCGATAGGTTTCCGTGCCGATACCTTGTGTGTACTTCACCATGACTTTATTACTGATATACTTACCCATTTCTACATTATACACCTCACGGACACTATTGTCCGCATTTTTTCTATCATTTGTCGATGTATCACGTCCTATGGTGAATTCATCCAGATTCAGCACATTGCGCATAGCTCCTTCGACCTCACTTAAAAAGCTCATCTGCAATCCCATATTGAGCAGCGATGAAAGATCTGACTCTGCTCCCTGTCCCGATTGATAGGCGCTTCTGAGCGTCAGCAGCTGCATAATTTCAGTCTCACTCATCTCCGGGCTGGACGTCAAATGAAAATTCATTTGATCCACAGCCCCATCGATACCCAGATATACACGCGTATGGCTTAGCTTCGTATCCGCCCGCAAAAAAATACTTGGAAGAAAAGAACCAATCTGATTGAAATAGGCCTCTCCTTCACGAATCGTAAAACTTGTCTTCAGATAATTGACTGTACCCCGCAGCACCGAAATCGTTCCTGATGTTTTCGGATGGTGCGTCGTACCGCCAAAATGCGCTGCTCCTGCTAATTGCATATCATAAAGGAAAGGACTATAGAAGTGTACCTTTGGCCCAAGCTTCAGGTCCACATCCAGCAGTAAATCCGGCAACGCACCACTACTGTCAGGAATTGAAGGAATTGAGACAGTTGCATTCGCCATATATATCTCACCAAAAAGCTTCGGCAGCTTATGCCCGAAAAAATCCCCCTCATTGAGATGCAGCGTACCTGAGAGAGGCCCTTTATAAAAAGCGCAATCCATGTCGAGCTTATCAACATTCAGGGAAAAGTCATACGCTGTCAGCTGTAATCCCTTAAATCGTGTCTCTCCCTGCAGCTTGTAATTTCCCTTTCCCATTTTTCCTGATATTTCGTTCACACTTATACGGTCACCCTCAAAGCGGATATCCGCATTCATATCGGTAACTGGAAGCCCCAGCGCCCGGATCTTCATCGCACCGTCCTTGAAGCCTACCTGCCCATGCACCAGCGGATGAGCGACCGTACCTGTAATTTTCAAGCTTCCCTGGGTCTCACCGATAGCCCAGTCAATTTCCTTGGACAAAAACGGCAGCAGGCTTAAATCCGCTTCATCCAAAGATACGCTCAGGTTAAACTGCTCATAATCATCCGGATTTTCCTCTTTGGTTGTCAGGGCCTTAAGCGGCACACTGCCGTAAGCACTGGCCTTATAGTGTTTTCCCTGTACTTGTTTTTGCACCATGAGCTGATTGACATTGATAATACCATTTTTCAAATTAAATAAGCCTGTAAGAGAATCAAATGTCGACGACCCTACGCCCCCTCCCAGGATATCGAGTGAAATATCCGCTGACGGATTGTCAATCGTACCACTGAACTGTGCTTCTGTATTCACCGTTCCCTTCACATTGACAGCAGAACCAGCTATCCCACTAAGAGCTCCGGCCTGTATGTCCTTCGCCGAAAAACGGGCATCGATCGGGCCGTTTAAATCGACCGTACCCCGTGCCGCAAACATCCCATTCCCCTGTTTGCCCTCAAAACGGTCAATCGTAATCACATGATTTACAAGACGCGCATCCATATAAATATCATTGATATCATATCCCCTGGCACTGCCATTGCCCATAAAAGCATTGAGATGGGCCCATGGAACCGATAAGGTGCCACCGAGATCTATACTGCCGCTCAAACGCCCCTGCAGAATATCATTCTTCATATTGAACATCGCCATGAGCGCATTCACATCTCCATTTTGCACATCAAGCCGCCCGTCGAGAGCCAGCGTCGAAGTATCTGCTGAGAGTGTCAGGCCGTATTTGCCACCATTTTGCTCAAAGCCGAAAGAATCCATATATACACGATGCCCACGATAACGCACAGTTCCTCGGGCATTTGTGATAACCTGTCCGTTAAATACGATCTGCTGTGCAGAAAGTGCCCCATCAAAAAGCGGCGCATTGAGTGTACCGCCAATATGCCCGTCAAACTTACCATGACCGCTGATTGGATATGGCAACTTACTGCCAAAGCGTTCCACTTCGATTTGATGCGCAGCGACCTGAAGATCTAAATTCTCCTGTTCGTCAACGGTACCGTTAAGATCCATATCTATCATTGGGGAATAAATATGAAAATCATGCAACGTCATAATTTTGTTCCGGACAGTGTAGTCACCGTCCATGCCGGAAAGCAGCATACCACCATAGCTTCCCTGATAAAAATGAATGTACCCGATGGCATGGGGATCATCCATTGTTCCCGTAATCGTAAGGATGTTGTCGACATTGCCTGTGATTGGCTGATCCGGAGCTACCAAGGCCGCAATATCTTCCATGCGTGCACCCATTGTATCAATTTGCAGGCTGACCCTGCGCTCTCCCGTCAAGCCTACAGTTCCCTTTACCCGCCAAGTCTCCTTACCACCATTCTCCATGGTAAAAGAATCAATGCCCACACCATCCAGACTGCCACTGGCTGAGCCATGGAGCGTATGAAATGGCTGCTCGAAAAGTTTCCCTTCAATGGCAGTAAACTCTACCTGTACCGCAGGGTTTGACACATTCCCCTGCACATTTCCTTTGAAATCTGCATACCCTGCCATATCTGCCTGCGGCACAAACTTGCGCATAAGTGATAAATCAACATGTGAACCATAAAACGCCAAATCCATTCTTTCTCTATCCATAATCGTACCTTCTATACTCAAAGAACCATCGTCAGGCAACGTGGCATGCAGCGCATCAATCCGAATAACCGGCCCCTCCATATAAAAAGACGCATCCATGCGTGGTACAGCAAGCCCCTCATAAGCTGCACCTAAAGCAGACACACTTCCATAAGCGCAAAGTGCCTGCATGTCAGTGCCCATGCCGGATATTCCTACATCTGCTGATGTGCGGCCGGATACGCCTGGCACGAAATCCTGCAAAGATGAAGCATCCAGGTCTGTAGCCTTCAAATAAGCTGTATAAGAGGAATCTCTGGCTGAAAACTCCCCCTGAGCCTCGATATGCCCGCCAAATATATCTGCGGATAAATCCCGCACCGCAACATGGCTATCCTCATAACGCACTTTGGCAGTAGCGTTACGAAAATCGTAGCCATAGGCATTACCGGCAGCGACATGGATTTCTCCGTCTGCCCGCGGTGCGTCTACCGGGCCAAAAAGATTGATTGCAAAGGAAGCCTTACCATGAAAAGGTGCCCCCACAAAAATACTCCCCGGATCGAATGCCTGTGCTTCAACAATGAGATTCATATAGGGCGTACCGGTATCCAATTGAACCTTGCCATGCACAGAAGCCTTCTGTCCCTCTGCCTGTGCATTCGCAAATACAGAAAACTCGCGCTCATTGAACACCAGCAAGCCCCGGACATCCGTAACACTCGTATTCATGATATCTGCACGCCCTTCACGAAACTCAGCCTGCCCGTTAAAGCTCAAATCCCCCCCGGTTTTCAAAAAAACAGCAGCCAGCTTATCCACCTTGCCGGAAATGAGCTTCACATTATCCGGCAATATTCCTTCCGGTATAAATTCCAAATAATCCTCTAATGTCAGATTACTGGCATCTATAGAAATCGTCTGGCGCTTATTTCCCATCGTCCCAGCTATACTTGCCTGAGCCCCCCCGCACACAAATCCGAGTTTTACACCGATGGCCGGGTATGCTGCAAAGTCAAGCATACCATCCATTTTCTCGAATGTAAGCTCTTTTCCATCCATGCGGCCTGTGAGCGTACCATCCTCGATACACACCTTGCCCTTGAATTGATTCTGTGTCGTATTGCCCGAAACAAGTTCTTCATAATTCCATGTGCCATCCGCACGCTTTGCCACCAAAGCATTTACTTTCCGTATCGTAACCTTATCAGCCGCTTCTAATGGAGATTTGGCAAATACAGAAAAAAGGCTGAAGTCTACCTGTGCAGACTCAGCCTCTGCCATACGCGTATCCTGCTTATCGTAAATGGTTATACCTCTCGCCGTAAGCGAATGCAGGGAATCCACACGGATACTGTCAATCTCGACGCGGACAGGAAGAATCTCAGACGCTTTTTCCGAAATCGCCATACCCGCTTTGTTCATAAAAGATTGCGTCCCGATATAATAACCGGCACCCGCTAAGAAAATCAGAACAGTCCCCAGCAGGATTCCCATTGTCATACATATGGCTCTGCGTTTCATAACAATGCCCTCTTATTGTGCGGATTCATTTGCTGCAGCAGCAGATTCAGCCACAGCATCTTCTGTTTCTGTAACTGCCGGAGGCTGCACTGCATTAGCTGGCGTTACAGCAATGGCCTGCTGTCCCTCTGCCGGCATAGATGCCTTGGCAGCTTCATCTGCCGTCTGCTGTGTTTTCTCTGTCCCTTTGGCAGTCATAGCCTGTTTGCCTTCCAATGCCTCCTGGTATGCTGCTACATCAAGATCTACCTTGATACCCATAGCCTTATCCAAGGATGCCTTACTCGTATTGTAATCATATAGAGCTTTAACATAATTGGTTTGCGAAGACGTAAGCTTTTCCTCAGCATCCATGACATCCAAATTCGTACCCACACCAGCACTGTAACGGACTTGTGATATCTTATAGTCCTCCTGGGCCTGATCCACGGCAACCCTTGTCGTCTGAATATTCTTTTCCGCCGCTACCAAATTCAGATATGCTGTACGTACATCAAGCTGTATCGTCTCCTTCTGCTGCAACGCCGCCTCCTGGGCTTTATGAAGTGCTGCTTCTTCCTGGCGCACCTGTGCCTGCGTCACATTGTTGTCGAACACATTCCAGCTTGCGGATATGCCAGCACTCCATGTATCTGCACTCACATGATTATCATCAAACGGATTTTCACCACCTATGGCCTTTTGAACCACAGCACTCACCTGTGGCATATTATTGGCCTGAGCCACTTTTACCGCCGCAGCTGACTTCTTTACCTTGTATTCCGCCGCAATCCCGTCCGGGCGATGTTCCAGGGCATACTGTGTACAGCTATCCAGTGTCAGCGCATATTTCGTATATTTAAGTTCATCCCGGATATTCAATACCGTATCGGTCGGCAAACCGATAACATTATTCAAAGTTGCCACCGCGATGTCATAATTATTCTGCACGCTGACGAGATCCTGCTGTGCATTCGCCAGCTGCACCTGTGAAGCGAGTACATCCGATTTGGCAACCGTTCCCACACGATACTGTGCATTGACGTTATTCAGATGTGCCTTAAGCGTATCCACCGCGTCCTGATCCACCTGGATAAGATTGCGGTACTGCAGAATACTGAAATAGTCCTCCGTTGCCTGAAGCTTTATGCTCTGCTTCGTATCTTCCAGTGTAAGGTCCGCTGTGTCCAAACCATATCCAGCGGATTTAATAGTGTTCTCCAGTTTTCCTCCTGTATATAAAGGATATTCCGCCTGCACCGTATTCGAATAATTATAATTATAATTTATGCCTGTAGTCTGTCTGCCGCTCACATAAGCCTTGCCGCCAATTCTCGCTGCCGAGGTGTTCCATGTAAGCGTTGGACCGGTGCTCCGCCTTGCCTCACTCAAGGTCCATTTCGCCGCATCGACATCTGTAACAGATTGTTTGATCGTGCGGTTATTTTCAAGCGCCATCTGGATACTGTCATCCAGTGTAAGATCTACCGCATCCGCAGCCAGGACCGTTCCCGCAAAAGAAACTGCCATGAGACCTCCCAGCACCATAGCAGTAAGTCTTTTATAAAAACGTTTTCTAATTTTCAATTTAAAATTCCTCCTCAGTCATTCTTTCTGGTTTTCCCTGCAGTCTATATTAAAAAGTGCGGCGGATGCCTATATAAGAAGCTCTTTGGTCACGCCGATTCACTTCATCCATCTGCCCAACAATATAAGTATCTGTACTGAGTTGATATTGTGCCCGAAGCTTCATCGTTGCATGATTCATATCATAAGCATCCACGGAAAATTTCCATTTATCTCCCGCAAGTGCATCCAACCCAATGCCCGGCTTACTATCCACAGCTCCTGCACGCCCGATGATGTTTCCCTGCCGGACACCGATTTGTCCATTGAACTTATTGGTTTCACCAATATCATCGAGCCCTAACAGCAAAAAACTGTTGGGATCTGTATAAACACGCATATCAAAATTCGTCATCCACTTGTCATTTTTACCGCTATAAAGTCCCTCCATACCAGTCTCCACATGTATACTATCGATACCGTGCAGCATGCTGTTGGCACGTTCCGAAACCTGACGCGCATTATGCAGTGTTGCCTTGAGATCCGCCGCCGTCTGTGGATCCGTTACGACGCCTTCCAAACTGGAAGCCATATGCTCAATGCGCTGGCTTGCACTGGCAAGATTCCCAACCGCCACCTTAAGATTTGCGGCAGTCTGTCCGTCTCCCGAAAAGTCCTGCATCATATTGTCGATGGTATCTGCTGCCTGCATAAGACTTGCAGTCATCTGCGCCATATTTTGCGCCATCCTGCGTACATCACTCTCATTATCCACAGCCATACGGGAAAAGGCTGCCGTCATACTCTTCAGGTTTGCCGTAACATCACGCATGTTCAAAGCCATATCCACAACAGAGCCCTTAAGCTCCGGATTACCTATAACCTCATTCATTGAGGACAGCAGTGTCTGCACCTGTACGACAGCTTTGTTCAGTCCCTCTATCATAGAGTCCATTCCCTGCTCATCCATACCAATGACATAGTCTCCATCCTGAAGGTAATCCTTTGTTTCGCTCACTGGCGAAATACTCACCAGCTTTTCGCCCATAAGGCCACTTAAGCTAATTGTGATCTTTGCGTCCCGTGGTATCTTTATTTTCGGCTTAATCTTAAGTTTGACACGCGCCCCCATGCCTTCAGGCTCGATATTCTCAACCTCTCCGGCCGGTACCCCCACAAAACGCACTTCTGAACCAGCTGAAAGCCCCAACACCTGACTAAAACCGACATATATCGTATAGTCTTTATCCCCACCCAATTTAAATCCGCTTAAATGTACCAAAATGAAGCCAAGCAGAGCCAGCCCAATGATAGTAAACGCACCAACCTTCGCCTCTGTTGTCATCCTTCAGCCTCCTCTTTCCCCGTATGCATACTCCTGAAGAAAGCCCGTATACGGGGATCCTGCAGTCTCCTGAAGTCCTTCACCGTCTCCAACGCGATGATCTCTCCCTCATATACCATAGCAATGCGATCCGCGATATAACAGGCACTCGTCATATCATGCGTGACAACAACAGAAGTCACGTGCAAATTTTTCTGGGTCTGCATAATAAGCTCATTGATCTTATCCGTCATGATTGGATCAAGGCCTGAGCTCGGTTCATCATAAAAAACGATTTCCGGACTGAAGGCGATTGCCCTCGCCAGGCTGACACGTTTCTTCATCCCGCCCGAAAGTTCATTCGGCATACGCTCCTCGATTCCAGTCAATCCGACCATAGCAAGTTTCTCCCTCACTAAAGCCCAAATTTTATCCTCTGAATAATCCGTATGCTCCCGCAGCCCGAAAGCCACATTCTCACCTACACTCATCGAATCAAATAACGCAGAATACTGAAAAACCATACCCATATGCAGACGTACCTTATCGAGCTCGTCTTCCGGCATACGTGAGATTTCCTTATCACCAATCCATATTTCACCGCTTGTCGGCCGGATAAGTCCGATCATGAGACGCAGCAGCGTGCTCTTGCCCATGCCGCTGCCGCCGATAATGACCAACGTCTCACCCTCTCTTACTTCCAAATTGATATGCTTCAACATCTGCTTACCCTTAAAGGATTTGTTTACATCAACTAATTTTATCATACTCTTACCTCATCGATAAAGTATTATCGACAAAAAACAATTTGCCATAAAAATAACAACGATAGCCGCTACCACGGAACGTGTTGTTGCTTTTCCAACGCCCTCCGCCCCATCCGGCGCATGTAGACCATAATAACACCCCAGCACTGCAATAATTACCCCGAAAAATGCTGCTTTCACAAGGCCGCCCGTAATATCATGCGTTATGACGAACATATCAATTGAGTCCAGATAAAGATGCGAGGTGATCCCCGTATACTGTGTAGCGATAATCCATCCACCCACTACACCAACTGCGTCGCCAAATACCGTAAGCAGCGGTATCATTACCACACAGGCCAGCATGCGCGGCACAATGAGGTAACCGATCGGGTTCGTCGCCATAACACGCAGTGCATCAATCTGTTCTGTCACCTTCATCGTACTGATCTCAGCCGTAATAGCCGAGCCCACGCGCCCTGCACAGACAACTCCTACCAGCACAGGACCGAGCTCCCGCCCGATAGCAATCGTAATCACACCGCCAATCGTTGACTGTGCACCAAAACGCACAAATTCATGACCAATCTGCAGGGTCATGACCATGCCTGTGAAAAGCATAGTCAGCGTCACAATAGACAAGGAATCGACCCCCAAATGTGACATCTGCGTCAATACATGGCGCATGCGAGGCAGCCGCCTGAGCTGATGGAATGTTTCTACTGTCAGCAGCATAACCTCACCGACATATTCTAAAAAATCTAAAACAAACGCACCAATTTTTTCCAAGCACCGAACCAGCATCTTCAGGCTCCTTCATTCATTCAAATTTCTAATATTTTTCTTCCCTTTCGATTGTAGCAAGCTTATGTACAATAGTAAATACTAGTTTACTATTTTTTTGAGCATAATTCAATTTTTTTCTAAAAAAATCTCATTTACATTTCATTTATTTTATTCCATTGTACGTGAAAATTTCTTCATAGCAACCCCAAAGCTCACAGAAATGAGTACGGTAAGTGCCAGCACCTGGCCCCAAAGTGCCGACAGGCTATTGCCTCGCAGAATGATGCCTCGCAGAATCTCGACATAATAAGTCATAGGCAGCAAGCTGCTCAACAAGTAAAAAACCGTCGACATGGCCTCCCGCGGAAAAATGAATCCGGATAGCAGCACACTTGGCATAAACACAAGGAAAGACATCTGCATAGCCTGCATCTGTGTACGCGAAACAGTAGAAATCACCAATCCGAGTGTAAGTGACGCTATGATGAAGAACGTAGTAAGCCCGTATAACAATACGATGCTCCCTCGGATTGGCATCGCAAATACTCCAATACCTACAAGCAGCGATACCGTTGTCTGCACATAACCCACAAGAATATATGGTATGATTTTCCCCAGCAGGAGTTCCCATGTCTTAAGAGGCGTAACCAAAAGCTGTTCGAGTGTACCTTGTTCACGTTCACGAACAATGGCCATAGCAGTGATCATAACCATGGTCATCGTAAGTATGACTCCCATAATGCCCGGCAACATATACCAGGCCGTAATAAAATCAGGATTATACCAAGCACGTACACGTACATCATAAAGCTGTGTACTCTCCTCTGGCAGCGCATGCTTTTTCAACAGCACCTCACGTGACCGGAGCTGCCCTATAGATTCCGCAGCAGCAATTGCCGAGGAGGCGGCTGTGGAATCTGAAGCATCGACAATCACCTGAATAGGCGTCGCATGCTCATGCTTGAGATTGGATACCAAATCCGGCGGCAGTATAATGCCCACCTTTACTTTGCCGCTGTCAACAAGTGAATCTACCTCCTGAAAACTTTCTGCACTGTAGCGGATATCGAAATATCCACTTGAAGTAAAATTCTGGAGCAGTTCACGGCTTTCCTGCGTCATTGACGCATCAAATACCACCGTTGGCTGGTGTTTGATATCCGTATGGATAGCAAAACCAAAGATCAGCAACTGCACCATTGGCAGAAAAAACATGATAACAAGCGTCACCGGATCACGCCGCATTTGAATGAATTCCTTAATGAGTATCGCCTTCAGTCTGGTCATATGTCTTTTCCCCCTTGTTGCTTATCATAATAGATAAAGACATCCTCCATCGTGATTTCCGCAGGCATATAGCATAATGCTGACGGAAACACGCATTCAGGCACCACCAGCACATGAAATTTCTGTCCAAACACATACGCATCCAGGTAAGACATGCCCGATGACAACAGCGCCTGTTGCGCCTCTTTGGTGGTGCCATAGTCGAGTGTAATGAGCTGTGCCGGCAGTCCCTTCTTTAGTTCCTGTGGTGAGCCACCGGCAAGCATCCTCCCTGCTTTCAGGAAGCCTACAGCATCACAATGCTCCGCTTCATCCATGAAATGCGTAGTCACGAGAATTGTTGTATGTTCTTGCGTCAACTCTGCCAACAAATTCCAAAACATGCGCCGCGAGGTCGGGTCTACAGCCGAAGTCGGTTCATCCAAAATGAGCAACTCCGGACGATGCAGAATGGCACATCCAAGTGCCAGCCTTTGGCGTTGTCCGCCCGACATGCTTCCAGCAAGCACCTGGCGTTTTTCTTCCAGCTGCATACGGGAAAATATTTCTTCAATGCGTCTTTTCTTTATCTGCCCGGAAAGACCATAGAGTCCCGCATAAAAAGAGAGGTTTTCCACACACGTCAGATCATAATACAAACTGAATCTCTGCGACATATAGCCAATACGCTGCTTTATCCGTTCCGCGTCAGCAGCTGTATCATAGCCCAGCACAAATGCCTGTCCGCTTGTCGGCCGCAGCAAGCCACAAAGCATGCGGATTGTTGTAGACTTTCCCGAACCATTGGATCCGATAAATCCATAGATAGAACCACGCTGCACCTGAAGATTCAGCTTATCGACCGCCGTGAAATTTCCGAAGCGGCACGTAAGTTCCCGGGTTTCAATTACCGTATCATTTTTATTCATCAAAAATCACATCCGCTGGCATACCCGGCTTCATAATGCCTTCGCCGTTATCTATTCCCACCTTGACGCCAAAGACGAGATTCGCACGCTCATTTTTAGTTATACTCTGGCGCGGAGTATATTCCGCCTTATCACTGATTTCACGTATACATCCCGTAAAGCTGCGTTCCGGCATCCCATCAACCATAACCCTGGCTGTACTGCCGACTTTTATTTTCGCCAGCTCAGCCGGAGAAACATAGACACGGACCCAGCAGTCAGAAAGATCTGCAATCGTTGCAATGGGGATACCCGCTGTGACATATTCCCCCTCTTCATAGTTTTTGGTCAGCACAACACCGTCAAGCGGACTTTGGACGGTAAGATCTGCTACCGCAGCCTCAGACATATCAACTACAGCCTGGCTCCGTCCTAATTCCTCACGCGCAGACTGAAGTTCCTCCTCACGCGTACCTGCACATAGCAGTGCTTCCTGTTCCTGTGCCTTTTTGAGTTGTGCCGATGCTGTATCTCTGGCGGCCGCCGCATCATCATAAAATGATCTGGCCACAGCCCCATCCGCATAAAGTGCTGCTGCCCTTATAAAATCACGTTCTGTTTTATCCGCAGCCGTTTTTTTTGCAGCGGTTTCCGCCGCTGCCTGCGCGAGCTCCTGCAAACGGGCACCATTTTGGAGTTCCTGAAGCTTTGTCCCTGCCTTTGCCCGAGTCGAAACATCCCGCAGCAGAGCAGCTTCCAGGTCCTTGCGCTCAAGCTCTGCTGCCTTATCCCCCTTATGCACAGCATCTCCTTCCCTGATACAGAGTCTTTTAATATAACCGCTTGCTTTTGCCGTGACATCTGCCTTCGTGACTTCAACTGTCCCTGTAAGAGCCCTTGCACTTTGCTGTTGTTCACGATATGCATGCCAGGCTGCCAGCGTAAAGGCAAACAACAAAATAAAAAGTATACCTGCTCCCAGTTTCCTTTTCAACCCGATCATCTCCTTTCAATTCCCGCGAGGAAAATACGCAACGCCTGCGCTATGTAATCTTTATCCACAATTTTTCCTGCCGACACCTCATCAAGTTTCGAATGTATATTGTATGCCAGATAGTAAAAATTCACCATTCCTGCCCATAAAATGACGGTGGACCGTATCTCCAAATCTTCACGAAATTTTCCCTGTGCAATGCCGCAGGCAATTGCTTCTGCCAATATTTCATATACGGCCTGCAGCTTCTCGCGAATAAACCATTTCATAGACGGCGACGGCTGAACGATCTCACGGCTGACAAATTTGGCCATGGCTGGATGTTCTGCATGGATTGCCTGCAGCGTCAAAGCGTAACATTCCAAAATTTTTTCCGGAGCCAGCTTTCTGATGGCCGGCCTTAAAAAGTGATCCAGCCCCCTTACCTGTTCCATGACAACTTCTCTATACAGCTTTTCCTTACTGCCAAAATAATAGGAAATCATCGCACTGTTAGCCCCTGCTTTATCGGCAATCTGACGAATTGATACTTTATCGTAGCCTGCCTCGGCAAACAACCCGGTAGCAGCTTTCAAAAGCCGTTCTTTATTTTCCTGTTCCACAACACATTCTCCTCATTTTATAAAAATGCAATATTAATCAATTGATTGATTAATATTGTACAGCATGTTCACCACATATGCAATAGTTTCTTCTCATGTTCTCAAATAGAGCATTGTTCCGCTCCCAACCAGCGTTTGCATATGTTTGCATATTATTTATAACATCTTACTTAAATAGCAGAAAATAATATTTTTAATTTTATATGTTTTTATAGGAAATTTTTACTCTTTTATCCATATTTACTTTACAAAAAATATAAATTCATATAGAATACGAATTGAATTAAATATTTTTAATTTAATTCAATAGCAGGAATATACACATAAAATAATCAAATTGAATTGATTCATATGCAAAAAATAATTTTCTATATATATATCATTTTATAATATACAAATTATTTTTTGTTAAAATCCTATGGAAAGGGGAGAGGATCTATGAGAAATGAATTTTTATCATTATCAAAAAAGCCTTTTTTATCTTTTCACATCAATTTTATTTATAAATTTATTTTTTTCTTTATCTCCTGTGTGTGTGGCTGCACAGCAAAAATCTATCAGCATTATCGCCTTTAAGAATGATTCCGGACATCGTGAGTTGGAACAGCTTTTCACAAACGATCTTATAAGTAAATTATCAGAAAGTCCCGGTATCACTCTTGTAGACCGCAGCAACATAAAGGAAATGCTGAACGAACAAAGCTTAGGCCGTACCGGACTTATCTCACAAAACAATGCTGCCGTTACCGGCCACATGGATGGGATAGATTATCTCCTGACAGGTACGATCCTAAGTGTACAAAATACCTTACAAAAAAACCAGCGATCACCAGCCGCACAGTTCACTATATTTTGGAAACTTTTAGATACTACCTCCGGTAAAATTATTGTAGCAGATACATCTGTGTCTTCCATAAAAAAGACCCTCATAAAACAAAACGGCAAAAAAATCTGGATGACCACCTCGCAGGATACCAATACTGCAATCCAAAAAATCACGAACAATATTTCCCAGACCATTCAATCCAGACTGAATATACCGGATCTGGAGGTACATATTGCCAATGTAGACCACAGTACCATTTATCTGGACAAAGGTGCCAAGGACAAGATATCGCCAGGACAGATTTTTATAGTCTGCAAGGAAGGTGCTTTAATACGCCATCCCGTCACCGGTATTGTCTTAGGCAGGCAACGTAACTTCCTTTGTCAGATACTCATTGAAAACGTAGAAGATAACCTGGCCTCCGGCACGGTCCTGCGCGGGTCAGCAGAAAATGTCCACATTGGCGATATAGCAATCCGAAAGTAATGAAATCTCATATTGTTTTATGCCTGAGTCTTCTGTTTTTCAGCTTTTTCATTTTTTCCTCAAAAGCAGCTGCTGAAGAGTACATTTCTTCCGGTAAAGGACCGACCGAGCAGGCAGCTATACAGGACTCTTTTCGTCAGGCATTAGAATCAGCAGAAGGTATCCGCATTGAGTCAGATACCTATACCATCAATGATATTGTGGCTCAGGACCGCATCCATGCCTATCGTAAGGGATTTATCCGGAATTATGTATTACTTGAAAGCCATTGGAATGGTTCATTTTATACCGTACGTACAAAAGTCACTATATTGCCGGCTCCATCCGAAAACGACTATGCTTCAGGTACTGCTGCACATTCAGGCAGCAGTACCCTCCGACTTGCACTTTGCATCAACGATAAGGCAGGCAAAATTTCAGCCGCGTCATCTATTGCGGCCGCCGCAACAGAAACGATTGCAGATGCTCTCTTCTCTGCCGGTTTTCCCCACATTCTTAATCTGCCCCAGACGACCAGCCACAGAATTCGCCCTTTCCGTAAAAACACGGTTCCTGATAATCCCCCAGCAGCTTCGGTTCTTGGGCAGTCATTGCAACTGGATTATATGATTACAGGGGACATAACTTCACAAAACATACCCGTAAACCTGCAGGAGAATATTCCTTTTTTCTCAAGCTGCATTATTCTTAATATAAACTTAGTAAAATGTGATACTGGTGAGACTGTATGGTCCGAACAATATCAGGAAACCGGTCTGGAGCTTTCCCGATTGATGGCAGAACGAGAGGCTGCCTGCAAAAACGGAAAAAAAGCCGGAATTGATATCGTGGCAAAGTTGCGCAGTACAGCCATATGCCAAACAAAGACTTATACGCTTTATCTGCATAAACTCAAGACTTTCCAACAGGTATCCTCCTTGGAAAATTATCTAAATTATGCCTGTGGCGTACAAAATATCGCTATTAAAAGCTTCGCAGATGGAGATGCTGTACTTACTATGGATTTCAAGGGTGAAAACGATGGACTGGCAGGCTTTCTTATGCAAAATCTTGATGCCTCTGCAACCATTACAAAAATGACCTCCAATACTATAGATCTTACTTATCAGGAAAACCAAAAAACAATTTCAGAAAGAGGATGATTTTATGCACTTCGCTCTGCATACCAGAAATCTATTTATTTCTTTATGCCTTGCTTCATGGCTTTGTATCGCTTTTTCTCCCGTTTGTTCCGCTATCGGCGTTGACTGGAACAGCAATATGATCACCGCCATCGGTGTCGGCAGTGCTCCTGAATATGCCATCAAGCCGGGACAAGCGAATGCCCTTGCCCGCCGTGCCGCCGTTGTTGACGCTTACCGCAACCTGGCCAGCATTGTTTACGGCGTAGAGGTTGAAAACCATACAACGGTTGCACAGCTCACAGTAAAAAAAGATACGATTAAGACTGCGGTTGCAGGCATAATTCGTAATGCCCGCATAATAGATGAGGAAATACTGGATGACAGCAACTATCAGGTAACACTCAGCATGCCTCTTTTCGGAAAAAACAGTCTCTCTGCTGCTCTCTGGCAACAAACCAGTGATGAAGAAGATTTGCCGCTTCCCGCACCAGCTGCACCTGTTATGAATTCAACTGCAGGCACAACAGCAACTGTGCCAACGGCTACTGGGGCTACCGCTGCTGTGCCTGCAGTCATACCAAAAGATGCCTACAGTGGACTTGTCATTGACTGTCGCAGTCTTGGCCTTGAACGTGCCATGGCCCCCAATGTCATCGATACTTCAGGCCGTACCATATATAGTTCGCAAAATGTAGCAAACCAAAATATGATTCGCAACGGTCTGACTTCCTATGTCAAGGACATCAATGACAGTTCTATTTCCAAAGTCGCAGGCAGTAATCCTCTCGTTATTCGAGGTGTTGCCTTGACCGATTTCCATCGCAATCCTGTAATCAGTAAAGATGATGGAGACAAAATTATAGCCGCTATTCAGCACTACGACTTTTTGAAGGTATGTGCGGTAGTACTGGTAGAATAACCTCACCAAAAAAGACAGGAGCATTGCATACGTCTCTTCGACATGCAATGCTCCTGTTTTTTCAATTATTGATTTTTAAACGGTCTAAAAGCATTCGTACCCCACGGACTGTATACGTCAGCCCATATTTTTCGTGAATATATGAAACGACCATTTGCAGGCTATAGCCCTTTTCCCAATTGGCAAGTTCCCTTCTGAGTTCTTCCTGCTGTCCATGACTCATCCTCGAAGGACGCCCCGGTATTTCCTTATCCCGCAAAGCCTCAATCCCTATCTTCTCATACGCACGATATATATTGCTCACCGTGACAGACGTAAGTCCGGAAATCTCCGCTGCCTCTCGTCCTGTTTTCCCGGAAAGAAATAAGTATAAAGCCTGATATCGACGATACGACCGCACTTTTTTCTCCTGCCGCATAGCTTGCCTGACAATTGTTAGTTCTTCTTCGGTGGCTCTCCTTTTCATCATAACCGTCATCCTTGTCTCTACTATTCATCCCTAGTAAAACTTCTTATTTCCTGGAAATTTGCAAAGCTGCATGGACTACATTATCAATGATATACTTCGCTGCAAACTTGGTCTTAGGCGGTTGTACCGGCTGCTTCTTGTCGTTTTTGCCAAGCTCTACCGGGTTATCCGCCGTCTTTGCCATTTCCTCCGATTGTTTTATCGCCATTTTCATAGCATCCTTCTGCTCAATCTCACTCATAGCCGGCGGTGACGCTGACGGTTCAATGACAATTTCATTGTTCATATCCGCAGACATAAAGTCTTTAATCTTCTGCTCTGTCGTCTGTACCTTATCCTGTTCTGCACCCATATTTATTCCAGCTGCTGCAGCCTGCTGAGCCATAAGTATCTGCGCTACCGGGATAAGGCCACCTCCATGCACATCAAGGTGCATGATTCCCTCTCGCTGCTTTTGGGGCACTGTAAAAGGAATCAGTAAAGTCTCCTTATCGCGCCTGTAAGGCTTGATAGTCGTCTTAAAATTTACAATTTCTCCCGGCTTTACTTTCGTCTTGTCGGGAATTGCCGAAATAATCGAGGCTGTCTGACGGCCACCATCCACATCAATATCCACCTTGACATCAACAATGTCCGATTCTCTATCGGTATTACTGCAAATAAGATCCATCGCCTGGGCTATCTCTCCCATAGCCATTTGCCCAACGTCCGAAGTATTGTAAAACATGTTGCTCCGTTCTATTTTCCCCCCCTGGACTGCATTCGTATCAATCACAAAATGTACTTTAGCCGTACTCTCGCCCAAATTATCCGAAGTCTTGTTCAGAGCCGCATAAGCCACACCCGCGGTAAGTGCCGGCAAAAAATCTTCATCATAGGCAATCTGGGCGGAATAGCTGCCCTCCTGTGCCAATGTATGGTTCTCTACCATTACTTTTATGGGTACAACCGATGGGAACACACCCAATTCGCCTGCGATACCCGTCTCGCGATCCTGACTGATCCGGCCAATAATATGTCCTACCGTAGCAATTTTCATACCCGTGCTCTGACCGCTGACCGTACCTATAACATCAGCATCTGTCATAAAATAATTTACATTCCCCTTATGCAGAAAAGGATGCCCGAAAGCCAGGATACGTTTTCCATCCACAGCTGTAACCGTACCCGTAGCTCCCACAGAAAAATCGCCATATACCAAGGCGACACCAACCGGGCTTCCCGGTTGGAGATTTGCATTATAATCCACAGTATAACCTGGAGTTCCGCCAAATCCTATGTCATCGCCCAATTTCCCTATTCCAAGCGGCATGAGCTGTTTCTGCAGAAAATCCCGCCCTGCACTACCAAATCCGGAGATATATAATAATGCCTTCGTTTCTTTTTTAGAAGTCTCTTTTTTATCTTGGCTGTCTGCTGCATGAACCGTTTCCTGCGATGTCACATTCCCAGCAGCAGGAGCAATTTTCTGTGCCTTCGCTGCCTCTGTCTTAGTCAGTTCTGCTCTGACCTTATCACGTAATTCAGCCGCCTGTTTGATATTCACTACCTGCAGATGCGTACGGTTTTTACTGTCCGGCAAGTTCCAAATCCCCAGCATATCCGCAATCGGGGTAATAAAAAATGTGTATGGATCCATTTCCTTGATACCTGCTGAAAGCGCTCCGACAAGCTTTCCATCAATATAAACGGGGCTCCCGCTCATCCCCTGCAGTACGCCGCCAGCACCTTCAACCACCGGCCCTGAAGCCTTTGCCATTATAAGCCTGGAAGCTCCTTTGCCATTATCAATAACGCCAATAACGTCTGCATCAAAGGAAACAATTTCCCCAGAGCTGTCTACCACCGTATATACTTTACCCGTCATACCCGGATAAAGCTCGTCCGTACCCATAGTTTCCGGCATGGCCCACACTGCCTGCATAGCCAAAAGCAACATTCCCAGAACTATAGCTGCGACTCGAATCATAAATTTATGCAAAAACTTCACCTCATTGTTTATTTTATTTTGCTATACGGGCAACGGCCTCACCAGCAAACACCTTATCACCTGGTTTGACCAAAACCTCCAATACAATGCCGTTCTCTGCAGCACGTGCTGCAACAGCTTCACCTGTGAGCGTTGCTATACGCATAAGCTCGCTTCCTTCAGAAACCTGTGTTCCTACAGCAGCCACCCATGTCACATCACCGCTCAGACTGGATCTCACTTCCATGCTGCCACCCGCCAGGACCACATGCACGCCCAACAATAAAATAGCTGCCAGTGCTGCCATCATCAATCCTTTTTTCATATAACCCACCATCCTTTGTGTTATATCTTCATTATAACGGATTATTCATCAATAGCAAGTGAGAAAATCTGCTATTTTTTCAACACAATCAAAGCACAGCCCACAGAGCGTTCCGCTCCATCGGACGGATTATTCATCACCCGTCCGCCAAGAACCATCTCACTGGAACCTCCCCCATCAAAATTCATCGCATCTACCGCACCAAACTTCCTCATGAGTTCACCCATTTCTGTAAGCGTACAACCGATACTGTTATCCTGTCTGCCATCGACTACCGCTAGTAAAATATGTCCATTCGCCATTATACCAAGCGCCGTTCGTGGTGCACGTCCATTTGTGATATCTCCCGGGAATTGTTCTTCCTGCGCTGTAACCTGTACATTTCCACTTCTGACAAGTGTCGGACCTGCTCCCATAAGCAAATCGGCTTTATTCCACGGTTCTCCCAAATCCTCACATATAGTCACTTTATCCCCTACACATACGCCTGTAAAGGCATCACGGGATGAACCATGCACGGAAATAACCACCCCGTTTACTGGTATGGCGGAATTAGCCGAATTGATTGCCGTAACGCGCCCGCCCTGCACAACGAATTCCCTGCCAAATGCATTTGTTCCGGTTGTACCATCGAAATATCGATTATAAATAATCAGGTTATTTTCCCCGCGCTCACAATCCACGCCGGATACAGGCACTGTAACCTTACCTATCGTGACCGTACCGTTATAGCCAAAACTTCCGATAGCAGCCGTACCATCCGGGAAAACTGCAAAACCAGTACGTGTAAAATAGGTCGTACTCACTATGGTTCCATCGATCTTGGTAATACCGATAATCTCACCATCCGGAGCAAAGTAAGAAGCGTTGATCGCTGCCACCGCACCTGTATCATCTGAAATGCCGCTGACCTTTTCACAGCCAAGTATTTCTCCATTGGCAAGCGCCGGCTGCAATTTATAACGGCTGCGGTCGATTTCTAACAGATGTGCCGTAAGCATCCCCCGGCCATCCTTACGGATATATGTCGTATGTTTGAGTCCTGGTGCCGCATCCTCACTTGTCACACGCTCATATTCCTTAGGGATATCAATAAAGACACGCGCAGGATTCGCCAACTTTTGCACTGTATATGCAGCAGCCCCATTAAGCGAAATCGTCACACGCAGTTTATTTCCGACAGAAGCAAACGATACCTGCCGGATCATATCGCTTTTGATATCTGGCCGACTGGCTATTGAGGCTGCTGTATCAGCAAACTCAATGACAATTTCTTTTCCATCCTCCGATTTGGTCACCGTATATTGTGGCGAACCGCTCAAATCAAAAACAATACGGTCCCGTATTTCATTCCCATGAAAACGGATTCCCATAAGGCTTCCAGTCTGCGTAGCAGCCATAGCTGCTGCCTGCAGTACAAATATAAAAATAAACGTTGCCACCACGGCTCTGCGAAAAATCAACCTCATCTCTATTTTCCCCCTAATAATATACCAGTATACATGATGGACATGAAAACCTCCTGTGTAAGAAAAAGCCCTCCCCCTTCATAAAGGGGAAGGCTTTCTTCATTTCTTGGCTCCCTGTATAGCGGCTCCGCTTTGCTGCTTCATCTGTCGATAAAGCATATCGGCAAGGCCAACTCCGCCAGAAGCCGCTGCCTGTTTCATAACTGCAGAATCCCTCATAGATTCCAAAATGTTATCCGCATTTGACTCACCAAAAAGGCTGTCCTTGGGAACGGTTTCCCGCATCTGCTTATACATCATATCCATGAACATTTCCTCAAAACCTGTGCAGACCTCCCGAAGCTTCTTATCCTGTGCCGCAGATTTCTCTGCAGACACCGTTCCGGACGCTCCCTGTACATCATTTAAATTTGTCTGTGCCTTCTTCAGCACATCAGCAAACTGTGCAGCGTCAGCTGCCACTTTTGCGTTATCATAGGAGGTTTGTCCTGCAGTCGACTGTGCGGCTGCATTAATTGCATCCATCTGCATAAGATCACCTCCCTAAATGATTTCCAAATCTGCGTGCAAGGCCCCAGATGCTTTTATAGCCTGCAGTATGGATATGATATCCCGCGGTGTTGCCCCTACCGCATTGAGTGCACCTACGATATCACTGATATTTGCCGTAGCTGGCAGCACAATCGTATTTGCCTTATCCTCTTTTACATTCACAGCCGTATTCTTGGTAACAATCGTACTTCCATAGCTGAACGGTGCCGGCTGGCTTACATCCGTATCCTTCTGAATACTGATTGAAAGTCCGCCCTGCGCAATAGCCACATCATCGACAGAAACATTTCCACCCATGACGATAGTGCCCGTACGCTCATTCACCACAACCTTCGCAGCATTGTCGGGTGTCACAGAAAGCTCTTCCAGACTGGATACGAAACCTACGATATTCCCCCGATAAAAAGACGGTACCGTCAAATCGATACGTCCCGGATTCGATGCCTTGGCTATACTGCCAAATTGTGAATTAATCGCCTGCGCAATACGGGAAGCTGTCGTAAAATCGGGCTTCGATAACGAAAGGGATAACGCTCCATCTGTACCGATCTCATCCTCGACGTTATGCTCGACAATTGCACCGTTTGGCGTCGTACCGACTGTAGGGAAATTCTTTTGCGCCGAACTCCCCCCCTGACCTGCCGTGAAACCGCCTGTCGATACAGCCCCTTGTGCAACTGCGTAGACCGTGCCATTACCAGCCTTCAAAGGTGTTTGAACTAATGTCCCGCCCTGAATGCTCTTCGCATCACCAATAGAAGATATCGTAGTGTCTATGGTATCTCCCTCACGCACGAACGGCGGCAGTGTCGCCGTAACAAGAACAGCCGCCACATTCTTCGGTTTCAGGGACGTCGTATCAATGGCCACGCCAAAGGACTTCAACATATTCCCTATGGATTGTAATGTCTCTATTGTTTTATTCGAATCGCCTGTGCCATTGAGTCCTACAACCAGCCCGTAACCTACAAGTTGGTTTGAACGTACTCCCTGCACTTTCGCAATATCCTTAATACGCGTAGTGGCGGATTCCGCAAAAGCAGTACCTGCCAAAAGCAGGCACAGTAAAACCGCCAGGAACGCTGTGATTTTTTTCATATCCATACCCTCCAAATACGCAGTCTTAAAAAAGAATATTGAAGATCTGCGTGAGGATTCCCTGTCTCTGCTTGGCATTGAGAGGGCCCTTACCATCAAATTTCAGTGTAGCATTGGCAACCAATGAAGACGACACTGTATTTTTGGCTGATACATCATCCTGACGCACTACACCCTTGAGCGTAATTTTATGTTCATCACGATTCTGCCAAATAGACTGGGTCCCTTCAACCACCATATTGCCGTTTGGCTGTACCTCGGTAACGGTCACAGTCAGCTTACCAGTAACTGCATTCGCATCCTTCGCGGCCCCTGTGGCCTTAAAGCTGTCTGAGCCACTTGCCGAGGCGGCTACCAGAAAATCAAAAATCCCCGTACCAGCATTTAGAGTCTGACTACCAGACTTTGAATTCGTATTCGACTTCGTCGCTGTCGCTGTAGTCGATTCATTGATAACAATTGTAAGAATATCACCAACCTTCGAAGCCTTACGATCCGCAAAGATATTTGAAGAAGATCCTCCATCATAAAGCCACAACGACTGCGCAAAGGCCTCTGTCGGTCCCCATACTGTCACCAAGCTCACAAAGCATAAGAGCACCACGCCTTTTACTATCCAGTTCATATCTCTTCACCCCGCATCACTCTGCAAAACCTCTACCGTCGCAGTATCTACGACTCGTGCCTGCAATATTTTACCTGACTTCACATTACGCACACGAATCACCGCACCTACCCGCCCATGCTGCAAAGCTATGCCATCCATTTTGGCAAAGATACCATTCATCTTTGCCACGATAGCTACCTGCGCTCCGTTATCAAAGATAACCGGATTCCGAAGCATATTCTGGGTAAGCAAAGTTCCCTCACGTATAAGCTGATTTGGCACATGCCCCACTACATCAGCCGTTTTCGTAAAATATTTCGTCTGTATAGCCGCAATTTCACGCTCTTCCATGCGCAGATCCGCTTCTGTGAGCAATTGCTCTGGCACTAAATTATGAACTGCTATGGCAAGTGCTTCATATACATGTACGCGCACAGAACAAACACATTGGCGAAACGGCACACCATCAACGCTCACCGCAACATTGACGGGCATCATACCCCCATAACGCAGACCATTGGGCAGAGAAACATCATAGCTCAACGCCCCCTCAGGCGTACGAAGTATACGTGGCACCCGTACGATATCAATCGTATGCCGCCGTTTTTCCCCTGCCTCGGAAAGTGCCTGCTCGACACGATCGGTAACTAAAGAAGCAAATATCGTCGACTCAATGGTTTGAGGATACAAGTCCTCTGTTGTCATACTATAGGCCTGAACGCCTGCCGGACAGAGCCACAACAAACTACCAAGAAACAATACCGCCAGACGCTTCATCACCGCTTCAGCCCATTCGCAATCTCCAGCATGGAATCCGATGTAGTAATCGCCTTGGAATTCGTTTCATACGCACGCTGCGCGATAATCATATTGACCATTTCTTCGACAATCTGGACATTTGACATCTCAAGTGTACTCTGCATAAGCGTACCCGCACCATCTTCTCCCGGATTACCGTCAATAGCATCTCCCGAAGCATCCGAAGGAACAAAAAGATTCTTACCAACCGCGGTTAATCCCGAAGGATTTAAAAAACGTGACAGCGTAATCTGCCCAACCACATTCGAAGCCGTATTGCCAGCTGGCTTGTCCGAAACCTGCCCATCGCTGGCAATAACTATTGTATCACTCGGAGCCGTTGCATCAAGCTGGATATTATCTGCAAGCATATAACCATCCGTTGTGACCAGATTACGGTTCGAATCAATTTTCAAGCTTCCATCCCTCGTATAAGCTGTCGTACCATCCGGCAGTGTCACGCGAAAAAACCCGTCACCCTGAATAGCGACATCTGTCGGTACCCCGGTGTTTTGTGCAGATCCCTGGGTAAAGATACGGTTGGTAGCCGACAAACGAGCGCCAAGACCCACCTGCAGCCCTGTAGGATATTGCGAATCCGCTCCGCTGGCAGCACCGGCATCACGCATAGTCTGATACATAAGATCCTGAAACTCCGCCCGTTGTTTCTTATTGCCCGTCGTATTAACATTCGCTATATTATTTGAAATAACATCCATATGATCCTGCTGTGCCTCCATACCGGAAGCAGCCGACCAAAGAGCCCTCATCATAATACAAAATCTCCTGTCTGCTTAAAATTAAAATTGAATTCCTATTAAGATATATCGTAAAAAAAAACCAATCCCTTAAATCAAGTCATTCTTCCCACTTCATTTACAGACTTATCAAGCATCGAATCCTGCGTCGTCACTGCTTTAGAGCCGGCTTCATACATGCGGTAATTATTAATGAGTGATACCATATCGGCAATCACATTGACATTGGAATGCTCCAGCATCCCCTGCTGAATCTCACCCGCAGCAGGCTGCGGCTGCGCACCATTCTGCGTATAGTATAGATTGTTCCCCTGCTTCAGTAAATTCCTGTTATCATTGAACTGCACAAATTGCAGCTGATCCACCTGCTGATGATTCACAAAAATCTCGCCTTTGGTCCCAAATTGTACATTCGTTGCATTCCCCGGCAGCGTAACAGGCCGTCCCTGCCTGTCTAATACGGCTTGTCCATCTACTGTCTCAAGCTGTCCTGCAGCCGAACGATAAAAATTCCCAGCACGTGTATAACGTACCCCCTGCGGTGTCTGTACAGCAAAGTAGCCCGAACCCGATATAGCGAGATCCAGCGGATTTCCCGTTATCTGCATGCTGCCCTGCGCAAAGTCTGTCGCAATACCTCGCGTATAAGACCCAAGCCCAAGTTGCCCGACGACCGGAGCCTCTGTACCCACTGAAAAGCCCTTGAAGGAAGTCACATTATCCGCTGAATTATCATTGATTCGTCGAATGAGCATAGGCTCAAACTCTCCCGAAAGAGCCTGATCCTTCTTAAACGCCGTAGAACTTGCATTGGCAAGGTTATTTGCTATCGTATCCGTACGCGTCATTTCCGTAACCATCCCAGCTGCTGCCGTATAAAGGCCACGCCACATCCCTATCACTCCATTATTTAAAATTTACCTTATAAATATTTATATATTCTCCATTTTATTTTAGTTTCCTATGGACATTTGTCGCTATACCATCGAACTTTCCTACGCATTCTAAAGCTTTGCCGGTACCCAAAGCCACACAGGACAATGGATCATCGGCAAGACAAGTCGGTATCTGCGTCTCCCGGCGAATCAGTTCAGCAAGGCCATAAAGCATAGACCCTCCACCCGTAAGAACAATACCGCGATCCATGATATCAGCTGCCAGCTCCGGTGGAGTTTCCTCCAACACCTTCTTCACACAATCCACAATGCTCGTAACCGACAGATGAAGTGCCTCGCTAATCTGATCTGTCGTCACACAGATCGTTTTTGGCAGACCGGATAACATATCCCGGCCGCGTACCTCCATGTGTTCCTCGCGCGCCCCCTTAAACGCTGCCCCAATATTTATCTTGATATTCTCAGCGGTACGCTCACCAATCATAAGACTGAACTCACGTTTAATATAATCGATAATAGATTTGTCAAAAAGATCTCCAGCCACACGCAGGCTTGCACTCGTGACAGGCCCGCCCAGACTGATGACTGCAATATCCGTGGTACCTCCGCCGATATCTACAACCATCGAGCCGCACGGCTCTGAAATGTCGAGTCCTGCTCCCAATGCTGCCGCCAGAGGTTCTTCAATCAGCTGCGTATGCCGTGCACCCGCCTGTTCGGCAGCCTCCTGCACTGCACGCTGCTCCACTTTCGTGACACCGGATGGAATGCATATCATAATACGTGGACGAAACACAAAACTATGTCCCATGACTTTTTCAATAAAATGCCGCAACATGCTCTCCGTAATATCATAATCGGCTATGACCCCGTCGCGCAGAGGCCTTATAGCTACGATATTACCCGGTGTACGGCCAATCATGCGCCGTGCTTCTTCACCAACCGCCAATACACGATTGGTGTCCCGGTCGATCGCCACAACCGAAGGTTCACGCAGAACAATCCCCTTGCCCTTTATATAAATAAGGACATTTGCCGTCCCCAGATCAATTCCTATATCAGTCCCAAAACCAAACATAAGTTGAAATTCCCCTTCCAAAACGAGTTAAAGGTAACCTGCACGCATCTACTTTTAATTATAGCGCATCCCAGACAATAAAAAATGAAAATTAATGTATAATAGAACTTTTTTACCGACATAATATAAATATAATATAAATCCAAAATCATTACAATAGAAATCCGGAAATGAACCATGTTTTCCTAAAAAAAATAACAGCTCAGGCAAAAACCTGAGCTGTTATTATTTCCTGCTATAAAATTAGCAAGTATGACACTCGTCATAAATACCTGCTTTTTTGAGCGTACTTACGACTGTCTCACCGATATGAGCTACCGTATCAGCAACCTCGATGCCAACTGCATTAAGTGCCTTAATCTTATCAGCCGCAGTGCCCTTGCCGCCAGAAATGATTGCACCGGCATGGCCCATGCGTTTGCCCGGAGGCGCCTGACGACCACTAATGAAAGCAGCAACCGGCTTTTTCATGTTGGCCTGAATCCATTTAGCAGCATCTTCCTCAGCCGTACCACCAATTTCGCCGATCATGAGAACAGACTTGGTATCGTCATCTTCATTAAACAGCTTGAGTGCATCAATAAAGTCCGTGCCCTTAATCGGATCACCGCCGATACCGATGGCCGTTGTCTGGCCTATACCAGCTGCAGAAAGCTGGAATGTAGCCTCATATGTAAGTGTGCCAGAACGGGATATAACACCGACATGGCCTTTCTTATGGATATAGCCCGGGATGATACCAAGCTTGCACGCATCGGTTGTAAGGATTCCTGGGCAATTTGGTCCAACGAGGCGCGTCTTCTTGCCTTCCATATAACGACGAATCTTAATCATATCCATAACCGGGATATGCTCCGTGATGCAGACAACGAGATCAAGGCCTGCGTCCACACCCTCGAGAATAGAATCTGCAGCAAACCGGGCCGGCACATAAACAACCGATGCTGTAGCACCAGTCGCATCCACTGCATCCTTTACCGTATTGAATACCGGAACTCCCTCAACCATCTGGCCAGCCTTGCCCGGTGTAACGCCTGCAACGATCTTCGTGCCATATGCAAGCATCTGCTTCGTATGAAATGTTGCGGCCTTGCCCGTAATACCCTGGACAACTACCTTTGTATTTTTATCTACCAAAATTCCCATTGTTACGGCCTCCCTCAAGCGTTCTTTTTAGCTTCTTCAACAAGTTTAACGATTTGCTCAGCGCCGCCCTCCATGGTCGGAGCCATAATTACATTTTTAATTGGCGTATCCTTGAGAATCTGACGCCCTCTGTCAACATTCGTGCCCTCAAGGCGAACAACAACCGGCACCGGCATGCCCGCACCATCTTTAGCAATAATTTCCGCAGCTTTTACGATACCCTCAGCAACGAGATCGCACTTATTGATGCCACCGAAGATGTTGACGAAAATGCCTTTCGCCTGGCCACCCTCAAGCATAATCTGGAATGCTGTAGCAATTTTTTCCGGTGTGGAATCACCACCGACATCGAGGAAATTTGCCGGCTCGCCACCATAATATTTAATAATATCAACCGTAGCCATAGCCAGTCCTGCGCCGTTAACCATGCAGGCAACATCGCCGCCGAGGTTAACATAGTTGAGGCCTTCCCTGGAAGCCCAAAGCTCCTTCGGATCTTCTTCTGTCTCATCACGGAGTGCTTCAATATCAGGATGACGGAAAAGTGCACTATCATCAAAGTTAAGTTTTGCATCAAGCGCAACAACATCATTTTCCTTCGTGACAACGAGCGGATTAATCTCAGCAATAGAACAATCCTTTGCTATGAACACCTTATAGAGGCCCATCATAAATGCCTGTGCCTTACGGATGGCCTCTGGCTTGAAATGCAAATTGTATGCCATACGATTTGCCTGGAAAGAAGCCAGCCCAATAGCCGGATCAATATATTCCTTGAAAATCTTTTCCGGCATCTCAGCAGCAACCTTCTCGATTTCCATGCCGCCTTCTTGCGAACCCATCATAACAACTTTGCCAGTAACACGGTCGATAACGAAGCCCAGATAATATTCTTTTTCAATATTAGAACCTTCCTCAATGAGAAGACGATTAACCTTCTTGCCGTCCGGGCCCGTTTGTTTCGTTACGAGTATCTTGCCCAGAAGCTCAGTCGCATACTGCTTTACCTCATCAAGAGTTTTCGCAATTTTTACACCACCTGCTTTGCCACGACCGCCTGCATGGATCTGTGCCTTGACAACGCATACTTTCGAACTGAGACTCTTTGCAGCCTCTACCGCTTCCTCAACATTGAGTGCCGGTCTGCCGTTTGGTACATTGACACCAAACTCTCTGAGGATCTGCTTACTTTGGTATTCATGGATATTCATAGCTTTGCCTCCCTGTTAGATTTAGATCTTCGGGTATTATTTTTTATTACTTCTTACCGTTCAACGTATATTTTAACCTTTTTTCACGTTTTCGTCTACTATTTATTTGTAATTATATAATTCGTACTTTTTATAAAAATTTGTGTAAATTCTCGCTATCGCCTATAATTTTCACTATTATGCTGCATTTTAGTAAAAAGTTTTTTATTTCACAAATGATAAGATAAATTTCATTTATTTTTGTCCATAATAAGCATGCGCACCATGCTTGCGCAGATAATGCTTATCAAGCAATGCCTGCTGCATTGGCTCCAGGCCAGCAGAAATTGTAACCGCATGATATGCCATGAAGGCAACCTCTTCCAGAACTACTGCTTTTTTAACTGCTGCGACCGGATTTTTTTCCCAAACAAAGGGACCATGTGAACAAACGAGTACCGCCGGAACATCCATCATATTTTTACCTCTGAAAGTCTCAACAATGACTTTACCAGTTTCTTTTTCATAGGAACCCTTAATTTCTTCATCCGTCATCGCACGCGTACAAGGAACCATACCATAAAAATCATCCGCATGCGTAGTCCCCAATGCCGGAATCGGCCGGCAGGCTTGTGCCCACGAAGTCGCATAGCGTGAATGCGTATGAACTACACCGCCTATACTTGCACAGGCTTTATATAACTCGATATGCGTATCTGTATCCGAAGATGGATTATAGTCTCCCTCAACCACATTACCCTGGAGATCTACAACGACCATATCGGAAGCCTTCATTATTTTATAATCCACCCCGGATGGTTTTATGACCATAAGCCCCTTCACGCGATCAATACCCGAAACGTTGCCCCAGGTAAAAGTAACCATCCTGTATTCCGGCAACATCATATTCGCTTCATATACTTCCTGCTTTAATTCTTCTAACATGTTCTATCCGCTCCTTTTCATGTGTGTAAATTTAAACCAGGAGCAGTACAATCACTGCTCCTGGTAACAACGAGAACAAACACATATATAAATAGTAGTGTATGTACTTATCTGAATTTCCATGCTATATCAGCAAGCAATAAATTCTGCTTAAATTTAGCAATATCTGTATCCCTGGTAATATGAACAAATTCTATGTCCATGATTTCCGCCCAGTCAGCAAGCTGTTCGGCTGTAACACTATAACTCAGCACACTATGATGTGCTCCGCCTGCAATAATCCATGCTTCAGCTGCAGTTTCAAGATTGGGCAGCGGTTTCCACATGACACGAGCCACAGGCAGATTCGGCATTGGAAGAATTGGCTTAACCGCTTCAACATCGCTCACAATAAGGCGCATACGACCGCCCATATCTATAAGTGAGGCCGTAACAGCCGATCCTGCCTTCCCCTCAAATACAAGACGAGCCGGAGCTGCTTTGCCGCCGATACCAAGCGGATGCACCTCAATCCTCGGGCGGTCTGCTGCTACGCTTGGGCACACCTCAAGCATATGCGCACCTAAAATAAGGCTCTCACCATGAGCAGTAAAATTATAAGTATAGTCCTCCATAAGGGCTGTCCCTTTGTCCTCACCCTGCGCAATATATTTCATTACACTCGCAAGCGCTGCAACCTTCCAATCTCCCTCCGGACCAAAGCCATACCCTTGGGCTGTAAGATTCTGCGTTGCCAGTCCCGGCAGCTGTTCCATGCCATAAAGATCATCAAAATGATTGACGAACCCATCAAATTCTCCCTGAACAAGAAAATTTTCCATAGCAATTTCCATTTTTGCCTGATAGCGCACGGAATCCACATCATCTGTATGCATTGTATATTTTTTCTCATATTCCTTCATACGTGCATCAATTTCAGTCTCCGTTACCTTATCGATATACGTAACGAGCTCTCCTACCGGATAAGTATTCACAGACCAGCCAAATTTAATCTGGGTTTCAACTTTATCCCCCTCGGTCACAGCAACATCCCGCATATTATCAGAAAAACGGGCTATCTTAACTTTACGACTTGCCAGTACACCGTAGGCCGTACGCATCCAGCCCGCCATCTTTTTTTGTACAGCCGCATCCTCCCAATAACCTACAACGACCTTGCGCGGCAAACGCATACGGGCACCTATAAAACCATGTTCCCGATCACCATGTGCCGACTGGTTAAGATTCATAAAATCCATATCAATAGCTTCATTTGGAATCTCACGATTAAACTGCGTATGAAGATGTAAATATGGTTTTTGAAGCTTACCCAACCCACGAATCCACATCTTGGAAGGGGAAAACGTATGCATCCATGTAATGATTCCCGCACATTTTTTATCATGGTTTGCATCGTCTATAACCTGTTCAATGGCATCGGAAGTTGTCGCTACCAATTTATAGACAACCCTGCCCGGCAAACGCCCAGCCGCATTAAACCCATCCGCCATTTTCTCCGCATGGGCAGCTACCTGTTCCAGGGCTTCTGCACCATACAAATACTGGCTCCCAACAATGAACCAGAACTCCACATCCTTTAAAGCTATCATATTATCGATTCCTCCCGTCTTTTTCGCTTTTATTTCTCTTCATTTAGACAACATACCCTTGCTCTTGACTGCAATCTTCAGTGCTTTGAGGCGTTTCATTGCGTCGTTGGCACCACGGCCAAAATAATCATGCAGCAGATCGTACTCTGCATAGAGCCTATCATAGACGGCTGCAGCCCCGGGTTCCGGCGCATAAACAACATCTCTGAGATTTCCCATCTCACGCGCCGCCTGGAACACATCATCATAGCCGCCGTTCTTCCTGCCTGCTGCTACTGCACCAAATATAGCTGAACCCAGCGCCGGCCCTTGGCTTGAACCTGCAATCCTTACCGGTAAATTAATAACATCTGCATAAATCTGCATAGCCATGGGATTCTTTTGTGAAATGCCTCCCGAGGCATAAAATTCATGAATAGGCACCCCATTTTGTTTAAAGGTCTCAATAATCTTACGTGTACCATAAGCCGTAGCCTCAATAAGCGCACGATACATTTCTTCCGGCTTCGTCTGCAGGGTCAAACCGATCATAAGTCCTGTAAGGTCCACATCGACAAGCACCGAGCGGTTGCCGTTCCACCAGTCCAGCGCTACAAGCCCCGATTCGCCCGGTTGGAGCTTCTCCGCAAGCTCTGTAAGATACGCATGAATATTTTTGCCCGCTTTTGCCGCAGCCTCTTCATACGACGCCGGCACACAATTTTTGACAAACCAGGCAAAGTGATCTCCCACACAGGATTGCCCTGCTTCATAGCCGAAGAATCCTGGCATAATGCCGTCCTCCACTACACCGCACATCCCTGGCACATTTTTCTCTTTTTTCCCCAACAGCACATGGCAAGTCGAGGTTCCCATAATTCCCAGCATCTTGCCTTCTGCATCAATCTTGACAGCCGGGATTGTCACATGGGCATCGACATTGCCTATAGCAACAGCCGTCCCTGCCCTGAGTCCTGTAAGCCTTGCCATCGCCTCTGTGACTTCGCCTGCTTTACGGCCAAGCGGCGTGACCGGACAACCCATCTTCTCTTCAATTACATTTTCCATACGCGGATCCAGCGCCTTGAAAAATTCTTTTGATGGATAGCCTTCCCGTTTGCTCCAAATTCCTTTATATCCAGCCGTACAGGAATTTCTGGTCTGCACCCCTGTAAGCTGCCAAATAATCCAGTCTGCTGCCTCTACAAAGTAGTCCATAGCCTCGTAGACCTCAGGTGCCTCACTGAGCACCTGCCAAAGTTTTGGGAACTCCCATTCCGAGGAAATCTTACCGCCATAACGTGCCAGCCAGCTCTCACCCATTTTTTCGGCAATCTCATTGAGCGCATTCGCTTTGTCCTGCGCCGCATGATGCTTCCAAAGCTTTACATATGCATGCGGATTATGTCTGAATTCAGGCAAAAAACACATGGGTGTACCGTCTTTCTTGACTGGCAGCACCGTACACGCGGTGAAATCGGTACCAACTCCGACCACATCCGCAGCATCCACACCGGCCTGCTTCAGTACATCCGGTATCGTATGCTCCAACACATCAATATAATCCTGTGGATCCTGCAATGCCCAGTCTACCCCCAATCGAGTACCATCGGGAAGTTCCGTATCCATAACGGCATGCGGATAATCATAGACACTGCTCGCGAGCTCTTTTCCCGTACCAATTTCCACCAGCACCGCCCTGCCCGAAAGAGAACCGTAGTCAATTCCGATTGAATACTTTGACATTTCTCTATCTCCTCCTGAATGAATTTCATGGTCATCATACAACATAACAAATTTATCATACATATATTTACAGTATACACTTCATTTTGTGCTTTTTCAATAGGTTTTTAAAAATTTATGAATTATCGAACTTTTCTCTCTGCAAAACAGAGGGAGATATTATTTCCACCTCTTCACGGAATCACGTTCCACAAGCTGCGGCGGGAATTTTACTTCTATTTCAATTTCCTCACGCTCAATAAGTTTCAGCAAATTTTGCGCAGCTACACGTCCCAGTTCCTCTTTGGGATGCACAAAAGTCGTAAGGCCAACACGATCGGCAGTTGCCAGATTGGAATCATCGAACGATATCAGGGACAAGTCCTCTGGAACCCGGATATGCTCCCGGCCTGCAAGCTCCAATATACGCGATGCCATCTGGTCATTATAGCAAATTGCAGCGGTACATCCTTTTATACGATGCAATACACCCTTTTCCATTATCTCAATAGAAGCGTCATCCAGTTCCATATCCTCGGTCGTATACCAAATCGTGCTGTTCTCCTGCAGCGGCAGCTTATGCTTAGTCAGTTCACTCGCGCAGCCTGCATAACGCAGATGCCCTTGTATATCATCCGATTTAAATACACCTGCTATTTTTCTGTGCCCCTTTTTGATAAGATAATTTGCCGCCTCCCTGCCGCAAGCATAATCATCCATCAATACGGAAGGAAAATTCAATCGCGGATATGCTGCATTGATGAATACACAAGGTATCCCCTGCCGGCGGATTTGCTTATACAATCCTTCATTTATATTTGGCAGCCCGCTCTTTGTCGGTTCTATGATGAGCCCATCAATCCCCTTGGCCAGCAAGGACGTAAGTATGTTGCGCTCATTCTCTACCTTATTATACGTAATGGAAAGCTGCATCGTGTATCCACCGTCTGTAAGCACACCATCAATCCCACGAATGATGCTCGGGAAAAGGTAATCATCGAGATACGTAGTAACTACACCGATATTCATAGTAACAGCCCGCTGCACTACACATGTAGAGGCAACATACGTACCGCTGCCACGACGACGTTCAAGAATACCGCTATTTTCCAGGATACTCGTTGCCTGTCGTACCGTCTGGCGGCTCAGTCCGAACTGTTGACTAAGCTCATTTTCTGATTGCAACCGATTTCCTACCGCAAGTTCCCCATCCGTGATTTGCTTTTTTATCCAACTGACAATCCTCAAATACTTCGGCTCAGTCTTTTTCTTTTCCAAATAAATCCCCTCACCCAAACATAAAATGACGCACTTTTGTGAAAATTTCCTCTAAAGCAAGACATAGTATATTTATTTTCAATTATTAACATACCACAAATCACTTAGAGATGCAATAAAAAGCATACAAATATTTAAATATTTGTATGCTTTTCTATTATTTTTCCATACATTTATTGCAACATGTTGTATCACACTATTTTTTATTACCAAAAGCATACAGGGTACGTGCTTTCCATATATTCCCTTTTTTGAGAAGTGGCTGATCAAAGGCCGGATGTGCCAATGCATTTGGAAAGTACTGGGGTTCCAGACAAAAACCGGAGCGTCTGCCAAACGCAGTCCCATTTTTGCCCAAAGGCCTGCCATCCAGATAATTACCACTATAAAACTGCACCCCAGGCTGTGTCGTATAAGCTGTAAGCGTAATCCCTGTTTCATCCGATTCCGCATAAGCCATTTTGCGCAGTCCATCCAAAAAACCGCAAGGTTCATTACGAACTACCCAGTTATGATCATAGCCACCTGCCCAACGAAGTTGTTCATAAGCATCGTCAATATGTTCCCCAATTGGTATTGGCCTGCGCAAATCCAGCGGAGTCCCCGCAACCGGCAGAATTTTCCCATCCGGCAGTGATTCCTGATCGGTTTCCGTATATTCATCAGCAAAAATCTGAATACACTGCTTCAGCACAGATCCGCTCGCAAAACCGGCAAGATTAAAATACGTATGATTTGTAAGATTGCATATTGTATCCGCATCAGACAGTGCCTCATAATATATGCCAAAAGCATTATCATCTGACAATGAATATAGCACGGTAACCCTGAGTTCCCCCGGGTAATTTCCCTCTCCCGCCGGACTTACATAAGAAAGCCTTAATCCCTCCCCACAGGGTTCTGCCTGCCAAAGACGCTTATTAAAGCCTGCAAAGCCTCCATGCAAATGATTTTTCCCGTCGTTGCAATCAAGCTGGTAGGATTTCCCGTTGATGGTAACCTGCCCACGTGCCAGACGATTGCCACAACGTCCAATAAGTGCACCGATATATTTATCCTCCTGCTCATAGGTTCCAATGGCATCATAGCCAAGTGCAACATCAATAAATTTCCCATTTCTGTCCGGCATCAAAAGAGCCTGTACATGCCCACCATAGTCAGATGCTCTCAGTTCCGCCCCCCGCGCGTTGCGCAGTGTATAAAGATGTGCCATACGTCCATCCTGAAGTTTCCCAAAGTCCTCACAAATAATATCCATAGCTTCCTGTTCCCCCTCTCATAAACTTTATTACAAACGGCTGATATCTATAGAGCCAATATCATCCACGATATGATCCGCATGCGACAAGTCCTGTTTCCCAGAACCGGGATTACGATACGCAATACAATACATCCCCGCCTGTTTGGCAGCAGCTACGCCCGAAGCCGCATCCTCCAATACGATACAATCCGCCGGCCGCTCTCCAAGCTTTTCAGCCGCGGCAAGATAGACGGCTGGATCCGGTTTTCCTTTGGGAAGATCCGCTCCACTCACTATGACTTTAAAAACTCCTGCAAGGCTGAGTTTCTTCAGAACCGCTCTTATAATCAGGCTGCCCGCTGAAGAGGCTACCGCCAGCGGTATCTCTGCCTGCCTGAGTTTTCCTATGAGCTGCAGTGTTCCGGCAATAGCTTTCACCTCCGTCCCATCCCGCAATATATCGAGATACAATTGATGCTTGTAGGCAATGAGTTCCCCCACTTCCGGACCATCCTCCTGCCCAGACTCCTGTAATGCGTCAGCAAACAAAGCTCGGCTTGTACGCCCCATATATTCTACAAGCCGCCTCTCATCAAACGGAATACCATAATGACGGAAGGTGGCGAGCTTGGTGCGCGAATGTACCGCCTCACTGTCGACAATCACACCATCCATATCGAAAATAAACGCTCTCATGATTCCAAACTCCCCATTTCCATAAAAAAGATGCTGCACGCCACGCAGCACCGACAGAAGACAATTCTTAAACTGCTCTGCACCGCAGACAGCATCAAAAAGCATCCGTCCATTACTTTCCAGTCGCCCTGTCTTTCCCTGCTATAAGCTCCTCAAACTTTTCCATTGGCAAGGGTTTGGAAAAATAAAAACCCTGTATATTATCACAACCTATACCTTGCAAAAAGTCCACCTGAGGTCTTGTCTCTACACCCTCAATGACAACCGACATATCCAAATCTCGCGCCATCTTCACAACATTCTTCAGTATACCTGCCGCACGATCCGAATGCTCTATATCCTGTACAAAGTTCATAGCAACCTTTAAAATATCTACAGGCATGTTCCTTAACATATTCAGAGAAGAGTATCCGTTGCCAAAATCATCCATGAGAATCTGCATGCCATACTCCTGGAATCTCTTAATTTGCGAAATGATCTGACGTGGGTTATCCATATAAGCGCTCTCCGTAATCTCCAGCTTCAGCATCCACGGCTCAAGTGCATATTTCTCCAGCAGGCCCGTAATCGTATCGTAAAAATCAGAGTTATAAAAATTAAGCCGGGATACGTTAACCGACACGGGTATGACCCGGTCCGTTTTCTTCCTCTGCTCCGCCAAAAAAACGCATACGGTTTCCCAAACGAAACGGTCCAGGCGAACAATAAAACCATTGCGCTCAAACACAGGAATAAACCGCCCCGGAGAAATAAGCCCCTGTGACGGATGTATCCATCGCACCAGCGCCTCAGCACTTACCGGACAATTTTCATTAATGCTGTAGATTGGCTGCAGATACACACAAAACTGCTTCTCCTCCAGCGCATATTCCATTTCCCGCAGGATCATCTGCTCATCAAGCACACGCTCACGCATTACATCATCATAATAAGCATAACGCACCGTATAATGCCCCTTTATCATATTGAGCGCCATATGTGCACGGTCACACATCTGATCAACTGGCAGGAATACATTATCCACCGGATAAACCCCCACATAAAAAAGAATATTGTGGCAGATACCTAGGGACTGCACTGCATTGTCAAGCCCTTCTACAAATGGCTTGATATCAAATCGGTCTGTCGGCAGGCAAAGAGCAAAATGATCCGCTTCCATACGACCACATATCCCATTACCCTCCGTTATCGCTTTTAAATAAACCGCTGCAGTTTTTAATATAAGATTTCCTGTTTCAATATGAAAAAGCCCATTGATAATCTTAAAGCTGCTGATATCCAAATATACGATATTATACGGAATTTCCGGATCATCCTGCAATAGAGATGCAGCTTTTTCAAAAAAGGCTGCACTATTATAAATACCTGTGAGAGAGTCCAGCTCAATATACCGACGCATTTCCACGATCTGTCGGTCCTTGGCGGTCTGCTCAAACCGCCACCACTCATTCTCGATCCGCGCCATAACATTTTGGACACGGCAGCGCACGATTGTGGGATTATACGGCTTTGTAATAAAATCTGCTGCGCCCATTTCTACAGCCTTGATCTCATTGTCGCCCTCATTGCGTGCCGTCGTGGCAATAACTGGTATTTCCGCATATTTTTCATTTTTCTTCAATATAGACAGCAGCTCAAAACCATTCATCTCCGGCATAACCAAATCCAGCAAAATAATATCAACAGCCTGCTTTTCAATGACCTCCAGTGCTTCATGCCCATTTACCGCTTCGAGGATAAGATATTGGTTCTTAAAGAACTGGGATAAAATAATCCGATTTATTTCCACGTCATCTACAATAAGCATGACCTTCTGCATTTCCATGTTTTCGCCTTCTTCTACCGAGATAAATGCCTGATATAAAAACAAAACAACTTGATTTTATTGTACCATAACCATATAATATTTTCATCTGTTTTTCCATAATCCTTACTTTACAGGTATAAACGCAATTATATACATCATATGCCATATAAAACAATATAAGGAGGTCTATCCCATTGGAACTTTCCCAGCATAATGCCTTGCAAATCGTCAAAGAAATCAACCGTGTACTGCCGCAAAAAATCAATCTCATGGATAAGCACGGCATCATTATCGCAAGTAGCGATGCGAGCCGCATAGGCACTTTCCACAGCGGCGCAGCAAAAATGATTGCCGAAGACCTTGATGAACTTTGCATCCATGGAAATGATGTCTACACCGGTGCACGGCCCGGTACAAATTTCCTGCTGTGTGTACAGGACATGCCCATAGGTGTCCTGGGCATTACAGGTTCTTACAACGAAATCCTGCCCATCGCGCGTGTCATCAAAAAAATGACCGAAATGCTCGTAAATGAACAGGCACGTTTAAAGCAGCATGCCCGTCTCGAAGAAAATCGCACCCGTTTCCTGCGTGAATGGCTCACCCACAGCAAAAACGCCATTAACAAAACATTCCTCAAGCGCGGACTGGCACTCGGCATTGATATTCATCGCCCCATGCGCTGCCTGACCTTACAGCTCACCATAAAACATGATACCGTTCCCGAAGGAATCGAGACTGTAATGCAGGAAAAAATCTACGAGCTTGACAGCCAGAGCCTTGTTTGTGCGACCATGACCGAAACAATTCTCCTGATACCGGCACGCAGCGATGAAAGCGCATATGAACTGGCCTTAGCTCTGAAAAATACCATAGAGTCCTGCCGCCCGGTACAGATAGCCATCGGCATAGATGCCACCGCCCCCAGCTATCTGTGTATGCATGACGCCTATATGCAGGCCCGAAAGGCTTTACAGTCCTGCCTGCGTACCCAGAAAAACTCCATCAAATTTTACAAGGAACTTAACATAGAACTCTTTGCCGATGAAATACCCGATGCCGCAAAGCTCCAGTATATCCATAAAATCTTCAGAGATTTCGCCGGCAACGAGCTTGCCAGTTGCATAAGCCTTCTTGAACTTTTCTATGAGAAAAATGGCTCCATAACACAGACCGCCGCACACCTTTTTATCCACAAAAACACTTTACAGCAACACCTGAAAAAAATTGCTGCCCGTACCGGCTACGATCCGCGTTCCCTGCATGACGCTGCTGTATTCTATATTGCCATTTACTTTTATCATGATATCATAAACAGCGGCCAGCACATCAACATTGACAATCGAAAATAGTTTTATGTTACCCATAACATAAAATTACAAAAATAGGTATCTCTCATACTATATACCTGTAAACATTTATGTGTTAGAATTTTCAATATAACATAAGGAATCCCCGATGCATCCAGCCGTTTCTTTTCATCCCTGTTTCCTTAAATATACTATGATTCTAGAGGAGGTTATTTTCATGAATATTGTCATTGCCATAGACTCCTTCAAGGGCAGTCTGTCCTCTGTCGGAGCCGGAAAGATTACCGCAGCTGCCATACAGGATATCGTGCCGTCTGCCCACACACAGGTATTCCCTCTGGCAGACGGAGGCGAAGGAACCGTCGATGCCCTTACAGCAGGATTGGGCGGCCATATTGTGCATACGGAGGTCACGGGGCCTTTGGGTAAAAAAATCCCCAGCCGTTATGGCATCATCGAAGCTTCATGTACAGCCGTCATTGAAATGGCTGATGCCGCCGGCATTACGCTTGTTCCACCAGCAGAACGCAATCCCCTGCACACAACGACCTACGGTCTGGGGGAACTGATTCTCCAGGCAGCAGACAATGGATGCCGGAACTTCATCATCGGCATCGGCGGCAGCGCCACAAACGACTGCGGCATAGGAATGCTCACGGCCCTCGGCCTGCGTTTCCTTAAGGCAGACGGTACCCCTGCGGGCATTTTTGGCAATGCGCTTACAGATATAGAAACCATCGATGCCAGTACGCTCCATCCAATCATAAAAGACTGCAGCTTCCGTGTAGCTTGCGACGTCGTTAACCCGCTTTACGGTGAAAATGGCTGTGCGGCAGTCTTCGGCCCGCAAAAGGGAGCTACGCCCGAGATCGTAAAAAACATGGATGCTGCTATTCACGCTTTCGCCGACAAAGTAAATACTCAACTTGGCATTGGCAATGCCCTCGAAGCAGGGACTGGTGCCGCCGGAGGTCTCGGCTATGCCTTCCGCACCTTTCTTCCTGCTACACTGGAGGCGGGGATTACACTCGTCCTGGATGCAATCCATATTGAGGACGCTCTCCGAAAAGCCGATATTGTAATTACAGGTGAAGGCGGCATGGATTTCCAGACCGCCATGGGAAAAGCTCCGGTAGGCGTCGCCAAGCTCGCTCGAAAAGCAAATTCCCAGGTACGTGTGCTGGCCTTCTGCGGCTGTGCATCACCCGAAGCGGAAGCGGTAAACGATAACGGCATCGACGCCTATTTCCCGATCCTGCATCAGGTCACGACCCTTGCCCAAGCCATGGAGCCTGAAACTGCAGAACGCAATCTCCGGCAGACCGTGCATCAGGTCTTCCGCTTACTCAGATAAGCAACAAACATAACCCTGTATCGATGGAGCAGCTCCGCGATACAGGGTATTATTCTGCCATTTTCAGGCTTCGATCTTATCCAGCATGATGTTCAGGATTTCTACATCCGTCGATTTCATACCTACACGTGCCACGCGCCCTACACTCGCAATTGTCTGTTCAATATCATCCTTTACCAGACCCTCCCCAGACCGGAAGACATGGTTGCACTTGCTCAGATGCAGCGCCATGATGGAAGCCTCGACTGCTATGGCAATTTTCGCTGCACAGGAGGGCTTGGCTCCATCACAGACCATGCCACCAACATTTGTGATACTGTCTGTAATGACATTGCAGATACTCTCATAGTTCATGCCCATCATATAGGCTATTCCCGCAGCACTGCCACAACCGGCACTGACCGCACCGCAATACGCGGAAAGACTGCCAATAAAACGCTTCTGATGGATGGCAATGAGATTGCTCACTACCAAGGAACGATACAGCTTTTCCCGGCTGACCTTTAAATGTTTTGCATACTCAATGACCGGCACAGAAACTGTAATTCCCTGATTGCCGCTGCCAGAATTGATAACGACCGGCAGCGGGCAGCCGCTCATACGCGCATCCGAACCAGCTGCAGCCCGGGCTTTTGCTCTCAGCTTTACATTCGTATTATCAAACTCCCCGAACAGCGTACGGCCAACCTCTGCACCATAATGTCCCCGCATTCCCTCGTCGGCAATCGCTGAATTATACGTTATCTGCCGTTCCAATATTTCCTGCACATCACCAGGTTCTACACAAGCAGCAAACGCCAGGATATCCCGAACATTGAGCAGATTTTTTTCTGAAACTCCCCCCCTCTCAGTCTGCGCAAGACCTTCCTCTTTAGAAAATACCACCTCACCGTTCCTGACGATCCGCGTAATATTGCTATGATAATCTTTGACAACCACCTCAGCAGACTCATTTCCGGCTGCTGCGCGAATAACAATATAAAGATTCGCTACATTCTCGATGAGCTCACAGGTACAAAAACCTTCCCTTAAAAGCGCATGACATTTTTCAATATGTTCCGGCGTCACCGCTTCTAATACTGCGAGCTCTTTGGAGGCATCCCCTCCAAGTACACCGAGAATAGCGGCCACCTCAATTCCCTTGCCACCACCTGAATTTGGAACGGTTACAGCCTTGACATTCTTGACGATATTACCGGAACAATACACCGTTATATGTTCCGGCATTCTGCCGAGGACATCACGTACCTTGGCCCCCGCGTAAGCAATAGCGATGGGCTCCGTACATCCCAGTGCCACCACCAGGTCATGCTGTAAAATATTGTTATACGCTTCATATATTATTTTATCCATGATATTTAACCTCACAATATAAAATCAAAATATTTCAAATTTTATATATCCACGGTACAGGCCATATAAAAGATTTGCTAAAAGCAGAGCCTGCCGCTAATATATAACTATGATAAAAATAGAAAAATCGAAAATGGAGATGCCCCTATGTTGAGTTTTCTGAACCTCAAATACTTTTTGTTTCTCTCAGAAGAACTGAATTTCCGAAATGCCGCAAAAAAACTTCACATAACCCAGCAATCCCTGAGCGGCCACATAAAAAAATTGGACAACCATTTTGGTGTTCCCTTATTTGTATACGGTCCGCCACTGGCCATAACGCCTGCCGGCCTGCTTGTAAAAAAGCATGCACAGGAAATCCTTAAACATGAACAAGAAATGGAAGATGACATCCTGCATATTTCCAAACAAAAAAGCGGCACCTTGAAAATCGGCTGTACCTACGGACGGGCGCAATTCTTATTGCCCCCTATTATCCGTGCATTTCAAGAGAAATACCCTTTAGTCGACCTGCAATTGCTGGAGGGCAACACCCCGGATATCGAAGCTGCCCTAAAAAAGTGTGAAGTCGATGTAACCATTGGCTTCACGCCCGTGAACATGAAGAACATTGTGAGCATTCCACTTTACCATGACCCATTCCGCATGGTCGTGCATCCTTCTGTATTAGCAAAATATTTTCCGGAACGTAAGCCTATAACCTTTTGCTGCTACAAAGAAGAGCTCATCCGTGCTATTATCAGCCGCTGCCCATTTCTGACTATGACAGCGAATACTACTATAGGAAAATTTGGTCAGCAATATCTCAAACAATTAGACATTACATCAAATACGCTCTTAGAACTCAAAGACGTTGGCACCATGCTTTCCATGTGCTATGCCGAAATGGGATTCATGCTTTGCCCGGAAACCTTCGTGCAGCATTCATTCTACACCTTTTCCCAGCGGCATCTCATATATCCTTTGCCAGACCATATTCCTATGCAGATTTCCGTCAACTATCCCCAGGCAAAAAAGAAATCTGCCTTTGTACAGGGCTTTACAAAAATGGCCTCTGACATCCTCCGTGCAAAGTGCTCCAGCCTCAGTCAAGATTGATATGGATTTTCCCACTATTAAATTGTGTCAGCACCTCATAGCCATGCTCGGTAATCAGGACCGTGTCCGAATGACGGACCCCGCCCCAGGAACCATCCATAATCCCAGGCTCTACAGTAATTACCATATCGCTCTGTACCTGTAAATAATTTCCAGGAGTAATTGACGGAAACTCATGTGCCGAACAGCCTACGCCATGTCCAACTCTGCCAGGCAAAAGTTGAGCAAATCCTGCCTGCGAGTATACCTCCGCCGCAGTTTTATAAAGCTCAGCAAAACAGACTCCAGGCTTCAATATCTTAAAAATGTTTTCCCTGGCCTTCAACATACTGTCATAAGCCTTTTGTTTCAGGTCGTCCACCTGCCCCACCATAAGTGTACGTTCATTTTCTGCATGATATCCGTCTACCATTGCCCAGGCCATCGGCAAGGTCAGGTCGCCGTTTTTCGGATGATAATGCTTTGGACAGTCGCAGCCGTAAGCGATGCGTTCATTCGATAGGCACCAAACATGCAGGCTGTCGATCATACCTCCCTCCGTCGTTCCAAAACCGCAAACTTCACTGTCACGGAAGCTTTGCTGCCAAAGGCGCCGCATGGCATATTGCCCTTCGGTTGCCGCTTCAGCCTCCGAAGCTCCCTTGGCCAGATAAGCAACGGTATGTTTTATCCCGACATCAACCAGCAGTGCCGCTTTGCGGATACAAGCAATCTCATAGGAATCTTTAATAAGCCGCATCATATTTACAGGACCGGATACAGACGCAACTTCAGAAGGCTGTAGTTTCCCGCAAAGCTTCCTATAAAAATCAACATCCAGGTAGTTCAGCTCCATGCCAATCTTCCTGCCAGCTGTATGGACTAAAACAGCACAAACGGCGTCTTCAGCTTTCACAGCTAATGGTACTGCATCTCCCCATTTCCCATAGGTCTGGACATTCGCAACCGCACTCTCATCAAGTGCATGGAGCCGGCGGAGGCTATGTACCAAAAGGCATGGCTCCTGCTCCGTGCAAAGCACCAAAAAGACCGGCTGCGAATTCAATACCGGATTGAACCCACTGAAATACAACACATTTTCTGGTTTTGACAAGACGACTGCCCGCATACCTTCTTCCTGCATCCAATCCTGCATTTTCACAATACGCTGTAAAAAAAACTTTTTATCTTTCTCATCCATCATGGTATATCCCCTCAAAATCCTGACTCACTTCAGTTTTCTGTTCCAAAGGAATTATACCACGATACTTTTATATTTTATACAAACAAAAATGAATATATACACAGAAATATCAGCTGCAGCGCCGCGATTGTCCAGCCATTCTTTATCATAGACACAAGATCTGTAGACTGCGCAAATCCCATAGAACTAAACATGTTCGCTCCCGGATGGATAAAATTTGTTGCCCGGTTCGCAACGATCAGTGCTACGGCCCATACATACGGGTGTATATTGTACTGTCTCACCATATCACCAAACAAATCATTCGTCATCTTCAAAACGGCTACAGCCGCACCGGTGAGCCCTACGGTCCCCGTCAATCCACCAACAATTGGAACAGCTACACGCCCGCCATAATGAACAATCGGCGTCAGCAATGCTGTAACTGCTTTAAATGCGCCGGCCTCAGCCATAAAGTTAATGAAGGGTTCCAAAAACAGAAATAACACAAAAAGATGCAGATTGCCCGCCATGCCTTTGATAAAGGTACTCGTAACAACCGGGATACTGAGTCCTCCGGCCATTCCCGTGAGCAGGCCTATAAGCATCAGTATCACTACAATATAATTCGTATTTGCCTGCCAGTATAAACCAAATGCCACAAAAACAGTAAAAGACAAGATAAATACGAGCGTTGCTCTCTTGGCCTTATTATCCGGAATAAATGTGTGCTCCACAGGCATATCTTCATATGCATTCGTATCCTTGGTCAATTTCTGCACACGATGTACCATGACCCATGTAGTCAGAAAGGTAACGGTCAAAACCGGCAGGGAGCATTTTAAAAGCAGTTCGGGATAACTTATGCCCGTAAGGCCTATAAGCATTAGAACAGAAGGGCTGAATGGGCCCAGAATCAAGGCTTCCTCGCCGCAGGCATGGAAGAGCATTCCCACAACACTTTTAGAAAGCCCCACAGCAGCCGCAATTGGCAATACAATAGGTGCAATGACAGCGTTGCCGCCAGCCATAGTTCCCAATAAAGCCACGAGTGTCACCGATGCACACATGATACCGACAATAGCCTTATTCTGGGTATTGACGCCTATCGTATAAATAATTTTATGAACAATCGTATGTGTAACTTTCGCAGCCTGCAATACCTCACCCAATCCGCGTCCCAGCATAATAAGCAGACCGACAAGGCCCAGGAACGACCCCAGAGATTTCGCCAGAATATCACCAAAAGTAAAGATTGTCTGATGCGTAATAACTGCTCCAATAACAGCGCATAAAATAGTCGTAGGGACGGGCTGCTTGTATTTGAATATTAAAATGATATACACAATCAAGGGAATCAAACCTAGCAATCCATGCTGTATCTCTGCTGTTGACATTTCCATAATATGGGCCCCCTAAAAATTATTTCAATACAATCCTTATGATTTTTTTCGCAGGAATTGTTCCGTTTCAGACTTTATATTCTTCACGTAAGACAACATTTCCTTATCGAGTGGATAGCGGATGACACAGCCTGGCGCTAAAATCAAATGCCTGCCGCCAGTTGCCTTAATAGTTTCATATATCTCATGGCGTAACTGATTCTTATTATGTCGGGTGATATCCATACGTTCAATACCACCTAAAAGCGTTTTGCCGCTAAAAGCAGCAGCTTCCTCAACCGTAGGCAGACTCTGCCATGCATGCCAATTAAAAATCTGTACCGGATAGTCCTTGAGCAGGTCAAACATAATATCCTCTCCGTGTGCATGCAAAATATTGCACCAGCCCATTGATGCCTCCAATATTTTCTTATCATAAGGCACCCCGTATTCCGCATAGAACGGTTCATTGCTCACGGCAAAAGAGCTCATCTGCGATGCCAGAAAAACACCATCTGCACCCATCGAAATTACCTTCTCAACAAGTTTACAGGTAGTCGCGGTAATCCTTTCCAATGCGGCATGGATATCCGCGCCATAGCCTTGTTTAACATATTCCATAAGCTTACCGCCACAAAGTTTATCTGCCGTCGTAACCGGGCTGAATACCGTAAATACGACTGGCACATCCTCTCCCTGCAGCTTGTCCAGCAACAAGTACAGATACTCCTGCTCCCGCTTCAAAGCACCTTTCTCAATAGACAGCTCCTGAATGTTTTTCCAGTCTCCGCCTTGGTTAACCGGTGTCCGTACAATCTTCGCTACGCCTCCCTGAATCACTTCGGAATAATCAATTATACAGTCAAAATCCTCAACACTGTACATTCCATTATTCATCGTCTTAACCAAATCAATATCATATTCCTTATAAAAGTCATATGTCTTTTGAGCTATTTTTTCAGGCTCCCTATCGAATTGCGGCATATGGCTCCACATTGCATAAGGAACTACTGGCGGTTTCTCACCAGCCAGCACTTTTTTTATCAATTCCCTTTTATTCATAAAACCAGCTCCTTTAATAATCCAACTCAAACTTTATCCGCCATAGCACCCGTTTCATATTTTTTGCAAAACGCGGGGCAAACCGTAACCTCTGCCCAATGCTTGGTTTTTATCCCAGTAATTCATACATGTTCTATATGATAAGTAATTTAATATGTTTTGTCAACTTCTGCAATCTTTTTTGACACATACTCTTCACCGCCATAACATGCTGCCTTACCAAATCCACACAAACATGAATTGTAAATTTTCACGTTACATGGACTTTATTGATGCGTGAAGTTTAAGTAATTTAATTTTATGATAATTAATCCCTGAGCGTTTGTCTAACGGTTATTTGCTTTGTTTCCAACAGGCAAACACCTGTCACATTTCTACCATATTATCTTCCACAAGTTCTTCATAACTATCAGGTAAGGGACTTTTCAATGTCTGCAGGAAATCTATATACTCCGTATATTCCTCAATTATCCACAGAAAAATATCGCATACCGTGTTTTAAAAATACATTATACTGCAGGTAAAATATTGGCTAAAAAAACTCCATTGCGTTTTCAGCAATGGAGCGCCTATATGCTTATTCAGTTTCTGCCAAACACCTGGATAATATCGCCACGTTTCTTATGTTTCTCTTCATAAACCGGATATTCACTCACTTTCACGGCCTTCGGCAGATGCATGCCCTTAATAGCCGTCAGAGCTCTCTTTTCCAGTATCCACGTAACCTCCACCTCGCTAAGTTCCCGGTCAAGCTTATAGATACTGTAGTACCGTCTCCAGTCGACACCGGAAACCCATGGCCGCTTGTCTACATAGATAAAATTTTTTTCACCACTGGCTGCACGGCAGCCTGCCCCCTCCAACTCTACCTCTTTTACCTCTTCCTGCATATTGCCTCTCCCCTTTTTAAGAATATTCTATGTTATCCTGACATTTTTACGATTTCACCTTTGACTCTGCTATTTATGATTAAATTCTCCACGAAATAATTTTTTCCTCTTTTCCCGTAAGCAGATTCTATATTTTTAAAATCTTCTGTCATATGTATTCTCTATAATGCGTATTATAAAGAGAGGCCGATGACCTTACATCCATATCGACCCCTGTCTCTCTGTTATACTACCAGCCGCCAGCCGGTACAAATGCGTGGATAGCCTTCAGTTGTTCATCAATAATACGCCCCTCCAGGGCAAGCTGCTCTGTCAGTTTCTTCTGCCGAATATCCATATCCTCGCTGCTGCCTACAAGACTCAGACTAAAGCCAACCGTCTGCTCTTCACTGAATAAGGGCACAGTGATAGCCGATACCCCGTTTTCCATTTCTTCACGGCACCAGGCCAGACGCTTTTGGCGAATATCCATGAGCTCTTCCATGATTTCCTGAACCCCTACCTGCGTATGAGCCGTAAAGGAATGCCGGGGGGACTGCTCGATGAGGTAGCGGAGCTTTTCCTGCGGCTGAAAAGCCAGAATTGCCTTGGCCGCTGACGAAGCATGCAGTGGCATGCGCTGCCCCACGTGCACAAAATAGGTTTTGCGCTCCGGTTCCGGTTTATGCGCGTAAATGCAATAGACCTCGTTGGTCACAAAACGGCAGATATATGCATACAAACGTGTTTTTTCTGCTATAGCATCACAATAAGGCGAAAGGAGCTCGGAAATGTCCCGTCCTTTTACAAAGCGGCTGCCCCAAATCATCGAAAGCGGCCCCAGATGATATTTTTTTGTCTCGCTCATTTGTACAATAAGCCTGTAATGCACCATATCCTGTAAAATACGATGCAATGTTCCTTTGCTGAGTCCTGTCTCACAGGCAAGCGCCGTCACCCCAATACCATGCTCATTCTCAAGGCTGACGGCATCCATAATGCTCACAAAGCGATCCATCCATTCCATGCCCTGACCTCCGGCTTCCTTATCTCTTATTATCAGCCCTCAAGTGCGGCCTGCTGATATACCATGTACTCTATGCGAATAATAGCCGAGGTTACACCCTCGAGCACCGGCAGCTTGGTAGCTTTTGTAATCTCATCGGCGGCAAATCCCATGCCGGCGTCACCTAATACGATGACCTCTGCGCCGAACTCGCTTTTAGCCTTGCCTGCCATTTTCAGGATACCGGCCTGCATCTCCGCCAAAGAAGCATCTCCGCTTCCACAAACAGGCAAAAACACCATATTTTCATTTAATATACCATAATGTTGCAGTGTTTCCTTCTGCATCTCAAGATCCCGCGAAGTTTTTCCCAGCACTGCAATCCTTCTCCCATAAAGAGGTGCCGGATACACCCCTGCCGGACCACTTGAAATGACCGGTTTGCCCGTGAGCTCATGCAGTGCTGCTACACCAAGTTCCGTGTGATGGGCAATTACAAAGCCGTCATAGATTCCTTTCAGGCTCCGTATCTTTTCCAATAAGGCGGCAGAAGCCTCAATAATATCCAAGGCTGAGGTAATCCGCTTTGATGCCTTTTCCAAGGCTACAACAGAGACATGCGTATAGTCCTCGCTATTGCGCGCAGAAAGCTTTGCCGCATGGTCTGCGGCCTCATAAATGACGTCATTCAGTGCCATGTCACTCGTAGGATTCACAATCAGGATATTCATATACTCTGCACCCCATTCTTCAACAATTTTGGTCTTCTTCTATTTTAACACGTCAAAACAGCACAGTAAATCAACCGGCATAAGAGATTCCAACTATATTAGAATACACGACCCTATCCTGTCTGTTTCAAACCTTGATCTGCCCAACCAGCTCGCTGACCTGAGAGATTCCCTTTCTTGCCAGATAAGCATCAATTCCCTCAGCAATTTCCTCCACAGCGCGCGGATTCACAAAATTATACGCCCCCACAGCCACAGTGCTCGCACCCGCGAGCAGGAACTCCACTGCATCCTGCCAACAGGAAATTCCGCCAAGCCCCAGAACTGGGACTTTGACCGCTCGTGCTGTTTGCCATACCATGCGAAGCGCTACCGGTTTGATGGCCGGACCCGAAAGCCCTCCTGTAATATTGCCCAATAATGGCTGCCAGGACTCAATATCAATGGCCATGCCTGTAATCGTGTTGATGAGCGAAATTGCATCCGCACCGGCATCCTCCACAGCCTTCGCCATGCACGTGATATCCGTAACATTCGGTGAAAGCTTCACGATTACGGGTTTGCTTGTATGCAGCTTGACATTTCTCGTAACGGAAGCCGCGGCTTCCGGCTTGGTACCAAACACGATGCCGCCTTCCCTGACATTCGGGCAGGAAATATTGACCTCCAGTGCCGCCACACCATCCACATCAAGTTCCGCAGCAAGTTCTCCATATTCCTCAGCACTCCCGGCTGAAATATTCACGATAAGCGGCGTATCAATCGTTTTTATCTTGGGCAGTATCGTAGTCTTAAATGCCTCAACTCCCGGATTTTCCAGACCAATGCTATTCAGCATGCCTGCAGGAGTCTCCGCTACGCGCACACCTGCATTGCCCGGACGTGGTTTCGGCGTAATTCCCTTGGATATTATAGCCCCGATACCGTTTATATCCATAAAGTCCGCATATTCCAGTCCAAAACCAAAGGTTCCGGACGCTCCCATCACCGGCGTCTTCATTTTTATCCCAGCAAACTCAAGCGCCATTCTTTTCTTATCCATCAAAAAACCTCCTCTGCCGGAAATACAGGCCCATCTGCGCATACCTTATACCGCTTGCCGCTGCTCTTACCCGCAAAAGTACAACCCAGGCATACACCGATGCTGCAGGCCATGCGCTTTTCCATGGATACCTCACAAGGAATTCCCTCTTTTGCGGCGATTTCAGCCACGCCCTGCATCATAATCATCGGACCGCAGGTTGATATGCCAGTGATTTCATTTTCAGCCAAAATATCCGGCAAAGCCTGCACCGTAAAACCCTTGCGCCCCACAGAACCATCATCGGTTGTAATATATATTTTCTCCGCATAGGGTTCGAGAAATTCAGACCAAAAAGTCTCTTCTGCGGTTTTGCCACCGATGAGCAGCACGGGCCTGTCCAGTTTGCGTGCCAAAAAAATCAATGGAGCAATGCCCACGCCCCCACCTACCAGCAGTGCCTTGTCTCCCTGCCTGATAGAGAATCCTGTGCCCAACGGGCCTTCTACGTTTATATGCTCATCTGCATGCATAGCAGCCATTTCTGCTGTCCCCTGGCCCACCAGCCGATAAATGAGCGTAATCGTCCCCTGTTCAGGGTCTGCATCCGCCACACTGAACGGGCGCCGCAAAAAAGTAATCCCCCCAGATTTTCGAATCGCCACAAACTGCCCCGGCTGTACACACAGAGCGATTTCAGGCGCCCAAAGCACCATTTTCCACACTGCGGGAATCACCGCTTCATTGGAAATCACCACGGCATCCACTAAAAGCTTCTTCAAAAAATCTCCTCCTCATATCGTCAAAGTTCTGCCGAGCAAAACATCGTTCTATTAAAAATTTCTCTAAAGCATGGTTCTCATCTGCTTACATTTTGATACAATGGAACCCATTTTCCTATAGGCTTTTCCTCACAAATTTTATGATTATCTGCCACAAGCTTTCCCCGCAAGTAGGTCTTGACCGGCCAGCCCGTGACCTCCAGCCCATCAAAAGCAGTCATCGGCTGCTTACTGTGCAGATCTTCATTGCGTATCCTGCGTGTTTTACGCATATCCACCAATACCAAATCCGCGTCTTTTCCTCTTTGGATTACGCCCTTTGCAGCAAGTCCATATATCCTTGCCGGGTTTTCTGACAAAACTCTGCCCACAAACGGCAGCGTGATACGCCCTTTGCTTACCTCTCCCAGCATAAGTGGAAGCATGCTTTCCACGCCGCACATACCAGAAGGAATGGCAAATAAGCTCCCCTTTTTCTCTGAAATACAGTGTGGCGCATGATCCGAAGCTACAAAATCCAGTGTACCATCCATAAGACCCTGCCAAAGTGCCAGTCGATCACTCTCTTCCTTAATTACCGGATAAACTTTTATCATGGGCCCCACCCGTTCATAATCATCTGCAGAAAGCAGCAGATAATGGGGACAAGTTTCTGCCGTAACCGGCACACCCTCAGCCTTCGCTCTTCGGATGAGTTCTACACCGTCACCCGAGGTCACATGCAATATGTGCAGATGTGCCCCTGTATCACGTGCAAAAGCCAGCGCCGTCTGTATCGTAAGCACCTCTGCAAGCGCCGGGCGCGACGCGAGCAACGCCCGATAATCCGTGCCCCCGGACACCGCATTGCGCTTTGTCAGCACATGGATAAGCCCACTGTTTTCCGCATGGATTGCAAGTATCTGTCTATTGCATGCGATCTGCTCGAATATCTCATAAACCTCACCATCATCAAGCGGTGGAATCACACCGGGCTGCCCTGGAACATAATTATAAATAAGTGCATGTGTTTTTTCATCAATTGCATAGCCCCAGAAAAACTTTACAGCTGCAGCCCCGCCATCTTTCATAGCACGCAGCTCCGCAAGATTCAGTCTGCCAAGGGAAAGTCCCCATAAACCATAATCCACAAAAGCCTTATCCTTAAAATATTCTACCTTCTGTTTCAAGCTTCCTGCATCGAGTACAGCTGGATTTGTATTTGGCATATCAAATACCGTCGTCACGCCTCCCACAGCAGCGGCACACGTTCCATGCGCAAAATCCTCCTTCTGCGTAGCTCCCGGGTCTCTGAAATGGCAGTGCGTGTCAATACAGCCTGGCAGGACATAAAGTCCTGCCGCATCTTGTATGGAAGCCGCCTCATAATCTGCATCCGTGACAGCTGCAATCTTACCATCCTGCACATAGATATTGGTACGGCAAATACGATTGCCTACAACCCATCCATTTTTCAACACGAAATCATACATGAAAAAACCTCCCCGGAATTCATCCTATACCCTTACGCAATAAGTTTGCCCTTTGTTTCTGGAACCATGAGCCACATCGCTATAAAAGCTACCGGATAAATAAGAAAAACCAGGCTCATTGCACTGTATACACTGCTGCCAGTAGCCAGCCAGCCTATAATCGCCGGGCCGAAACCTGCCAGCCCTCGTCCGGTTCCAAAAATGAAATTCTCAGCTGTGGAACGTGCCTCCGAAGAATAATTTTCAGCAAGAATAGCACCATAACCGCCCATCATGCCATTGACTGTAAGTCCTAACAAAGAGCTTCCCCAAAGCAGTGCTTCCTGACTCGTAAAGCAGAAAAAATAAAGAATACAATAAACGGTTCCTGCGACGTACCATATGCCAAAGGTTTTTTTGCGGCCTATCTTGTCCGCCAAAATTCCAAAAGCTGTAATGCCTACGAGCATTCCACAGATAGAAATCGTCATCCATCCACTGGCCTTGGCAAGCGTATAGCCATATTTATCAGCAAGCACAGCCGGCATCCAGCTGAAAATCGCATAGTAACCGAAATTCTGTACCAGGCACATAATCATGAGTCCAATGGTAGTAATTGTCGTTTTTCTGTTCTCAAAAAGAGCCTTGACCGGCATACCGCTGATTTTGTAATATTCTTCTTTCTCCTCTGCCGAAATCGTTCCATTCTGCAGTCCGGTCTTCAGTTCCTTCAGATGTTCCTTACGCAAAACAAACATCTTAGGCTCACGCAGCGTAAGACGGGCGTAAATCGCGATTGCGGCTGGCACAAGCCCTATGAGGAATACCCCTCTCCACCCCATTGCCGGAACTACCAAGGCCACAATCACCGATGCTGCCAGGACACCAAACTGCCATCCCAGCGATACCCAGGATGTCGCCCGGGCACGCATTTCTGGGGCCCATGTTTCTGTGACAATGGCCATGCCTATGCCAAACTCACCGCCAATGCCCAAACCAACCAGTACGCGAAGCACCAGCAGCGTGCTGTAATCACCACACCAATAAATAGCCGCCGTAGCAAAAGAGTACAAGAAAATTGTAAATGACAAGACCTTGATACGCCCGACAGTATCAGCCAAAACACCAAATACATAAGACCCCGCCCAGATGCCGATTGTTGTCGCCAGTGTCAGATTACCAGCTTCAATCGGCGTCAGACCGAATTCCTTGATGATGAAAATCAGGACAAACGACAAAAAAAACATATCCATGCCATCTGCAGCATACCCCAGCGTAGCAGCAACAAGGCTTTTCATATGATGGCCTTCTTCGCCTTCCACATAATTACGTCTCTTCATTTCCACATTGCTCATGATACTTCTCCTCCTTATGTTGTTCCGTTCAGTGAAATGCAGTTTCGTTTTTTATGTATCAACCCCCATTAGAAATCAAAAAGCGCTGTAATATCCTCTATGCGAAGATATTGCAGCGCCCTTGCTTTAAAATATCATGTTCTCATGATATGCCTTTTGTCTTTTCCTGTCAAGAAATTTTTGTATGTATATACTATGCATATTTATACCTTAAATTTACTGACAACTTGGTTCAATCCTTGCGCCAGCGCCGCCAGACTATGGCTGGAAGACGCAATCTCTTGCATAGAAGCAGATTGTTCTTGTGTAGCCGCTGAAACTGTTTGTGCTTCGTGTACAGCCTTTTTGCTATGCCCATCGACAATATCCATAGCAGCTGCAATTTTCCTGCTGCCATCCGCCATGTCTGCTATCGCTGTCGAAATTTCATTTACTTGCCCGGAAACTTTTGTCACTAGAGTTTCTATATCCGCAAAAGTATGGCCAGCCGCATCCACAACCTCCGTTCCTACTTTGACTTCTTGTGTTCCGCGTTCCATCGCAAGGACTGCCTGATTCGTCTTTCCCTGTATGTCAGCAATCAAATCTGCTATCTGCTGGGCGGCTTCCTGTGACTGCTCTGCCAATTTCCGCACTTCCTCGGCTACAACGCTGAATCCCTTCCCCTGTTCACCGGCCCGGGCCGCTTCAATGGCCGCATTCAATGCCAGTAGATTTGTCTGCCCTGCTATATTAGAAATAGCATCTACAATTTGCCCAATTTCCTTTGACTGCTCACCCAATTCCAAGACAACCTGCGCTGAGTCATTGACCGTTTTCTCAATATGTGCCATCTGCATAGCGGCCTTTTCAATAGCCTTGTTTCCGTCCTTCGTGCGATCAACAACCTGAAAAGAATTCCCTGCCGCTTGGCTTGAGGTGCCTGCAGCCTGTTCTATAGCGGTTAACATCTTTTCTATTATTACAGATGCAGCATCTACGGCTGTACGTTGTTCTTCGGAGCCTGCAGCAACTTCCGAAATAGATTTGGCTACCTGATCTACCGATAAAGCAGACTGCTCTGCACTGGCTGTGAGTTGCTGTGAGGAAGCCGCAACCTGCTCTGCTGATTCATTTACCTGCCTCAAAAGCCCCTGCAGACTCTGGCGCATTGTATTCAAAGCTATACTTAACTGTCCTATTTCATCCTGCCGTGATAAAAAGCGCTTTTTATCACGGAAATCACCCACTGCAAAATCTTTACATGCGGCCACCATATTTTTCAATGGATGCGTTATCGATTGCGCCATACGATTTCCACTAAATCCGGCTAAAACCACCACTGCTAAAATTATAAGCAGGCTTGCCCATAAAATATCCAAATATGCTTTATTCGCCTCATCCGTCGGCAAATAAGCCACAACGCCCCAATGGTATTGGTTTATCGGCTCATAGTCTATCATAGCTTCCGTCCCCGCTGTCGAAACTGCTGATACGTGTCCGGACTCACCCTGCATAACAGCCTGTACATAAGGAAGAGCCGACACATTGTTATCAGTCAAAGTCCCTGCCTTCTCAGGATGCGCAATAAGGCTGCCTTTTGAATCAACGATATCTATATAACCATTCAAACCAATGGTAGCGGCTTCCGCGATCTCACAAACCGTTCGCAGGCTAATATCCGCCCCTACTATGCCGACAATATTTCCTGACGCATCTTTTATCGGTGAAGATACCGTAATCGTCGGCTGATTGGTCGTAGCGGATATATAGATATCTGTATAATAGGTCTTTCCACGGACAGCTTCCTTAAAATAGTCCCGGTCTGCACGATTGCCCAGTGTTCCTGATGTACGTACCGTCTGCCAGCCCGTCTTATCAATTACATAAAGCAGTTCAAACTGTGGATTCTTTTGCTGCGCATTCACCAACAAAACCTTCAGCTTATCGGCTTCCATAGCAGATGCTTCCGGAGAAACCGCCAGCGTTTCGGTCAGGCTTCTGGCATTATCCATAAAACGGTTGATTTCACTTCCGACCTGACGGGTTATAACCTGATTGCCTTCTACAATCCTCTGCCGGGCAGATTGAATACTCATATACAAACTAACCCCACCGACAACAACGGCTGTCAAAAAAGAAAAAACCACCAGCATTACAACGATTTTTGTCTGCAGCTCATTTTGAACAGTGCCTTTCACTTTCAATGCTTACACCTCAATCTTTATTCTATAGATTATATCCGCTTATACTATATGCCTGAGGGTAGCGATTCCTATGAAATCCTACAAAATTCTACAAATTTTTAACAGAATATTCATACCATCATCTGAATATATTTGCAACAACTTTTACAAAAACAGGTGTACATATTCCCAATACCCTATGCGGCTATTGCTTAATTCCCCAAAAGGATTTAGAATGAAGGCGTGATTATCCGTTACTCTAAACAAAAAACTATTCCGCTCAACGAAACTTGATTTTAAGGAGGCTCTCGTTATGATTTCACCAGAACGACTGACAGCACAACTGGCCCATTTAAATAAAATCTCTGCCCCGGATATGGGACCCGGGATTCACCGTCTGGCATTTACAGACAGCGATTGGCAGGCTCGCGGCTATCTCATGCAGCTCATGGAGGATGCCGGTCTTACAGTGCAGGAAGATGCCTTCGGCAACGTCATCGGCCATCGGACTGGAGCGGATGATTCCCTGCCAGCCGTCATGCTGGGCTCGCATGCTGACAGTGTGCCCAGCGGCGGCAATTACGATGGCATCGTCGGTATTCTGGCGGCTATCGAGACCATACGAAGCCTGCAGCAGGATTGCTTCAAAAACGAACATCCGCTTGAAGTTGTACTCTTTATGTGTGAGGAATCCAGCCGTTTCGGCGCCGCTACGCTCGGCAGCCGTGCCATGCGTGGAACGCTTACACCAGATGAGTTGCATCGCTTTACGGATAAGGACGGACACAGCCTTTACGAAATTCTCCAATCACGTTCACTCAGACCAGAGGATATTGCATCTGCCAAATATGCCAAACCACTCAAGGCCTTTTTTGAGGTTCATATTGAACAGGGCCGGGTTCTGGAACACTCCAGGATACCGCTCGGCATCGTTACAGGCATAGCTGCTCCCACACGTCTGCGTGTTCATTTACATGGCAGTGCCGACCATAGCGGGGCCACCCCGATGGCTCTTCGGCACGATGGCAGCTGCGCAGCTGCAGAAATCATTCTCGCCGTAGAGCATGCCGCCACCTTGCACAGCGACCCGCCTGTTGTCGGTACCGTTGGCATTTTGCGTGTTCATCCCTGCGCTATGAATGTCATACCCGGCGAGACCGAACTAGGTATTGATATCCGCAGCATTTCTTCTGCGGCAAAGGCAGAAACCGTTCGCATAGTATATGCCAGCATCCGGGCCATCTGCCAAAAACGAAGCATTCCCTATGATATCGAAGAAATCAGCAATGAAACACCGGTCATCATGAAGCCTGCCGTTACAGACTTCCTCGCCGGACTATGCCATACACAGGGAAAAAATTTTATAAAACTCCCCAGCGGTGCCGGGCATGATGCCATGCATTGGGCCGATTATGCACCTACAGGTATGCTCTTTATCCCCTGCAGGGACGGCATTAGTCATAATCCAGCCGAATCCGCAGAACGCAACGATATTGTCTCCGTGACTGAAATACTTGAACAAGCCGTACGGACAGCAACAAAACAAAGCTTTGAATTTTGATGTTTTCTCTTGCCGTATACCGTATACCATGCATCCGGTATACGGCGTCTTTATATACATCTTTACAATCTATAACAAATTAAAATATTTTATATACTGTTATAACATATAGAAACCTTCAAAAACCATCAGAAAATTTGTTATACTGAGAGTGCTTTATGTATTTTATTAATTGGAGGTATTATATGTTAGGTTTAATTTTAGCGACAATTATGGTCGTATGGGTTGCCCGGTATGTCCTGAAAAAATATCCGCCGCAACCGGTCCTGTTCGTCGCTGGCATCATTATGATGCTGCTGGCCTTGTTCTTCGGTCTGGGAGAAATCCTGCCAAGCAAGGACAGTACAGGTTCCGTGTGGCTGGATATCATCCAGTTCATCAGTCTCACCTTCAGCAGCCGTGCCGCCAAGCTTGGCATGATCATCATGCTGATCGGCGGTTTTTCAAAGTATATGGACATGATTGGTGCCAGTACCGCACTGGTAAAAATCGCCATAAAACCACTCAAGAAAATTGGCCAGCCATATCTGGTCCTGGCCCTGACTTCAGTCTTAGGTAATTTCCTGGCCATGTTTATCAGCAGTGCTTCCGGCTTCGGTCTATTGCTTATGGTTACGATGTATCCATTACTCGTGAAACTCGGTGTAAGCCGGCTTGCAGCGGCAGCCGTCATTGCTACGACAGCTGCTCCGGGCTGGGGACCAGCAGGGGCTGATAATATTTTCGCCGCTGAGCTTTGCGGCATGGAAATCGTGCCTTATTTCGTACAGTATCAGGTGCCGGTCGGACTCTGCACGGTAGCTGCACTGGCTATCGGCCATTACTTCGTACAGCGCTGGTTCGATCGGCGTGAACCGGATGCATCTGCTGGAACGGATGTCTCCGTTTCTATCAATAACGGACAGCAGGACTCTCCTTCCGTGCCGGGATTCTATGCGTTATTACCCACCTTGCCGCTGCTCTTTGTACTTTTCTTTGGTCTGGGAGAATCCACGATAAAAATGGATATCAGTCTGGCTACGCTGCTCGGTCTGGTAATCACTATGCTAGTCGAGTTCATCCGGCATCGGAACGGATTGAAGCTCTTTAAAGATGTGCAGGCTTACTGGGATGGTATGGGGTCCCAGATGGCTCTTGTAGTCACGCTGATTGTTGCAGCTGAAACTTTTTCCAAAGGCCTTCTGGCGCTGGGGGCTATTGATACGCTTATCAACAGTGCACAAGGTGCGGGCTTCGGCGGTATCGGCATGATGTTCGTATTCATAACGATCATCATCGCTGCCACACTGGTCACCGGCTCGGGCAATGCAACCTTCTTCGCCTTCGTACCGCTGGCGCCAAAGGTCGCACTGCTCTCAAATATCGCACCTGTTCTTTTGGTAATGCCTATGAATTTTGTTTCCAATCTGGCCAGGTCCCTTTCACCGATTTCCGCTGTCATGATTGTTGTCAGCGGTGCTGCGGGACTATCGCCGATAGAGCTTGCCAAGCGCACCTTCATCCCGGTCATTATCGCAACCATCGTGAATATTGCAGTCACGCTTATATTATTTTTTTAAAAGGAGACATTCTTTATGGAAATTGAAATAACAAAACTTGTCGACCGCTTTAATAAGTACATTCATTTCAACACACAGTCAAATGAAGACAATACGGCCTGCCCGAGCACTCCGGGGCAAATGCTGCTGGCAAAGTATCTGGCAGACGAACTCACAGGTCTGGGGTTGACTGACGTACAAGTCGATGCCCACGGGTATGTAATGGCTACACTCCCCGATAACGGCTGCCCCGAAGCACCTGTTGTCGGCTTTATCAGCCATATGGATACGAGTCCGGATATGGCTGGAGAGCCTATGCATCCCCGTATCGTAAAATCTTATGACGGACAGGATATCATTTTGAATGAAAAAGAACATATTATCCTTTCATCTGCAGATTTCCCTGAACTCCTGGACTACATTGGACAGGATATCATGGTCACGGACGGGCTTACACTGCTGGGCGCCGACGACAAAGCCGGCATCTGCGCCATTGTTACCGCTATGGAATACCTGCAGGCACATCCCGAAATCAAGCATGGCAAAATACGTGTAGCCTTCACTCCCGATGAGGAGATTGGCCGCAGTGCAGACCTCTTCGACGTCAAAGCTTTCAATGCCGATTTTGCCTATACATTAGACGGCGATGCAATAGGCGGCCTGGAATTTGAAAATTTCAACGGTGCCAATGTCGCCGTCAGCATACAGGGACGCGGCATGCATACAGGTTCTGCCAAAGGCCGGATGATCAATGCTCTGAAAATAGCCGCCGAATGGCAGCTGCTGCTGCCGGCGGGCGAATGCCCGGAATGTACAGAAGGCTATGAAGGATTTTACCACGTCCACAAGATGTCCGGTGACGTTGAGCATGTACTGCTCCATATGCTGCTGCGTGACCACGACCGCAGGCTTCTCGAAAAACGTAAGGCTTTCCTGCACAGCATGGCAGAGCTCTTCAATACAAAATATGGTGCCGGGACAATTGAGATCATTATCAAAGACCGTTACTCCAACATGCGCGAAAAAATCGAACCGGTCATGTATATCGTTGACATCGCTAAAAAAGCTATGCTCGACCTTGGCATAAAGCCCGTCTGCAAGCCTATCCGCGGCGGCACTGACGGAGCCCGGCTTTCCTTTATGGGGCTCCCTTGTCCGAATATTTTCACCGGAGGACTCAACTTCCACGGCAAATTTGAATTTCTGCCGCTGTCTTCTCTGCAAAAAGCCTCAGAAACCGTAACCGGCATCGTCCATAATGTCGCGGAAATAAAAAAATAAGTTCCAGCAACGAATCATATGCACTTAAAATACAACATCTCCCATCATGCGTACCATGATGGGAGATGTTTTTATATGGTCATACAGGTCTGGTCAAAACACTTTCCGTCTTACCTTCCCTGCTCATATACTGTGCGTCCGGCGACAATGGTCACCATAATACGTACCGCATCATCAAAAATCGTCAAATCCGCCTGATGCCCTATAGAAATGACACCTATGCTATCATATACGCCAAGCTCCTGCGCCGGGACTCGGGTCACAAGTTCTACGATTCTCGGCAAGGAAACACCTGTATTGCTGGCAAAATTGTTTACAGCACGATCCATCGTAAGCACACTGCCCGCAATGGTTCCATCCGCAAGGGTTGCAACCTGCCCCTTCACAAAAACGCACTGTCCCCCAAGCTCGGATTCGCCATCTCCCATGAGGCACGCCCGCATCGAATCCGTGATGAGCACGATGTTTTCCCCATGCTTAGCGGCATATACAATACGCTGCGCCGCGGGATGCACATGTACATTGTCCGCAATGAGTTCACAGACCGCATCGCTGTCGAGCGCCGCCCCCACACCCCCTGGCTTCCTATGATGCAGTCCGGTCATCGCGTTAAAGAGATGTGTGATATGCCGCACCCCGTGCTGCGTAATAGCCTCCATTGCCCCCGCATAGTCTGCTGAGCTGTGCCCAATAGACACAAGTATACCATTGCTGCGGCATTCCTCCACAAAACGGTAATCTCCCCCCAGCTCCTCAGGTGCCAGCGTAATAAGTTTCACAATATCCTTATAAGGAGCAATTCTGGCAAAATCCGCTTTGGCAATATTTGTCGCAGCCTGCGCACCTTTATGTGCCACATTGATGAACGGCCCTTCCATATGACACCCCAGTATGCCTGCTCCCGGCGTATCCTGCCGCATAGCGGTGCGCACATGCTCCAAAGCCCGATAAATACTGGGAAAATCATAGGTCATTGTCGTCGGCAAAAACGAGGTAACGCCCGTTTTTGCCTGCAGCCGCTGCATCAAGGGTATCGCCCGGGCATCGTCGTCCATAGTATCCGCTCCGCCGCAGCCATGAATATGCATATTAATAAAACCCGGCGATACATAGCGTCCGCCTGCATTGATGATCTCCAGAACATCTTCACGTTCTGTGAGTTTTTCGTACGGTATAATCGCCTCAATCCTTGTATCGTAAAGAAGCGCCTTTCCCGCAAGGACCGTAAAATGGCCATCCTCTCCGACAGCCAATATACGCCCGTTTATGATTGCCTTCATATGCTTTGTCCTCCCAATGTATCTTTTTACAGCAGCCCCTGCCGCTGTAAAAAATTATAAAGCGCACCAATCATGCCGGCGTCATTTTGCAGGCGCGCAAATTCGATACGTGTAGCCGCAAAAACATTTGACACGGTTACACTCTGAAACGCCTTCAGAATGCGTGGTTTCAGATAAACTTCCTGCGCCATGATGCCACCTCCCAGAATAACCAGTTCCGGATTCAGCACATAACAAATATTAGAAATTCCTACCGCCAGGCATTGTACCATACGATCAATCGCCGCGACTGCGATCGGATCTTTTTCTCTGGCCCACGCAAAAACCTGTCGGCCGTCGACAGCATCCTCCCGCAGCCCTTTTTGCGCAGCAACCTCCTGTACCAAATGCTTCGTTGAGGCCATTTCTTCCAGGGAGCTCGTTTTATCTATATGCATATAGCCAATCTCACCCGCACTGTAAGATGCCCCATGCAGAAGACGCTTATGCAGAATCACACAGCCGCCGATACCTGTGCCGACCGTAAGACAAAAAACGTCTTGTGCCCCCTGCGCAGCCCCAAGCCACAGCTCTCCGAGTCCTGCAGAGTTCACGTCATTTTCTACAGTGCAGGGTAAGCCGCTGTCTGCTGCCAACAATTCCCCAAGCTTCGTACCCGTATAGCCGGGTATGTTTTCGGAAGCATAAAGAATTCGTCCCGTCTCCGGGTCTACCACACCGGCCGTTGATACCGCTATGCCACTTATCCCATCTGTTTCCTGATATTTTCTTACAATGTATTTCGCTTTCTCAATAACGGAGGCAGCTCCTTTGGTCGCTGCCTCCGTCGGCATGGACGCCTTGGTAAAAAAATTTCCCTGCGCATCCGCAAGACCATATTTCAGCGAAGTCCCGCCAATATCCATACATACGTACTTCTGCATATCTGCCCTTCTCCTCCTGCCCCGTTTTCACCGGCTCACATAGCTGCGCTCTCCGGGCGGTATATCGTTCCATTCCAGAGTATTTACAGCAATACCACGCTTTGCTGCCCAAGCAGCAGCAATCCCTGCTGCCTCACCAATACTCATACAGGTAGGCTGTATGCGCATAGAGGCCTCCAGAATAAAGCTCACTGAGATGCAGCGCCCAACTACCAGCAGATTCGACACCTCACGCGTCACAAGCGAACGATACGGGACTTCATAGTATTCTCCCGCAGCGAGGTATTCGCCTACCTTCTCTCCATGCGCATCAATATACCAGGCTGTGCGCACCACGGCATCCGCAAAATGGCGCCGTGCATAGTAGTCCTCCTCTGTCATGCGGTATTTTCCGACGATGCGCCAGGACTCGCGCGCTCCCAGCATCGCTGCCTCACGACTTACATAGGCATGCGCAAACCCAGGCAGATGGCGGATAAGGTAGCGGCTCACACGCCGGATCATTGCTCGTCCATACCGCACACCCTCACTATACGATACAGCCTCAGAAGCCCTGAAACGCACAGGAAGCTCCGGGCAGTTCATCGACATACAGCCCGGCTTGCCTGGAATCGTAAACGCCTGAAAATACTCCGCGTCCTCCTCCGTAAGCTCGCCGCTCTCAATGCCCCGGACAAAAAACGGCTCCAGCTTATATTTGATATCACGGTGGCGGGCAAGCGCAATTTCAAAATACGGAGGCTTTGTCTTGCACCAGTCATCATGGAGGCTCTGCATATAGTCACAGAGCTTAGCCAAATCAATGCCTCCCATTTCAAAACGGAAGCTCATCGGCTGGTTATTTCCTGTCTTCTCATATCCTGCCTCAGCGGGTATACCCGCAAGCCGCGAAAGCAGCGCGTCTCCGGTCGCATCAATAAAGGTATGTGCGCGAACAGCCGCCAAGCCCTCTATCGTCTGCACGATGACTGCCTGTATCGTATCCTGCTGCCGCACGATGTCAACGAGCACACTATGATACAGTACATGGACTCCGGCCTCGGCCAAAATTTCATCATAAACAAATGCCAGTGTCTCCGGATTCGTCCAGCCAAAATCTGTTACCCCGTCTGACATCTCGATTTCTTCAGCACGCATGCGCGCTTTGACTTCACGTACAAACGGCGTATCACTGTCCGGCGCAAAGGTAGGCATGAACGGTTCTACAAGCCCCAGTGTCTGCATACCGCCAAGCGCTATGCCCCGCTCTATGACAAGTGTCTCCAGCCCATTCCTCGCTGCGGAAGCCGCCGCGGCGGCACCGGACGTGCCTCCGCCCACGATACAGCATTCCACACATGCCAGCACTGGCAGTTCCCGGCCAGCATACTGGAGCATTTCTTTTTTCTCCATATCCTTCACCTCAAAACGGCCTATAGCCGCCACTTTTATTTTACCGCAACAACGATGATAGTTTCCTCATCCTTTGCACCATCAAGCTCCATCTCCAGTACCGAATCAATTTGCTCACGGCTCACAAGACCAGACATATCTACCTGCTTTTCGCCATAATAGGCATAAAGCTGCGGCAGCTGCCCGCCGACCGTGCCATATTCCGTATGTGTATCAATGAGCTCGGTAAGCTCCGCCGCAAGTTCTTTTTTCGTTACCAATATAACCCCGGCAGCTTCTTTCTGCAAACGTACAACGCCATCCCGGTCAAGCACACGCATAGAATGGTGCTTTTTTTTGAAAAACCAAAAACCTTTTTCCTCGCGCACACCTTCGAATACATGCCATTTGCCTGCCGTGGCGATTTCCTGCACCTTAGCAACCGGCAGCTCCATAGATGCTGCCGCCGCAGTCAGAAGTGCCTCCGCGCTGAGTTCTTTATCCCCAAGACTGCGCGTCCGAAGCTCTGTGGCTCCCATAGCGACAGCACGCAGGATATTCGCCTGCTTGTCGATTTCAATCGATACCTCTACCGTTTCCTCACTCGCACCGGATTTCATGACCTGCTCCACAGCCTCGCGGCGTATAGAACGTATATCCTCCTGGGTGGGGCTTACAACCGTACGTTCGACAACCTCACGCACCATAGCAAGCGCTACACCGATGGTCGAAATAATCGGTGCATTCTTTACGATTTTCCACTTGCAGCCCATAGCCTCTCCGAGGTATGGTGCCAGCACACCGCCGCTGCCTCCGCCGCCGGCGAGACATAGCGTGCCTGCTGACAACTCATAATCGTGCATAAGCGCCTCAACAATTTCCCTCACCTTGGATACCGCCAAATCCATCGCCTGCTTTGCCGCCTGTTCCGCCGTTATTCCTATAGTATCGCCCAGCGCCTGCCAGGCTATGCGCGCAGCCTCACGATTGCCCGCGGCATAGTCACCGTCCGGGACCTTACCCAGAAGATTCGCTGCACCCGCAAGCGTAAGCGCGACCCGGCGACCATCAGAACCCACGGCAGCGGCAAACGCCATTTCATCCTCAGCACAAGGCGCCAGCAGCGCAAGCTTTGCCTCGGCAAGCGGCTCAGAAAACACCTCATAGCTGAGCCCCGCAATATGTGCACTGCGCGGCCCGACATCACGTATAAGACCATCCGTGACACGTATCATGCTGCCGCCTGCAACCCCCAGCGTACGTACATCAAGGGAATTCAAATAAGTTTTATGCCCCCCGACCTGCGCATACCGCACCATAACACGGCCATTTCGCACGGCAGAAATATCGGTTGAGGTACCGCCTGCTTCAAGGAAAATGCCGTCTGAAAGCTTCTCATACATGAGTGCACCCGCTACTCCGGCAGCCAGACCGGAAAGCATCGTAAGAATCGGGCGGCGGCGCACCTCATCCACCGTCATGACCCCGCCGTCGCAGCGCATGATCATAAGCTGCGCCCCTATGCCGGACCGTTTCACACAGGCCTCCGTCATATCCGCAGTTTCCATCATTTTGGGAATCAGGCTCCCGTTGATGACCGCCGTACGCGTACGCACCCGCAAACCATATAGTTGGGATACCTCATGCCCGCCCGTCGCGTAGAGATTGCTGGCACGCGCCAGCCTTACAACAAATTCTTCATTGGCAGGATCATCCACCCCGAAAGACTCCGAAGCGACGATAACCGAAGCGTCCTGCTGTGCCAGTTCAGCAATTCCGGTACGAATTTCCTTTTCCGAAGCTGCAGCATTCTCCGTTTCTACATAAGCATGTACCGTCTTTAGTTCTTTACCCTGCGCGAGCGGTATATTTCCCACATCACTGTCACTTTTTACCCGCGCCGACTCAAGCCCGCTGCCCATCGCGAGTACGCCGACCTTAGCCACATCACCCTCAAGCAAAGCATTCGTAGCCTGCGTTGTCCCATGCGCGATAAAAACGACTTCCTCCGGCGCAATATGGTTTTTGGCAAGGATATCCTGCAGAATGTGGATGATTCCCTCAGCTACGCCCTCCTTGGCGGCATGCGTCGTAGGGATTTTCTCCTGCGCAATGATTTCATATGTGGTATCATCAATCGCCACGGCATCTGTAAAAGTCCCGCCGACATCAATACCTATCCTGACTTTTCTCATGAATTGCTCCTCCTTACCATCTCACAAATGTCACATAAAGCAGCATGATGATACACATGGCCCAGGTATATGGCAAAGTCTTTTTCAGAATTGCCGCGGTGTCCACGTTGGCAAAACCGCCGATCCATGTATTATGTGAATTCGTTGGATCCGAGGCCGCCTGGATATATTGCACCCCCAGGAATGTACCCGCTACAACCTCCGGTGGAAGTATCTGCAGCGAAACAATCAAAGCCGCAATCCCGGCACCCATACCAAACATATTGAGGGGTCCGCGATACAGTGCGGTTGGAGCCAGAATAGCAAAGAAAAGCAATAAACCTATATGACTTGACGGAATAATCGCAGCCAGTATCGGATTCAAAACGGCAGAAACTGCCGGATTCATAACAACGGCTACAAGCATGCCAATCCCCATGAACAGGAACAGCACTCCTGCGATATCTTTGATGCCGTCTACGATAGAGCCGGCAAAAATATTGACAAATTGTTTTGGTCTTGTAAGCAGTATGGCATAGCCTGAGGCAATAAGGAAGCCGAATACAGATGCTGCTACCGGATCTACCATGCCGTTCTCAGCCTTGCCGAAGCCCACAAAGGCTTTGAATATATATACGGTAGCCAAGGGGATAATCGGTGCCAGAAGTGCCAGCGCCGGTACGTGGCTCCTCTTTTTCAGCAAAACTGAATTCTGTGTTGGTTTTCTTTTTATGCTCTTGAATATCACCGTAAATAAAACTCCTGGCAAAGCTGCCAGGGCACGGATAAATTTACCGAAAACCTTCAAAGCAGAAGCACTGCCCTGTTCACTGCCCTGTTTGACATTCAGTATGATAAACACCAACGTAATCAAGACAGAAATTCCTACGGCCGGTACATAATAGCTCGCCGTAACTTCACCGCCGAAAATGCCGATATACGTACCGTAATTTGCCGCATTGGCCAGAAGCCCTGTCTGCAAACCGAATAGCAGCAGCACACAGGCAACGAGCGGGGAAATCCCTGCGGACATCATGATAGGAATTGTGATAGAGCCAACCATAATAACTGCCCCGAGCCCGCTCATCCCAAGAAACACAAAAGCCGTAGCTGCCGTAAGCACGATAGCGATTGGCACCGGCTGGTCGCCTGCAAGTTCCGCAGCCTTCTTGATAATCGTATCTGATATACCCGTCTTCATAATGACGCGGGCAAACATAGCGCCAAAAATGACAACAGCCATAGCACTCGCAAGCTTCATCGCACCATCAAGCAAAATCCCGTTCAGATATACCACGAGCGGCAGCTGCACAACAAAGGCAATCCATGCTGCCATGAGCGGCAGCGCAAGAATCGTCGGCAATATACGCGCAATCATAAGTCCGGCAAAAACAAAGAAGCCGCCTAAAATCAATATACCTGCTATGCTCATTATGATTTCCCTCCTAAAGCACTGGCAAATTTGGCAGTAATAAGCTGCGGCCGCGTAATAGCAGAGCCAACAATCGGCGCATAAGCACCTGCTTCCATGACACATCTGACATCCTCCGGTGTATGAATGCGTCCCTCAGCAAAAACCGGTACAGGTGCATCCGATGAAAGCCGCTGCACCAGCACCACATCTGGTCCCGCAAGCTGCGAAGAATAGGGTGTATAGCCCGACATCGTAGTGGAAACAGCATCTGCACCCAGCCTTGCCGCTTCCATTCCCTCTTCATAGGTAGAAATATCTGCCAGCACAAGCACTCCGGCGTTATGCACCCTATCTACAAGTTCCTTCACCCCGATACCGCCCGGCCTTTTCCGTGCCGTCATATCGACAGCAATCATCTCGCATCCTGTGGTTAAAAGCTCCTGCACTTCACGCAGCGTTGCCGTAATATAGATATCCGAATCCTCATAATTCCGCTTGATAAGGCCTATGACCGGCAGCCCTGTAACTTTTTTGATTTCTTTGATGTCATCCACGCTCTGCGCCCGGATGACTGACGCTCCGCCTTCCTTTGCTGCTTTGGCCATCCGGCCCATAATAAATGCACTATGCAGCGGCTCATCCGGCAATGCCTGACATGAGACAACCAGCTTACCCTTTACTCCAGCCAAAAAATCCATAACTTTCCTCCCCCTCTGTTTCTGTTGCTTTATAACTATATGTTTCAACATGGTGCTTTTACAGCCTGCGGTAAAAGCGCAGCAGCATCATGATCTACGATAACCGTAACATCGCGATGCAGCTGCAGTATAGAAGCCGGCGCTGCCGGACTCACACCGCCGCAGACAGCCTTGCAGATTGCCTCTGCCTTATTTTTGCCGTTCGCGAGCAGTACCACCTTCTTCGCAAGCATGATATTTTTTATTCCCATGCTGATAGCATAGCGGGGCACCTCCTGCTCATCTGTAAAGAATCGTGCATTGGCCTGTATTGTTTCCTCATCAAGCCGTACCCGATGCGTCGTCGCCTCAAATTTTATATCCGGTTCATTGAAGCCGATATGCGCATTCTGTCCGATGCCCAGCACCTGGAGATCAATACCGCCGCGGCTTTCGATCAGTGCATCGTAGCGCGTTCCCTCTGCCACCATATCCGCAGCCATTCCGTCCGGGATGTAAACATTTTCTGATTTTATATTGATCCGGTCAAAAAAATTCTTGTGCATAAAATAATGATAGCTTTGCGGATTCTCCGGTTCAAGTCCGATATACTCATCCAGATTGAAGCTTATAATCTCCGAAAAATCAAGGCCGATGGTTTCATGCACCGCAATGAGCTTCTTATATAGTCCCAGTGGTGTACTGCCTGTAGCCATCCCCAGTACACTGTCCGGCTTCAGATATATCTGGCCGGCAAAAATTTTTGCAGCAGCTACGCTCATCTCTTCGTAAGAATTCGTTATAATTAGACGCATTCCTTCATCCCTCCATTATTGGCGGAGAAACTCCATGGCCACGGCTGTCTTTTGCTTGTTTTCTGCCGCACTTTCGGACATCTCCTTAACAATTTGTGTATAGATAAGATCCATGATAAAAAACTGCGCAAGCTTTGTCGTAATAGAACCAGTCTCCAGCATGGATTCCTTGGCTTCATAAGTAATATGGATATTCGCAATCCTGCCGATACCGCTGCTCTTATTCGATGTAATAGCGATAGCTCTCGCACCATTTTCCTGCGCAAGCTTTACAGTCTTCAGCACTTCCGGCGACTTGCCGGAATGCGATACCGCCACGATCACATCTCCCGGTCCGGCAAGCGATGCCATAATCAGCATCGTATGACTGTTGTCCAGCCCCAGGCTCTCAAATCCAATGCGATAAAATTTATAAGCCGTATCCTGCGCCACAAAGCCTGAGTTTCCCAAACCAATGAACCGCAGCCGCTTAGCCGAACGCATGAGTGCTGCACAAGATTCCACACTGCCTTCCATAAGAGACGCCAGCGTTTTTTCCAACGTACCGATATTCGCATCCAGCAGCTTACGCCCCGTAACAAGTGCCGATTCACCGCAGCTGATGCTGCTGTTGATAATATACCGGTTTGTTCCCTCCGTAAGCTCCTCTGCCAGAGCAAGCTTAAACGCCTGAAGACTGGCAAAACCCATTTTTTTGACAAATCGGGTAATCGTGGCTTCACCTACACCTGAAGTTATCGCCAGCTTCGCAATGGCTGTATGCGGCACATCGGGTGCATTCTTCTTTATATAGGCCATAAGAAGTTTGTCTGATTTGGACGGACGAAACTCCGGATGATCCAATTGCTCCAATATGCTCATTTTTTATCCTTCCTCATCTTCATATTGCACATTTCAAATATAACATATCATCTGTTTATATGCAATAAAATTTCATTTTTTCTTATTATTTTGTTTTAATTGTATAAATTAAGATATAATATTTCTTTTAATATATTATACAAACCCTTAGAAATACTAATTTTTTAAGAACAGGAACGATTTTCATACAACAACTTTATATTTAGGAAATATAATTCATTATTTTCTCCTATGCCTGTGTTATAATGTAGATACTATGAAGAAGGAGGGACTTTTCCATGAAAGGTTCAGAAATTCTCACCTATATTGACCACACCCTGCTGCAGCCAACAGCCAGCTGGGCACAAATACAAGAGCTTTGTGAACAAGCCATCGTCTACAAGACAGCTTCCGTATGCGTTCCTCCCTGCTATATCAAACGCATTCAGGAAACCTATGGCGAGACCATAAATATCTGCACCGTTATCGGCTTTCCTCTCGGTTATGATACAACAGAGACCAAAGTCGCAGCCGCCAAACAGGCCGTCAAAGACGGCGCTGCTGAAATTGATATGGTCATCAATATTTCTGATGTGAAAAACGGCAGCTATGACAAGGTTACCGATGAAATTGTTGCTATGCGGAAAGCGATCGGCAAGAAACTGCTTAAGGTCATTGTCGAAGCCTGTTACCTGAACGAAGATGAAAAAATCATGCTGTGCCAGGCTGTCACGAACGGCGGCGCTGACTACATCAAGACCTCGACCGGCTTTGGGACGAGCGGTGCTACGCACAGTGATGTACGCCTTTTTGCCGAGCATATTGGTCCGAAGGTCAAAATAAAGGCCGCAGGGGGCATTCGCAACCTCACGGACATCAAGCAATATCTCGCAGAAGGCTGTTCCCGTATCGGCGCGAGCGCGGCGGTGAATCTTCTGAAGGACCGGCTGAGCGACGAAATCTAATAGCGATGAATCGACACAAAAAAAGAGATGCACCACGCATCTCTTTTTTTGTAGATTAATTTTTTGTTTTTATCCCTTATATACTCTTGGCACACGCGGCGAAACCATACAGACAATCTCATAGTTAATGGTACCCAGCCAGCCTGCAACCTCATCCGCGGTAAGCGTATCAGAGCCAAAAAGCACAGCCTTATCACCGACTGCGGCCTCTGGAACCGCTGTAACATCCGCCATACATTGGTCCATGCAGATACGGCCCACAATCGGCACGCGCTTTCCTCTGAGCTCAACGACCGCCTTACCGGCAAAAAGGCGCGTATAACCATCTGCGTATCCCATAGGAAGTGTCGCTATACGGCTTTCACGCGAGACCGTATAGGTACAACCATAGCTGATCTTTTCACCGGCATACATATCCTTGAGATAAACCAGCCTCGCCCAAACTTTCATCGCCGGACGCAGATCGATTACATGCTGCACTTCATCGGACGGCCAGAGTCCATAGAGAATCACGCCAGCACGTACCATATCAAAATGTGTTTCCGGCATCTCCAAAATTGCCGCCGAATTGGCAATATGCCGGATAGGAATATGAATCCCACGTGCCTCCACTTCAGCCAGGGCTTTCCTGAAGCGTTTGAGCTGTTCCTGCGCATAAGTTTTATCCCGGCTGTCCGACAAGGCAAAATGTGAAAATATCCCCTCAAGCTCAATACCAGGCAGCTCCCGGAGCTGCATTGCAAGCGCCCCGGCTTCTTCCGGACGCACGCCAATACGGCTCATACCCGTATCCACCTTCAAATGCACCTTGGCCGTTTTCCCCTGACGCACCGCTTCCTCAGACAAAGCTCGTGCTGCTTCCAACGTAAACACCGTCTGCGTAAGTAATTCATCCACCACAACTCCCGCATCTTCCGGCTGCGTGGCTCCTAAAAGCAGTATTGGCACCGTAAGCCCTGCACGCCGCAGTTCCACAGCTTCAGACACCACCGCCACAGCCAGATAATCCGCCCCAAGCTTTACAGCGCGCTGGGCTACCGCCACCGCCCCATGGCCATAAGCATCCGCCTTTACCACGGCACAAAACTTCGCATTGCCCTGAATGCGCTTCTTTATTTCCTTTATATTATGCTCAATCGCTCCCAAATCAATTTCTGCCCAAACTGCACGACCCGGCATAGCGCCATCTCCCTACAAAATTTTTACAATAGCCTTATTGTACACCCCGCATGCCAAAATGAAAAGATTTTTATCAATCAATCGCAGCAGGCTTTACTATTTTTATGACGAATATAATAAAGAATTATCTTGTACAAAGGAGATTTTTTATGCCTAATAAATGGGATGCTCTGCTCATCCTTTTTCTGCTTATTCTGTCCTGCATTCCGATTGCCATCTTCGGACAGCCTGCACAGGCATCCGGCATCTATGCAGAGGTCACCATCGATGGAGAGCTTTACAAAAGAATTCCGCTCACAGCCCATCATGGGCATGATGAAATGGATATCCATACAAAATATGGCAGCAATACCGTCGTGGTCGAAGACGAAACCATTGCCATCACCGATGCCGATTGCCCCGACCGCATATGCGTATCCATGGGGAAAGCATCAAAACCAGGCAATATCATTGTGTGCCTGCCGCATAAGCTTGTCATCGAGGTGAAAAGCAGCACCGACGCTCCAGCCTCCGACATCATTCCAGCACATTGAGGTAATAAACCAATGAATACTATGACAAAACCATTCCGCCTGATTTACCTGAGCCTGCTCATCGCACAATCCCTGGCTCTTTTCATGTTTGAAGGCCTCATCCCACTCCCCTTTATCGCCCCGGGAGCGAAACTCGGCCTGGCAAATCTCATTACGGTCATCGCACTCTACACTCTGCCGCGCAAGCGCGACGTCCTTCTGATCCTCGCGGTGCGCGTCATGCTGGCTACCATGTTTGGCGGCGGTCCCACGATTTTCCTCTACAGTATCAGCGGCGCATTGCTGTCCTTCGGCGCGATGTGCATCTGTAAGGAAGCCCGCTGTTTCAGTCTGCTTGGAGTCAGTGCCGCCGGCGGGTTTTTCCACAACCTCGGCCAGCTCTGCACCGCTACGCTGGTGCTTCAGACTTCCGCTCTCTGGCTCTACCTGCCAGTACTTGCCGCCGTTGGTATCTTTACCGGCCTGCTCATCGGCCTCGCCGCGCAGCTCACGGTCAAAAAACTTATCCGCCTGCCCGTATTCCATCATATGCCGCTGTCCTGATCCCACTGCACCTAGAATTTGTCTATGACCATTCTCAATGATAGATTTGCGGATGAATAACAATTTCCAGCCCGATATTTTCTCCTTTTTGCATGGACTCCTTACTCGTGACAACATATTCCACTTCGCAATATTTCTTTCCCAGCCAATAGGTCACGACACTATCCTGCACACTCTCACGGCTGCCGGGATTTCCCAGCTTGGCAAGCAGGAAGTCTTCTACATCTTTGATAGTATCGACCGGCCCGGAGAGTTCTACTCCCAAAGAAGGGCTCTCGTTATCCACGATCCAAAGGAGCTTGCAGCGCACATGGTCGGACAGCTCATATGCCGCAGCATAATAGGATGCATCTCCGGGCATCGGCGAGATTTTTTGGTCAAAAGTCCCGCGGATATCCGGAGATTTTTCTTCAGCAACATAAAAGGCCCGTTCAACCAGTTCCCTGCTTGTCCATGATAATGTATAGGGAGATGCCGCCATATCGCGAGTGAAGTCATTCCGGGAATACACCGTGCCTGAACTGTTATGCTTCTCTTCATAATGCTCATCAGATAATATTCCCGGATGATACAAAATAAGAACCATCCCCATGAAAATCAACGTATTCCTTATGTATTTGCGCAAAAAAGCACCTGCCCCTGTTCTAAATTTTATTGCGTATTGCAGCTCCACAGTACGATTGCTGCCACCCTCTCACCCACACCCGGCACCCGAAGAACTCCTGCCTCATATCTGCCCTGTAAACGTCTGCAAGTTTAATTATAACAAAAAAACACGACTATACCATTAAAAATTTGGTGTAATCGTGTTTTTTACTTAAAATTTCAAGGTTTTATTTTTTATACATCCAAACCGTCATCTCGTTCTCGCCCCGATTTCCCCAACAATAATATGGAATCAGCGTGATCTGCTGTGCTTCATATACAGGCTCCTGCCAGGGAGAATACAGTCCCTTCGCGGCCGGTGCTTTCCGGCGAAAGGCCGTCCCCTGCAGTATCCCTGTCCCGCCGAACTGGTCCGGGCAGAACCGATAGGTGAGCGGCAGGTTTTCCGGCACGCGTATAAGCTGTAGGTCTTTGCCATTATCTGCCTGTTCCAGACAATAAACCAGCGGGCCTCTCTGCACAGCCAGACGGTTGATATCGGCACGCACCGCAGGGGATGCCTCCCAGCATCGTGCCTGCATCGGCAGCTGAAGTATGACCTCATCTCCGGTTCTCCAGCAACGGCGAATCACCAGGAACCCATCTTTCAACACACCCTCGCAGGAACGGCCATTCAGAGATACTTCATACTGAGCGGCCCAGCCAGGTATGCGCAGCCCGATACCAAACGTCTGCCCGCCGCCGGCCTCTACCCTGAGGCAGATTCTCCCTCCCCACGGATAATCTGTTTTTTGGGTAAGCCGGACTTCCTCGCCTGCAATCGTGAATCTGCCCACTGATTCCATATAAAGCAGTGTACAGACGGTATCTCCATCCACAATATATGCATAATTATCCAGCGAACTCAGGAGACGAGCCAGATTCGGCGGGCAGCAGGCGCAGCCGAACCAAGCCGGACGCGTGAGCTTGATATGGCTCTTGCCAGGATCCTTCCTGCTGTATTCCGGCACAGTTTCCAGCGGATTCACATAGAAAAAATGTTTGCCATCAGGCGCCATGCCGCTGAGTACTGTATTATACAACGCTCGTTCCATGACGTCCGCATACTCGGCACACATCTCATTGTCGAGCATGGCGCGCGCAAAGAAAATAAGCCCGATAGACGCACAGGTCTCACCATATACCGTATCGTTCGGCAAATCATAGTCGGCAGTGAACGCTTCTCCCTGCACCGTTGAACCGATAGCTCCGGTGATGTACATGCGTCTGTCTACAATATTCTTCCACAGCCGCCGGCAGGCGGCCAGCATGGCTTCATCCCCGGCCAGTGAAGCCAGTCTGGCCATCCCCGTGCACATATAAGTGACACGTACTGCATGCCCTTCTGCCGTCTCCTGCTCCAGCAATGGCTTGTGCACCTGATAATACTCGGGTTTAAAACCTTCCATTCCCTCTATAAGGACGGACTTATCCGGGTCTGCTGCGCGCTGCTGCCAAAAGAATGACGGGTCCTGCCCACGCGCATAGAGGAAGAACCGTCCCAGCGCTAAATACTTCTCGTCCTTCGTCGTCCCATATAGACGGAACAACGCCAGTTCGATTTCCTCATGCCCGTCATATCCATGGATCTTGCCCTCTTCCGGCCCGAAATGCCGTGCAATGCAGTCTGCCAGGCGGCAGGCCGTATGCAGAACCTTTTCACTATGCACTGCCTGATAGTAAGCGACGGCCGCTTCAATGAAATGCCCGGCACAGTACAGCTCATGGCTTTGGTAAAGACGCTTGAATTTCCGCTGTGGCGCTTCGATTGTGAAGTACGTACCCAGATAACCGTCGTCTTCCTGCGCCGCCGCGATGAGGTCCACCACGCCGTCCGCAATCTCCTGCAAAGCGGGGTCCGGTACACGCCGCAGCGAATAAGCAGCGGCCTCGAGCCATTTATAAACATCGCTGTCCTGGAAAACCATCCCGTAATGATGCCCGCTGGCAAGGCCCGCGGCAATACGAAAATTCTCTATGGCATGGCTTTTTTCGGAAGGAATATACGCTGCGTCCCGCTCCTTCTCGATGACAATATCTTCCTTATCATTCAGCACCTTCCACTGATACGGCAGCATCTCCCTGCGGATAAGCTCCATGTAGCGCAGCCAAAAGGCATCAGTGATTTCTATTTTATCGATTTTGCTTTCCTGCATATACTCCCACTCCCTATTCCAGCTTCAACGTTTTTCCAATGCAGCCAATATGTTGTTCTCCTGCGCCTCATAACGGCGGTAGAAAAGCATCGGCACGATTCCCAGCGCGAATATGACGGCTGGCAGCCAGATGAATACCAGCTGTATCCCGACAAGCGCCTGCGCGGACTGCACCGCATTCGGCACATAACCGAAAAAGTTCATGACCATCGCTGGCAGGAAACCACCGATGCCAGAGCCTGCTTTGATGCAGAAAGCACTGCCGATTGCTGTAAGAAAACCGCTCGCCCGGATGCCTGTCTTCCACTCGCCATAGTCTACCGTATCCGAAAGCATCGCAAACGGCATAGAGCAGGCAATCCCCTGACCAATAGAGCTCAAGCACCAAAAGGTTATGAGCATAGTCATATAAGTCCCTGCGAAATACATGCCGATATGTCCGGCAACCGCGAGGACGAGCCCGAAGATCATCGTCATATATTTACTGCTATGGCGCACCAAAAACGGAATTGAGAGCATCCCCAGCACCTGGATCACCATGAAGCCGTTGACAACAGCCGCGATGCTCTTGTCCCCCAGATAATATTGACAATAATACACCACCGTGGACTGGCGCACCGTAAGCGCTATCCAAAAAATAAGGTTCGCTGTGACAAGTATCATCCACGGCCAATTCCCTTTAATCGCCTTCAGGCTCGCTTTGACCGGAATCTGTTTGATTTTTTCGACATTCGTCTCCCGGAGATTCTTGAAAGCCACGAAAAAGAGCACGACGGCCGCTGCCCCGAAAACCGCCAAAGTGATTGAGAACCCTCGCTGGTCGTTCCCACCGCCAAAGAAAGCCACCAGCGGCAGCGTGAACGTCATGCAGGTAAATGCTCCCACATTCCCCCCGACCATACGGAAGGTATTGAGTACGACGCGTTCCTTCGGATCGTGCGTGAGGTTCGGCAAAATCGAAGTAATCGCCGTCTGTATGCCTGTATAGACGATTCCCGCGATGATATAGGTAGTCGCCGCATAAACAATCTTTGCCGTCCCATCGAGGGCCGGGGTCGTGAACGTCAGCCACATGAATACCGCGAACGGTACACTGAGCCAAAGAAAATATGGCCGGCTCTGCCCATATTTTGTTTTTGTATGATCCACGATGACACCCCAGATTGGCGCATCCACCGCATCCAACAACCGTGTCGCCAACAACAGTGTGCCTGTGACGGCCACCGATAGGCCAAATACATCCGTATAAAAATACAACAAAAATGAACCTATAATGCAATACAGCAGATTGCCACACCCATCGGTGAGAGAATAGCTCAACCTGCTTCCCAACGAACTCGTCATCTTCACCGGCTTCTCTTCCTTCATCGCCGTACAATTGTCTGCTATGCCCATTCCTATACCTCCTAATACAACAAGAGCGAAATATTTCACGAAATAAAAATGTTCCGTCAATTATCTGTTTCTTCTGGCTGCGCATCCAAGAATCTGTCTAATATTATATCGCAGGAACCCGACTGGAAACAGAAATAAAGTTTACCTTTTATATAACATAACAAACCTTATTTTTATAATAAAATAAACCTAATAAATAGAATTTGTGCTAAAATTAAAGGAAAGAACACTAAAAAACATAGAAAATACATGGATACTCTATATAACAAAATGAATATAAGGATGTGAGTCTGAATGTATATCATATTTGACTGTCCACCCTTGCCGCACCTCATCGTCGGGGGCATTTCCAACTTTCGTATTGGAGACACCCATCTGCGCCGTATCCTGCAGCACACCTTCGACCTCATCTATGTGGTTCAGGGCGAGCTTTGCATGGAAGAAAACAAGCAGCAGTTCTGTGTACGCGCAGGGGATTTCCTCATTTTGCCGCCGCATCGCCTGCATCGTGGTACAAAATGCTGCCAAAAGGAAACTGTCTTCCATTGGCTTCATTTTTATACGACTGGTGGGTTCAGCCTGGGTGACCGCCCCATCACCGACTCAAACCTCATCCAGAAAAGCTCGGAGCAGTTCGAGAAAAAGCCCTTTCATATCTGCCTGCCGCAGTATGGTACAATCCAGCCAGAATCGCAGCGGCAGATGCAGGAAGCCATGGGATACATCACGCAGGTACGCATCAACAAAAAACAGAACAGCAAACATTTTTACGGTTCCGCCACGCCGCAGATCAAGCAGCAGCAGCTTTTCTTCACGATATTGACCTTCCTCTGCGACTCCATCACGCCAGCCTCTCCCAAAGATACCGCGGCAGACATTCTGGAATACCTGGAAGAACATTCCGCCGAAGCCATTCATCTAAAGGAGTTGTCCCAGCGTTTTTCCTTTCATCCAGCCTATATCATACGCCTCATGAAACACAGATACCAACAGACGCCCGTCCAAATCCTGCTGCATATCCGCCTGGAAAAAGCCTCCCTGCTCCTGCTCACTACCAACGATACCATCCAAAAGATCGCCCTGGCCTCCGGCTTCAACGACAACGCCTACTTCACCAAGATATTCAAACGAGCCTTCCATATGACGCCCAACGCATATCGGCAAAAACAAAAAGCTCCCTGATTTTTCAAGGAGCATCTTGTGACCATTATACGAGTGACGGACATATCCGAAAAATGAACGTCCGGAAAGCAACGCAGCGTGGCTGTTTTATTTCACCCCGGCAGCAGTTGATGACTGGATTTATATACCAAAGTAAGTGACAAGGCAAATAATTCAGCGGCTGCGCACCGGGTTTTGATCTGACTGCAAAAGACTGTGGCGGTAACTGTAACTGAAATAGATTACACAACCAATGATTTCCCAGCAAATGAAGCGAAAATGGGTTATGTCAGAAAGGCTGTACATGAGATAACCACAAGAGAAAATTCCCAGCGGACCTATAAAAGCCAGCCAAGGACAACGGAACTTTCTTGGAAGGTCAGGCTGCGTGTGACGTAATACCATTACACCTATGAGAGTGACAAAGAACACGGCCAGGGTTCCAGTATTGGCAAGCTCAACAATGTAAGAAAGCGGCACAAATCCGGAAATCAGAGCCACGCATAGAGAACCTAGCACGGTGACGCGATGCGGCGTATGGTAACGGGTGTGAATTTTGCAGATAGATGCAGGAAAAAGCCCATCGCGTGACATCGCAAAAAACACTCTGGATTGACCGTAGAGATAGACCAGCAATACTGTAGTGATACCAGCCAGTGCGCCGACAGCTACAATGGCAGAGCCAGTGTTGTAGCCGATGAAGCGCAGTCCATAAGCTACAGGCTCGGCGTTGTCCAGCAGATTATAGGGAACAATTCCAGTCAATAGAGCCGCTATGAGAATGTAGAGAATCGTACATATAGACAACGAGGCGATTATGCCAATCGGCAGATCGTGTATCGGATTTTTACATTCTTCAGCAGAAGTTGCGATTGCATCAAAGCCCATGAAGGCAAAAAACACAATGGCAGCGCCACTGATAATTCCGGCATTGCCAAACGGTGAAAACGGCTGCCAGTTTTCAATATTCACATTAGGAGCAGCCAGGACAATGAAAATGCCCACCGTAATCAGCTTGATGAAAACCAAAATAAAATTTAAACGGACGCTTTCTTTTGTTCCTCGTACGAGTAAAACAGCCAGCAAGAACACAATGCCTATTGCCGGAAGATTGATAAAGCCTCCTTCCGTAGGGGTTGCTGTCAAAAAAAGAGGAAGCTCAAGACCGCCAGCTTTGAAAAGTCCGGTAATGTATCCGGACCATCCCACAGCTACAGCACTGGCAGTTACAGTATAGGCGAGAATCAGATTCCATCCCGTGAAAAAACCGATGAATTCGCCCATAGAGGAATAGGCATAAGCATAAGCACTTCCTGAAGCAGGAAGCAAAGAGGCGAATTCAGCGTAGGCCAGACCAACAAAGGAACAAATCAAACCGGAAATGATAAAGGAGATGGTTATGGCTGGCCCGGCATATCTTGCCGCGGCAATCCCTGTCAAAACAAAAATTCCTGTACCGAGGATGCCTCCAATACCGAGGAAAACTAAATCTATGGCATTTAAATTTTTTGTCATTCCAGAACTGGTAGTAGAGCTACAGATTTGTTCAATATTTTTGGTGCGAAACAGGTCCATCGGAGAATCGCTCCTTTCAAAAAAAGGGGGCGTTGGCCCCCTTTTCACTTGCTTTACTCCTATTTTAAGTACTGGGCAGAATCAGTGTATTCCATTTTGAGTGCTTCTGCCACAGCTTTGTTGGTTACCTTCCCGTCAATGACATTGATACCGTTGGCGAGTCCAGGATCGGCGAGACAGGCTTTTTTGTAGCCGAGTGAAGCGATCTTCAATGCATATGGCAAAGTGGCATTTGTCAGAGCCAGCGTTGAGGTACGTGCCACAGCACCCGGAATATTGGCTACAGAATAATGGATTACGCCGTATTTGGTGAAGGTCGGATTTTCGTGTGTGGTACAATGGTCGCAAGTCACAATGGAACCGCCCTGGTCAATGGCCACATCAACGATAACGGAACCCGGACGCATGGTCTTGACCATTTCTTCAGAGACCAGTTTTGGTGCTTTAGCACCAGGCACTAATACAGACCCGATCAAAAGATCGGCTTTTTTTACCCATTCGGCAATATGATAGCTGTTTGACATGATGGTAGTTGCTCTGCCGCCGAAAATATCATCGAGATAGCGCAGACGGTCGATGCACAAATCAAGGATGGTAACGCGTGCACCAAGCCCGAGTGCCATTTTTGCAGCATTCGTACCAACGATGCCACCGCCGACGATGACCACCTGCCCAGGCGCTACGCCGCTCACGCCGCCCAATAACGTACCTTCACCGCCATATTGGCTTTCCAGAAGCTGCGCGCCCAGCTGGATTGACATGCGGCCAGCAATTTCACTCATCGGAGCCAGCAAAGGCAGCGTATGGTTTGGTCCGATGATGGTTTCATAAGCGATGCCGACAACTTTATGTTTGAGCAGAGCTTTGGTAAGCTCTGGTTCCGGAGCGAGATGTAAGTAAGTAAAGAGAATTTGTCCTTCATGGAACAGATCGTATTCTTCTGCTAATGGTTCCTTTACTTTGATGATCATTTCGGAGCGGTCAAACAGTTCTTTTTTGCTGCGGACGATTTGTGCACCCGTCGATAAATAGCTTTCATCCTTGAAGCCGCTGCCGCAGCCGCCATTTTTTTCGAGCAGTACCGTGTGCCCGGCCTTTACTAGCGCCTCAGCACCTGCCGGCGTGATTCCAATCCTGTTTTCATTATTTTTGATTTCTTTCGCTACACCGATAATCATAATTTATTCCTCCCATGTTTTGTAAATTTTCTTTCTGCCCTTATATATAGCATTTTCCGTGCCAAGTATTGCACTCCCAAAAAACGGGAAATAAACCAGGCATTTTTGATTTTGGAACGAAAATGTTACAAAAAGTGGAACAAATTTGTTACAATGTGGCATAATTTCGTTACAAAATGTGTTTTATCAGAATTATACACAAAAAAAGATTGAAAAAATTGCGGGAATGAGACAAAATAAATTTAAGGGAAGGTGAATATATGCGGATAAAAATAAAGAATGTGGACCGCTATGGTTTAGTATATGATGTATCACGGCTTTTGTTCGAAAAACATTTGAATATACTTTCTATGGAAGTCAAAAAGGACGTTATTTATTTGGAGACAGAGGACATCACCGCAGAAAAAGAAGCAGATTTGTTGTTGCAACTGAAAAATATTGCTAATGTCGAGGGAATCCATGCGGTTTTTCTGATGCCCCGCGAAGAAGAATTACAGAATTTAAAGATTGTTCTGGACGCGGTTCAGGAAGGCATCTTATCGACAGACAGTGAAGGCTATGTCACTACGTATAATCCGGCGGCAGAAGCTATTTTACATATTACGCAGAGCGAAGCTCTGGGCAAAAAACTGACAGAAGTACTGCCTTGTTGTTCTTCCTTAATGGCTACGATCAAAGAAGGCAAAGAAGTCATTGACCAGGAGATTTTTTTCGCTGAAAAAGAAAGCCACTACCTCGTTTCCAGTTTTCCTATTTGTGATAAACAGAATAAACTGGTCGGCGGTGTGGCTGTCTTAAAAAGCATGGAAGATGCGCAAAGGATTTATCGGCGGTTCACAGAGCAGCCGGCCTTGGAATTCGAAAACATCTTTTACAAAAGCGAAGAAATGCAGCAGGTGGTCGCACTTGCCAAGCGCTATGCGGATGGAGATTCTACGATTCTGATTCGCGGAGAGACAGGAACCGGCAAGGAATTGTTTGCCCGGGCAATCCATCATGCTTCGCCGCGCAGGAAGGCTATTTTTTTGACCATCAACTGTGCATCGATCCCGGAAACGCTGCTGGAAAGTGAGCTTTTCGGCTATGAAGAAGGCAGCTTTACCGGAGGAAGAAAGGGCGGCAAGCCTGGCCTGTTTGAACTCGCCAATAATGGTTCCTTGTTCTTAGATGAAATTGGTGAACTCTCGACCCATGTACAGGCAAAGCTCTTACGCGTCCTGCAGGAACATAAAGTACGGCGAATTGGCGGAAAAAATGAATTTCAGCTGGATGTGCGGATTATCGCAGCAACACATCGTAACTTGGAAATGATGATGGAACACAATGAGTTCCGGCGGGATCTGTATTATCGGCTGAATGTAATTCCTTTGCATCTGCCGCCATTACGGGCCCGAAAAGAAGATATTCCGTTTTTGGCACAAGTCTTTTTTGACAAACTGGCAGAAAAATCGCATCGGGAGCCTTATGAGATAAGCGGAGAGGTTTTTGAAAAACTACAAAACTATTCATGGCCGGGAAACATACGTGAGCTGGAAAATATTGTGGAACGCGCAGTCAATTTGACAGAAGACAGGCTGATTTATCCCGAGCATATTATATTTGACAGTGCCGAACAGCCTCTTCCCGAAGCAGCAAGCGCTCCATCTAAAGCAGAAGAACGGCAAACCTTGAAGGAAATTCTGGAAGGTGTGGAGCGAAACGTTCTGGAAAATGTTATGAAGCAGCATGTCAGTTCTCGTTCCATTGGTAAAATTCTGGGAATTTCCCATACCAGCGTAATTCGAAAAATGCAGTTTTATCATTTGGATGGGAAACTTAATAAGCCGAGCTGATAAGGCAGCAGCAGCTTCAGCAAAATCCATCTATACACATTTGTTTTGGCTGGCTGCCATATAGTCCGCAAAGATCAGATAGATTGCCGCCGTGTCCTCTTCCACCTCCGGAATACGCGACTGCGCCTGATAAAACCGATTATCCACACGGTCATCATTCGTAGTCGACACCTCAAACAACGCAATATCGCCGCTTCCCGGCACGCCCTGCCACTGATGATACTGCCCCGGTACGAGCGTTATACTCTGCCCCGGCCTCAGGCACACAGTGCCGCCAGCCTCAACCTGCAGAACCTTCCCGTCAACCCGGACCACTACCTCCGTATCGGCAAATTCGCCGTCTTTCGTCGAGTTGTACAGCGTTACGTTTAGGTTTCCACCGCCGCGGTTTATAATATCTTCCATCTTGTGCCAATGAAAATGAAACGGCAGAATCTGTCCGTCACGAACAAATAACAGCTTCTCACAATACGGCTTCGGATATTTCGCCTGCTGATTGAAATTCCCATTACGAAACGTAAACACCGTCAGCCCGACATGGCTGTAATCCCCCGTTGCAAAATCCGTAACATCCCAGCCCAGCATCGTATCCGCCAGCTCGGCTTCATCCGTCGGTATATGCATCCACTCTTCCGGTGTATAATACGCAAAGGGCGGCAGAGGAATCCTGAATTCCTCTGCCGCTTTTATTGTATACGCAATAATCTCGTTAATCTCTGATCTTTTCATTATCAGCACTTCCTTTTTATTTTTCTAAAATTCACTCTGTCAGAGAGCGTACCTTTCAGGGCTCTATAGAAAACGCATAGGTCGTACAACTGTCATAGGGCTTCTCTTTAGTAATGAGCACCGTCTCCGGCTGTGCGGAGTGAATCCGGTCCGGCATCGCCTGCGTCTCGAGTGTTACACCAGCGTGTGGCTTCAGCTCCCCTTGTTCCAGTCGATACGCCTGCGGAACTTTGTTGCAGGTATACACCACTACGGCCTCTTCGGACGTTTTCACCGCCACCCGGATGCCGCTGGTTTCTTCATAGAGCACCAAGTCTTCCCTGCTGTTTTTATTCAGCAAAAACGCATGATCATACCCGCCCTGAACCACATCCAGCTGCGGATGCCCGCACATACCATACTGTCCGATCTGCCGCCCTCCGGCAAAATCAAACACTTCGTCTGTGGCAGTTTCGATATACACTCCGGTCGGCAGCGTTTCTCCGTCCACACAGGCAACCCTGTCTGCCTGAATCTGCAGACCATGCGCCAAAACATCACGGTGCTGCCAAGCCCCGGCCAGATTGAAATACGTATGATTCGTCATATTGCAGATTGTCGGCACATCGGTCTCCACATGATACTCGATTCGCCACACATTATCGTCCGACAACGTATACACAACGCACACATCCAAATCGCCCGGATACCCGTCATGGCTTTTATCCTGCAGGCGAAGCTCCAGCCGGTCCCGCCCGTTCTCTTCTATGGGCTTCACCGTCCAAAACCTGTGATGGAAGCCGCTGGTTCCGCCATGCAGATGCTGCCTGCCTTCATTTCTTTCCAGCAGATGCAGTTTGCCATCATCCAGACAAAACGCACCCTGTTTTATCCGGCCTGCAACCCGTCCGATGATGGCGCCAAAAAACATCGGATTTTCTTCATAGAGGGAAATATCCCCATAGCTCACGACCCGATTATCCTCTTTCCCTGTCTTATCCGCAAATACAAGCCGCCGCACAACCCCGCCATAGTTCAGTATCGCAAGCTCCATCCCATTCTTATTGCGCATTGTATACTGATCTGCCAATCCTTGGGCAAACGCAGCTACTCTCTCCTGGCAAATCACGTCATCTCCTCCTTTGCTTTCCTAACACATCCCACCACAGCGATACGGTTATAGAAGCAGCCCGGTCAAACGTTAGGTTCCGCCGGGCTGTCTCAAAATACCGTTCTGCCTGCCGTCAGCCCGAGATTTTAATACTGTCCAGATTCAATTCCTTTTCAGTTTCCGGCTCATCCGAATCTGCCAGCGGCGTTCTTTTCAAAAACTGCAGCAGCACGGCAAACACTGCCGAGCCTATAAGCAGACTCGTTACCCAAAGTTCCGGATGGCTGATGCCGGCCAGAGCGAAAAAGCCTCCAGCCGGAACCGTAGAAGCACAATCCCAGTACATCGTCAGCGCACCATCTACAGCGGCGCCTGCCCCTGTACAAATCGTAATACGCACCAGATCGTTCAAAATAATCGGATAAGACCCCTCGGTTATCTGGCAGCACCCCATGAGAAAAGCCGACTTCAGCGCATTGACTTCCTGCGTCGAATAAATGTTTTTGTGCAGCACGCGGCTGAGGAAGTATCCCATCGTCAAACCAAAAGGAGCAATCATCGACGCTGAAATCAACGTGGCAATCGGTGCGCCAATCCCCTGTGTCATGAGACTCAGCACAAAGACAAAAACCACTTTATTAATCGGCCCGCCATAATCAATCGAAGATAATATCCCCAAAATCACACCCAGCACGAGGATGGATGTCCCGCCCTGTAGGCTCATGAGCAGGGTAGAAATCCCATCCGTCAGGGCAATGATGGGCAGCCCGACAACATATTCCATAAAAATACCGACAAGTATCGTGGCCAACAGCGGCAGGATCATCTGCGGCACCAGCCCCTCGGCAAAGGCCGGGACCCGAATCACCCTTTTCAGGTAATTTACCACCCAGCCGCCAAGATACCCCGTCAGCAGGCCGCCCAAAAAGCCAAAGCCATTCGCTTTGCAGAGCAGACCCAGCAGAAAGCCCGGCGCAAGCCCCGGACGATCCGCAATGGAATACGCAATAAACGTAGAAATAAATACCGGCAATAATCCCAGGCCGTCACCACCCAGTGTCGTGAGTGCATCCGGAACAGAAAATCCGGCCCGGTAATCCGTTATCGTATGTCCGCCAAAAATATTCCCGATTACCATGAGCATCCCCGCGGCACAAACATAAGGAATCATATAAGATATACCTGTCATCGCATGTTTTCGTAACTCTAAGGATTTCATGCATCGATCCTCCCCATTTTTATTTTTTTGCAATCTCTTCCAGCTTTTTGAGCAAAGCATTCGACGAATGAATCGCTACCTCGGTAGGAACCTCAATCATCTTCTTACCCGCAAAACGCTCTTTTCCCTTAATCTTAATATCCACCGCCAGAACCACCAGATCCGCTTCTGCAATCTGTTCTCCGGTCAGCTCATACTCCGTTCCAATCGTCCCCTGCGTTTCCAAATGAATCGCATGCCCTGCCTTCTCTGCCGCTTTGATTAGCTTTTCTCTTGCAATATACGTATGTGCAATTCCAGCCACACAAGCCGTTATCCCCACAATCTTCATCCTTCTTCACCTCCTGCACGCGGGCTGTCTGCTTACCCAAAGTCACTCTGTGCCTGCTTACCCGGCAAAATATTTTACTTTATCCATATCATTGAAGAGCTTCATCTTCTCCTCGATGGTCGCACGGCAGAGACGTATACACGATGGATAAATCACATTCGGTTCCCGTTCGAAACCCGTTTCCTCCAAATACTTCTGCACCCCCGTCATAAAGCTGAACTTGATATCACTTGAAATATTGATCTTCGTAATCCCCAGCTTTACCGACTCCGCGATTTCCTTATCCGGATTGCTCGACCCGCCATGCAGCACCAGCGGAACCGTAACACCCTGGCGGATTTCAGGAATAAGACCCAGTTTCAGCTTGGAAACGAAACCCTTGGGATAAATGCCATGCGCCGTCCCCACGGCTACAGCCAAAGAATCAACACCCGTTTCTTCAACAAACGTTTTGGCATCTTCCGGATTTGTATAAATAATTTCTGTCGTACCATGCTCAATCGAGTTCCCCGTCTGTCCAATCGTTCCCAGTTCCCCTTCGACCGATACCCCTACTGCATGTGCCGCTTCCACAACCTTCTGCGTCAGCGCAACGTTTTCCGCAAAAGGCAGCTGCGAGCCATCAATCATAACCGAGGTGAAGCCGAGCTGGATGGCATGGATGCATTGCGCATAGCTTGCTCCATGATCCAGATGCAGAACCATTGGAACCTTACTATGATTGGCCTCATAAAGCACACTGGCAACAAAGCTGTCCCGCAAAAATGTCAGCTCATCCGGATGAATCGCCATGATGACAGGTGCCTGCTTCTCCTCAGCACTCTCCATCATAGCCGTCAGCAGTTGCCCACTGCCCGCATTAAAAGCCGGTACGGCAAATCGGTGTTCCTGCGCTACCTTCAACATTTCCTTCATGGTAATTAACATAATCAAACGCTCCTTTTTTATAAACAACTCTTTTTGTCAAACAATTCTTTTACAACTACATACGCTGAGACAACAATCGTATAACTTCGCTTTTGTCCTTCGTTACTAAGAGCCTTGCCAGCGTATCATCATCTGCCAGAGCCATCGCAACCTGCGCCAGCAGCTTCAAATGCAGTGTTGCCGTATCCGCATTTCGCACAGCAAAAAGAATAACCACCTGCACCGGCTCATCATCCGGTGTTTCCCAAGCCAGCTTATTTTCCGTCCGGCCAAAAGCAATCGACGTCACCTGCACGGCATCCGACTTCCCATGCGGGATGGCAATATGCTGACCCAAGCCTGTTTTGCCTTCGCTTTCGCGAAGATAGACATCTTGGATAAAAACGGTCGGATTGCTCACATATCCCTCTTTGTAGAGACACTCCGTCAGCTCTTGTATTGCTTCTTCTTTTGTTCTTGCCTGCATATTCAGTTGAATCAGATTTTCATTCAGGATATTTGCAATATCCACCACAGAACCACCTCCCCATCTACATTCTTTTTCTGATTGCTTCCTTCCATGCCCCTGCTGCCTGTTCCACCAGGGCCTACCTACGTACTCGCCCACATCACCTCCCCGGCTATCTCTGCCATCCGGACTGTCTTTTATGAAATGAAAATAAACAAATGACTCTATCTTGGCCGAATCTTCTGTTTATTTTTACTATCGGACACCTTGTTCTGCATTTTCAGCCTGCCTGCTTCGTGGTATAATATTTTAAGAATCAGCAAAGGTCTGCCAACATTTGCTAAAAATCAGTTATTTGATCATCCTATCATCACGATGCATAGAACTGCTGTCTATGAAGCTTTTTGTGATGCCTTATTTTCTGTACCACAAAATAAACAAGGGCGCCACGACTCATCTCCTCCCTTTGATTCGACCGCGAACAACAAAATGCAAAAAACCTCTCCATATGAACCAACACAACTTCTGTTTCAATAACCTGCATGATACTGCAATATTTTGTTCAACAGCATAATGCCTTCCTTATTACAAATAATTACCAGAACTTTTTCTGTTTGTGCTTTGGTTACACTTTACTATATGTGATTTTAAATCACATATTTATTATAAGTTAGACTAAATTGGATGTCAATACAAATGTTATTTTAAATCACATACATGAGTCTCATAAAGGGGATGATTTTCAATGAGTATTGGAAAAACACTGCGGAAACTGCGCTCTGATAAAAAGTTGACACAAAAAGACTTAGCGGATATTTTGCATATAACAAGAACTACATATGTAAAATACGAAACGGATTCGATTAAGTTAAGCTTCGAGAAAGCATCTGAACTTGCTACTTTTTTTAAAATAACAACGGATGAACTTCTTGAAACCCAACCTGCAAAAACACTCCCATCATCATCAAGTTCAGACAACGAGCCTCATATTGTAGATCTTATGAACATTCTTGACCAACCAGAAATTGTTTTTCATGGTACCACCTACAAGTTAAACGAAAATATCCGAGGAAAAATAGTGACTTCATTAGAAAACATATTGCAATCATTCAATAGTAATTTAGATTAGAAAGACAAAACATATCACTTTCACCTCCCTGTAGAACGCTATATTTAGCGTATAGTCAGATTGTAAAACGTTCTTTTTAGCGTGTAAAGTATACGAATGAAAATAAGGAGGATGAACTATGAATAACTTCGCAACCCGCTTAAAGGAACTGCGTACACGCAATAAAATAACGCAAAAACAAATTTCTCGGGAAACATCCATTACGGAGCGAGTTTATCAATCCTATGAATATGGCAAAGTTGTTCCCACTGCCACAACACTCATTACGCTTGCGGACTATTTTGATGTATCGCTTGATTATTTAGTGGGAAGAAGTGAGATAAAAGAACGACGGTAATCTGCCTCAATACAAATCCCACATCTCCCCTTGTAGCTGAACAAGCGCTGATTTTTCAGTACTCTGGCTTCGTGCTATAATAATTTAGGAATGCGTATATATCTTTAGTATCACTACAAAAAAATTATCTTCGTTTTTAACGTCATCACTCCACTCTGAGGTTTATCTTGCCTATAAGGATTTCTTTCATGCGCGAAAAACTACCCACACTTACATGATATCTTTTTCTTTCACGCAAATTAATTTCGTATATATTTATAATACACGTAAATTATTTACGTGTCAACATTGAAATTTAATATTAGGAAGTGGTTCTATGGCAACATTTGCAGATCGACTCAAGATATTACGAAGCGACAAAAAACTTACGCAAAAAGAATTTGCAAAAATACTGAATATAAATGAACGTTCCTATCAGAACTACGAAATAAATGCCTCAACACCAAATTTCAAACTGCTTCTTTTCATAGCTGATTATTTCGACGTATCACTTGACTATCTTGTCGGCAAAAGTGAAATTAGGGAACGCAGATAGAATTATCTTTTTCTATGTTCCGGTAAGTTATACCATGGTATAATTATTTGATACAGCCAAAATTTGTCATTTCTTATTTATGTTGCGCATACGAAATTTATCTCTTTCTTCTCATTTTTCTATATTGTTCTTAATTAAGAACGTTTTATTTAGTTTTATTATATCGTTCTTTATTAAGAACGTCAAGTATTTTTTATATAAGGAGATTTGTTATGAAAAGCTCGTTTCCTTTTTTATTTGCTGATAGATTACAAGCCCTGCGTCACACACACCTGCTTTCTATTTCTAAACTTGCCAAAAACATAGATGTATCAAAAAGTATGATTTCTAATTTTGAAAATCAAGTCACTTTACCCTCTGTTGAAGTTTTAACAAAACTGTCTAATTATTTTTGTTGTTCTTTGGACTATCTCGTTGGACGCTCTGACAATCCTTATTGGATGGATTACTTACCACAAGCAGAACAAGCCTTTTTTAATAACCCGGACACCACTCCAGATCTTATCAAAATGTACCAAACTGAAAAAGCTAATGAGCCTCTAGCTCTTGCTCCTGTATCTTTGCGAAAATTCGAGTCTATGCGTGTTGCCCCTCAAAAAGAGATATAGTTTTTTTCGGATATAGAAATCAAAAAGGTATAGACTGCGCATATTTCTGCACAATCTATACCTTTTTTGATTTCTAGCAATGGACGACTATTCAATTATTGAGCCACACAAAACCGCAACTCACTTATTTATGTAAATATTTTTTTACTGCTTCTACGGGCATCCCCACAGCCTTAACAGCCTCTTCTAATTCGTCCTTAGTTTACACTCACATGTTTAAAAAGGGCGAGATGATTAATAGTACACCTGTAAATATAATAAAGAACAGGTATTTTCCTTTGTACTGATTAAGAAATGGAATATTATAGACTAGATAGGCCGGTATCAGACAGCCTATAATTCCAAATATCGGTCCGACCCACGATAAAAACTTTAGTACAGGCAAATTCAATACTGCAGATCCCCAAGAGATAAGAATTGCAAATAAAATTGTCCCATAGCCTACGAATTTTTTGTTTATATGTTCTTCCAAAATAAATCGTTTTAAAATATTTATAGCTATTCCGAAACATGCATCCTTGAATCCGAGAAATATGCCGAAAAATGCGGTCATAACGGCAAATATATTCAGAACAAGACTGAGAATTTTCAGTGTATTTCCTTCCATCCCCCGAGCAGCCATAGCTAATGCCGAAATGTTTTGCTGCGAAGCCAACACAGCTTGTTCATGCCCCATTGCCAAGTTGAAAGAAATTGCATAAAAAAACACTGTAACAAAAAGGATACCAAATGCTATTTTCATAGCTCGAGTTGCTTTATGCTTTGCAACTTCGATTGATTTATTATGTGCCCGATAAGAAATGACCATTGGACTAAGACTTTGCAAAAACAAAATAGAACACAACGTAAATGGCAACATGACAATAGTTTCCTTAATAAGGTAGGAAATATTTGGAACAGAACCAAGATTATCGAAATTCCAATATTGAATCATAACAAATCCCAAAATTGCAATAACAAATAATTTGGTGAGAACCAATCCCGTTGAAAGCTTAAAAAGAACTTCTTCTCCTCGTGAAGCAAGTGCAACTAAAATACAGATAACAGCCAAACCATACAGTGGATTGGTCGAAAGAATTTTATCCGTTAACCCGAAAGAGTAAAGGAAGGATGCACTGTCATTCGTTATAGCTGTTGAATAACTGAACACACCAAGTATAATCATGATAAAGTACAGAACCCCAATAAAGAATCCCCAATTTTTTCCCATATACCCAGTAATGATATTAGAATAATCTTCACAATGTGTTGACGCTGCTAAAGTATTGATAAATAACTTTTGAAACATATAAAGAGCAGGATAGGCAATTACAGCCGATAACAGAAATACCCACAACCCAACAAGTCCTACCTGAACCGGCAAAAAAACAATGCCTGAACCGATTGCCATACCAATACTCATGATAATCCAGCCCCAATCGGTACTATCAAATTTGATGGCCGTATTCCATTCTTCTGGTGTCATTCCAGCTTTTTCTGCATGCGTTTTCTTGTGTACCAAAAATTGTTCGTTATTTAACGTACTATTTTCTGCCATAGCGATATCCTCCTATTATTTAGATATACGTGTAGCTGCATGTCGTTGAATTGCTTCATAGATACGGTTCATACCTTCAATGATAGTTCTGCGTGGCATTGCCAAGTTTAACCGAATAAATCCTTTTGCATTGCCAACAAAAAGAGTATCGCCACCTTCAAGAAGCACACCTGCTTCATTAGCAAAAAAGGCCGGAATATCATCCACATCACTTAAATACGGATTCATATCCACCCAGGCTAAATAAGTTGCTGCAGGTACTTTAAAAGTGATTTTAGGCAATTTTTTCGTTAAAAAACCAGAAACATACTTAAAGTTTTCATCCAGATATATGCGTAACTCCTGCAACCATTCTCCGCAATAATCATAAGCAGCTTTATGTGCTACCAAAGACAAAGGATTTATATCACCAACATTTTTATCGCGAGACTTAAAAACTTCACGTAATGCGGAATCACGAATAATAATATTGGAAAACATGAGTCCTGCCATATTAAAAGTTTTGCTAGCCGACATACAAGTAATAAGTTTTTTATAATTTTTCATAATCTTTGCCATAGGCGTATGTACTTCGCCAGCACGAATGAGATCGCAATGAATTTCGTCACTAATAATCCAAAGATTATTTTGTTCCACTATATCGGCCACACACTGCAGCTCTTCTTTCTTCCAAACACGCCCAGACGGATTATGCGGATTGCACCAAATAAGGAGTTTTGTCTTAGGATCTGCTGCTTTCTTTGCCAAATCATCAAAATCGATACTAAAATACCCCTCCTCAATTTTTAAGGGACTACATACCAGTTCTTTGTGCGTATAATCCGAAGCATGCTTAAAAAAACCATAAGACGGTGTTGTAATCAGAACCTTTTCATCCAAAGCCACCAAATCTTCAACTAGTTCATAGAGAGCCGGAATAACACCTGTCGAAAATGTCAACTCTTCTTGTGGAAAATTCCAATCATACATTTTTTTACACCATGTGGTCAACGATTTGTAATATTCCTCATCACCAATGACTGTATAGCCAAATATCCGGCGATCAATACGCCTCTTGATTGCTTCACAAATCTCTGAAGGCGTTGCAAATTCCATATCAGCTACCCACATACGAACAAATTCTTCATCCTTAAACGAAAATTTCTTTTCAGGACCTGCATGAAAGATGTACCCTCTAAAACCATCGGTATTTAGAGCATTCGTTCCTCTTCTGTCAATAATTTCATCAAAATTATAATGCATTCTTTTTCCTCCTCAACTAAGTTCCCCGGGGCAATACAAATTTGTTATACAAAGAATATCAAATTTGTTATTACTCGTCAAAACAGCTATTTTCTATTTTAATGAAACAAATATAAGCAATGTGTTTCATTAAAGTAGAAATCAACTTCTTTTTATGATATAATTTAAAAATAATATTGTTTTAGAAATTTTAGTATATTTAGGAGAAACAAATATAGCTATGTCAAAAATTACTGAGGAAATAGGGGTAAAGATCAAAATTTTTCGTAAGAGGAATCACATGACAATCCAATCTTTAGCTACCGCAATCTATAAGAGTAAGGCAACCGTTTCGAAGTATGAACGGGGCGAAATTTCAATAGACATATCAACCTTATATGATATTGCTAATGCACTGAAGATAGAGGTTAACCAACTTTTATATCATGAGTCCTTGAAAACTACAGACCAAAGTTCATATGCAGTCCCAACTTTTTTCAGAAATTTATCTCAATTGTACTGTTATTACTATGATGGACGAAACAATCAAGTCACGGTTAGTGTCATAGATATTTTATGCAAACAAGCAGATGACAGTTATAATGTAAGAATGTACATGAACTGCAAAAACTATGATAGTTATCAAAATTGTGAAAATACTTATGATGGTTATATGAAGCATTACGATGTTATGACCAATCTAATACTCCAGCACCAGGATACCCCTGTAGAACTCTATATGATTAATATTTTGGCCCCATTTCTTGATTCCTCATATAAATGGGCGATGGGAAAAGGTGTTTCTACAAGACCGTTTATGCCTGTTGCTAGCAAACTCTTGATTGCTAAAAAACGTGTTCAAATAACAGCAGATTTTGAAAAAACTCTTCACATTTCCAAAGAAGACATACGGCTATTAAAACAATATAACATGTTTTCCGTTACTGGATAGCCTATGAATAATAATCTATATCGAAGGGATTGTCACCTGCAGTGATATTTCCACTTTGATGTCAACTCCATTTATATGAATAAAACTCCTCCCTGTTATTTTTTATGCGGTTGTCTGTACCTAGATTTATTGTAACAGGGAATTTTTTTCGACTAAAATCAAACCATTGATTCCACTAGCTAAGCCGGTGGAGTTTATTCCGGACAGTTAAGAAAACCTCCCTAGCAAGCTTTATGCCATTATCTCATAAAGCTTGCTAGGGAGGTATCCGTCAGAATATTATGCGCTTACTGTGCAGTTTGTATTACTGTAACCGCAAAATAATACGGTGTATTTAATCGAGTCCTCCCTTGTGAGATAATGTGTTATCGATGAAAAAAGTCAAAAGACATGACACAAAAAGCCTCTCCTGAAATCTAAGTGCTTAGTTTTCAGGAGAGGCTTTTTCGTGAACCAAATCCAGCACAGCATTAAGCAATAAAAAAAGATTGTCCTCGACCAGCAGGCTAGGATTTCGGAAGCTTCCTACTATCGGCAACATACCATCAATGCTAGTACCTTCTACTGCTGGGCTTCGCAAAATCTAGGAAGCCATCATGACCAAGCATCCTCCTGTAGGTCGAGTGAATCTTCCAGTATCGAAACGCCATTTGCTTTTTTTCCGCAACTGCTGTCACAGTCAGGAATCCTCAAAAGGAGATTCCTGTGAATACTCTCCTACATTACGGTCCGGTTACCCTTGAAATCACAGAGCAGACTTCCCCAGAAGTTCTTCGACAAACAAACGCTTCATGTTCTTCAGGATGTGCTTTCTACATGCTAGTCCGTTAGATTTCTGCGGATCATATCTATCTGGCCTGTGAGCATACCGACATTCACAAGTTCATAGATGGCCTTGGCGGCATTGTATCCTCGCATTTCAAGACAGATCCGCACCCCCGTCTTTAAAAATTAAAGTTGATTGAGAAACTTCCCCTTGTAAAAATTCTCATTTCCAAGTTTCTTTGCCGTCAGCCTAAACATAACACAGCCATCTGGACATACAATGTCCTTGCTATATTTTCCATTTCCACCGATGTTCTCTAAATCTCCACCACTTCTGACCGCTTCCATGATTGGGAACATAATCAGCATTACTTTGGAGCAAATACCCTGCCCATCTTTATTTACAGGACAGCCATAGGTGCAGGTGTACTTATCTCCGATTTCTTCACCGTTTCTGCAATAGTGCTCTGTGTGGTCGCCACGAAGAAACCCTGTTACCTCAATTTCCCATTCGTATTCCTCATCATACCATTTTTTCATACTTAACCTCCAAATTCAAACTTGCCATTCTGTTGTATTATATAAATAATCTAATTGTACTCTATCCTTCCTACATCTAACATTTTACTCGACATATTCGCCATATCTTGCGCTTTAATCATATAAGTTCACACCACCAATAATGTTACACAATTTCCACGTAACTTGCTGCTTTTTAAATATAATGACAAGCTTCGCTCAAAGTCAAGCGATAAAAATTAATTATCTTGCATCCGGTCTGAAAATATATTTCCAATGTGTCGTTAACCTTACTCCAACCAATATGACAGCATTGGTCAGCCCCTTTTAGCACAGTATTGGACACGGCTAAATACAACAATTAAACAGGCTCTCATGCCGAGCAAACTAACGAATAAGAACGAGCCCTGCATAATCACAGGGCTCGTTCTTATGTTATCTCTCCGCAACATAATTTTTCAGTTGATACTGTTGTTCTTAAACGTGCCAGGAATGAATTATTGTTCTGCCGAAGATTTCCCCATCAATTTACTCGTAAGAATTACCAAGATGAAGAATGCAAGGATGCCTGTGACTAAGGCAGTTTGCCCCAGTGTACCAAGGTTACCAAGTATGATTCCAGGTATCAGATAATCCGTATCGGCAAAGGTGGAACTTGCCAAACTCATATTTCCCAGGACTGGCAATATGAGTAATGGCAACCAGCTGATCAGAAGACTGTTGACGATGGTACCAATGATAGCACCACGGCGGCCACCTTTTGCGTTACCATAAATAGCAGCTGCAGCACCACAGAAGAAGTGTCCCACTACCCCAGGGATAATAACAACTGTGTGCATGGCTACCATAACAAACATCGAGAGTGTGCCAACAATAAAGCTAACGAAGAAACCAAGTAAAACCGCATTAGGCGCATATGGGAATATGATAGGAACATCGAGTGCAGGTTTTGAGTTGGGAACAAGCTTCATGGCAATTCCCTGAAAGGCAGGAACGATTTCAGCCAAGATCATACGAACGCCTTGAAGAACTACAGCAAAACCAGCAGCGAAAGTACCTGCCTGTACGATAGCGAATACCAAATAATTGGAACCGTGACTCAATTGGGATTCTACGAAGGATTGACCAGTCAAAAGTGCTAAGATTAAATAAACAACCGCCATAACGATTGTGATAGAGACTATAGAGTCTCGTAAAAAAGAGAGACTTTTCGGTACGTTTATATCTTCGGTGCTGTGTTCTTTATTTCCAAAATGTTCACCGAACCAGCCAGAGAGTGCGTAGCCTATATTTCCCGTATGGCCCATAGCTACAGCGTCTCCACCAGTGATGACACGCATATATGGCTGGCAGAGGGCTGGTGTAACGGTTAGAAGCGTGCCTTCGAATATACCGCCTAACAGAACAGTTTCAATGCCGGTACCCATGCCTGCTGATACAAGTATGACGGCTGTCAAACAGGAAACATACAGCATTGCCTGACCTGTCAGGAATATGTATTTGAAATGTGTAAATCTTGCCAAGAGAATGTTTACTATCATACCAACGAACATGATTAATGCCGTTAGCGAACCGTATTGTACCAGCGCAATGGCAACAACAGCTTCATTGCTAGGAACTACGCCTTGCACATTCAGGGCAAATTGAAACATTTTGGCAAATGGGTCCAAGGAATTGCAAAGAATACCGGCTCCTCCGGTCAAAATCAGAAAACCAGCAAAGGTTTTTATGCCTCCCTGGATCACAGCGGTTCCTTTCTTTTTCTGCAACAGCAATCCCAGTACGGCCAACAGACCAACAAGTAATGCCGGCGTCTGGACGACACTTATGAATAAATTTTGAATATATTCCATATTTTCCTCCTAATAGTAAAATAGTTATAAAAAATGTTTTTGTTGTCCAAAATCAATCGTGTGAAATACTTTCATTGTCAAGAATTTTGTATACTGCAGCTTGGATTTCATTTTTGTCAATCAGGCTTTTGAGTAAAATTACGCGTTCTTTGGGGAGACTTGATACAGCTTCACCGAGCGTTGCATCCACAAAGAAGTAATCGGCGAGATCTGCTGTTGTACTTCCTACATCGGAATGATCAATCGTTATTTCTTCCGTTACATTTGCTTCATTCAAAATATTTTGGATATTCATTTGAACCATGAAGCTGCTGCCTAAACCTGATTGACAAATACATAAAAATTTCATAATATGTCCTCCTTTAATATAAATACATGTAATATTATTTATCAGAAAAGACATTGGCAAGATCATCAATGCTCTTGGCTGACAACAAACGCTGAACTTTGCTGGAGTTTATCAAAGTAGCTGCTAACTGTTGCATAATGGCAATATGGCTGGTGGTATCCGGTGTTGCTAAGAAGAACCAGAGACGTGCAGGGTGGCTGGAATCTATAAGAGGAATTTCCTCTTCCGTCTGCAACAATGCAATAGCAGCCTGAATGGTACTGGGCATCGGCCTGGCATGAGCCAAAACAATCTGCGGACCAATATTCATATAAGGCCCCTTTTCCTGACATACTGTTATGACGGAATCAATATAGTCCTTAGATATGATTTTTTTATCAAGTAATGGTTGTGCCGATAAACTAATTGCGTCCTGCCAGAATATGTCCTTTCCAGCGATTCGCTGGATTCGTTCTTTAGTAAGTAATTCCATGAGGATTATTCCCTTCTTTTCCTTTATTACTTAATTATAGTATCGCTTTACACAAATGCCGACAAGTGCAATAATGATAATGCGAATATGCAAAAAATGAACCCCCATAGACTGGAGGCAAAGAAATACTATATGATTATTTTTTCTCAATATAAGCATGGCAATGAATTGCTATATACTCTTTATCAGGAGGAAACGGCAATCTCTATAGAAAATTTAATGGATAAGCTGCATTTATCACGAAGAAGCATTATGTATATTTTGGAGAATGTCAATCAGGAATTATCTGAAAAACATTTTTTGCCAATAGAAAATATCAAGGGAATCGGTTATTTCCTTCCTAAAAAATCCAAGATGGATTTGCAGGTTTTTGATATGAATATAGTGCAGACAGCCGTTCTGTTTTTGCCTAAACAATGGGTGCTGGATATCAAATCCATGACGCAGGAAGAGAGTCGTATCCTTTTTGATTACATTATAATTACACAAAAAACGACATCCATAAATGATCTTATGCAGATATTTCAGGCATCGCGAAATACAGTCCTGAATCGATTGCGTTCGTTGGACTTTTATAATCAGGAAAACGGCTTTCAGATCAAGGTAACTCCTAAAGGACGAGTCGCTACAGGAACAGAGTTTATACAACGGAAATGGATATTGGAAAATCTTGAAACAATACTGCTGGTGCTGAAAAAGAAATATAAGGTTTCCTATACGAAAAGTGTTTTCCAGGAACTTCAGGAATATGAACGGCAGTCAGGAAATTGTTTTACCGATGATGCCCAGTGTATTTTAAAGTACTTTCTGACTTGGTATGCCAATCGTCTCTTTAGAGGAAAGCTCCTGGAAACAACCGATGAGATAGCCGTACGCTCTGAAAAACGTGATACGGGCTGGGAAAAAGATTTTTTGCGTAACAGAAAAATTTATTCTCTGATGGAATATCGATATTTATCGGAGATATTAAATATTTATGCATTTTCGAAGATAAATAACAAAACACAAATTTATAATAAGATGCATAAAATAGCAGAAGATATGACAGATCAATTCTTCTTGATTTCTGGAATGATACCTGGTATGCATCATCATATGATGGTGGATTCTCTAGCAGTCCATCTGGTATCTGTTTATCACCGGATTACTGCCGGTCTTAGATATCATAATCCTCTGTTAGAACAAATCAAGACATCTTATAAAAACTTATTCATTATTTCCAGAGCAGCAGCTCAGCCATTAATGGATTATCTAGGTAAACAGCCTTCTGATGATGAAATCGCCCTGCTCACTACGTATTTCGGCAGTGATATTCGTACAGATCAGATGGAAGGCGATCATAAGCAGATTTTAGTGGTTTGTTCAAGTGGCATTGGGACGTCGCAATTTCTGCTGATGCAATTACGAGAAAAATATCCTCAACTTCTTTTTTCCGGACCATTTCGTGTATCTGAGTATCTTCGTTTGTCATGCCATGCCATTGGATTGATCATTACAACTACTTTTTTAGAACAACGCCAAAAAGAACAGATTCCCATTTTGCAGATTTCCGCATTACCGACTAAGTATGAATGGAGTCTGCTAAATAAGAAGCTGCTGGCATTAGGGTTTGATGTTTCAGAATATAGACCAGAAAGTATTCAGCAACTTATGGATTTGATCGCTAATTATGCAAAAATCGAAGATTCGAATGGATTAAGCAAAGGACTGCAGGAATATTTCCAAAAAAAGTGGCTGAAGCAAGGTAAAATGCAGACTATGCCTAAAGATGAGACAGATTCTCTGCTAAAATATATTACTACCATTCCAGAAATAATTATGGATTGGAAAGAGGCCATCCACACTGCTTTTCAACCATTGCTGCACCATCATTTTGTGCGTGAGCAATATGTAGAACAAATCATCCATCTGACGGAGAAGCATGGAGATTATATGCTCTTGGGAAATGGATTCCTGCTGGCGCATGCAAAACCCGAGGATGGTGTTTTAAGTCTCTCAGCAGCGATGGCTTTATGCAGAAAGCCTGTACAGCTAAATAGCGGCAAAAACCTGCGATGTATAATATGTTTAGCCCCGGTAGACCAAACAAGCCATTTGGATTTTCTGGCACTCCTCCTGCAGCATATTAATGATGATAACTGGTGCAATCGGCTGTATAAGATGGCTACGAAACATGAATTGGAGAGATTTCTACTTGACTCTTTTTAAAAAGCGCCTGAGGAATCTAATAAGATGCTAAAATACAGCTATAAAAAATAAATGAATCAAATGTTGAATCTCATACCTAATCGAATAGACAAACGCCTCACGAAGCTGTACGTGCCGTTTTTCTGTATACGGCTCTTCATAAAACAACACACACTTAATAAACTCACATATATCTTCGATTATGCCCAAGGATAAGTTTATCTGCTGAGAAAACTAAGTTTTGAAGATTGCAACCCATCCTGTGTAAACTCCATGGATTAATGCTGGAATTTCAAAAATTACGAAAAATATATGCCAACATAATGGCGCTTGTTACCTCATTCTATCAATCGGTAGCCGGGTCATTTTTTACTGTCATTCCAAATCAGCCAGTTCGACAAAGTCACCGAAATAAATGCAACGCTGGGGGATAATTTTATTCCAGTCACGATTGCGATTGTTCCATTTCTTAGTAATCCTCTATCGTCGTCAGATAGAGTAACTTAAGCAACGAATCATCCGTATTTAAAACCGTTCGGCTCTTAGAGGCTTTCCGCAGCTCGCGATTAAAATTTTCAATCAGGTTCATCGTATAAATCATCTTTCTGGTATACTATGTAATAAATAATACAATTTTGTATTGACCCACTGTGTAGAAAACTTATAGTCTATCCCTATAGAATTTCACCTCATCTCATTTTATAATTTTTGATTATGGAACTTTTCATCCTACATTTCCAAGTATATACCACCTCATAGCCTAAAAAACCTATTTCCACTGAAACATCAACCTCTTAAAATAATCCTTGATCCCCAGCCCGAAAAATGGTAAACTATACACAGGACTTTTATTGCGAAGAGGCTTATAGCGATGAAATACGACTTCCATACAACAAAGGAACGGTCCCGTATTATGGGCCGAATCAAGGGCAAAGATACAAAAATCGAGCTAAAGCTGCGCAAAGCACTTTGGCATATCGGCATCCGCTATCGCAAGAACTATCGAAGGATTCCCGGTAGCCCAGACATCGCACTGACAAAATACCGGATAGCCCTCTTCTGTGACAGCGATTTTTGGCATGGCCACGATTGGCCGCATCGCAAGGAACGAATTCATTCCAATCTAGACTACTGGATACCGAAGATTGAACGTAACATAGAACGTGACAGAGAAATCGATGACCAGCTCGTCGAACTAGGCTGGCTGCCGCTCCATTTCTGGGAGCACCGCATCAACCGCGACCTGAGCGGTTGCATCGACGAAGTGCTTTCCTATCTTCCCGGAGGATTCCGGGCGAATAACCAACAATAGACAAGGGTGTGGATGATTTGAAGAAAACCGTATGTGAGCTTTTTGCCGGGGTAGGCGGATTCCGGGTAGGCCTGGAACGCGCCTCTGCTGACTGGAAGACCGTTTGGGCCAACCAATGGGAACCCAGCAAGAAACGGCAGGATGCTTTCGATTGCTATTGTATGCACTTCGGAAAATCACCGAACCATGTCAATGAAGATATCCGCACCATCGATAAAACCACCATTCCCGACCACAATCTCCTTGTTGGCGGCTTCCCCTGCCAAGACTATTCCGTTGCTCATACAGGAGCAACTGGCATTGAGGGCAAAAAGGGTGTCCTCTGGTGGCAAATCCATGATGTACTAGAAGTAAAACAACCTTCCTTCGTACTGCTCGAAAATGTTGATCGTCTCCTGAAGTCGCCAGCCAACCAACGCGGCCGGGATTTTGCTGTGATGCTTGCCTGTTTTGATCAGCTTGGATATAGCGTAGAATGGCGTGTCATCAACGCAGCCGAATATGGCTTTGCCCAACGTCGCCGCCGCGTATTCATCTTTGCTTACCAAAATATCAGCACATACGGCCAACGAATGAACGAACTCTCAGCTCCAGCTGTCATCAACTCCGACGGCTTCTTTGCAATGACCTTCCCAATTGAACATATTGACGAAATAGATAAGACTACCTTCGATTCTTCAGACCTTGTTGAACTATCCAAACACTACCAGCATACTTTCAACAATGCAGGCTACATGAATCATGGTATAATTGCTACCGCTGCCGCGATTCCGATATACGAGGAACCCATAAAGCTTGAATCCATCTTACAGAAGGATGTGCCTGAACACTATTATCTCGGTGAAGATATCGATAAATGGAAATACCTGAAAGGCGCAAAAAAAATTGAACGTACCGCTAAGAACGGTCATAAATACATTTTTTCCGAAGGCCCAATAGCCTTCCCCGATTCGATTGATCGCCCTGCACGTACCATGTTGACCAGTGAATCCACCACTAACCGCAGCACTCATGTGATTGAAGATCCTCAAACGCACAAACTTCGCTTATTGACTCCTATGGAGGCCGAACGTATCCAAGGATTCGCGGATGACTGGACAAATACTGAGATGAGCGAACGCTTCCGTTATTTTTGCATGGGAAATGCACTTGTCGTTGGTGCTGTCGAACGCATGGGGAAAACGCTCAATCATATTTTTGAAAAAGAAGAAAATAGCTAGTAAACCTACGAAAAAGCTCCTACAACATCTAACGTTGCAGGAGTTTTTTATATATTATTCTTCTCGTTTTGCGATTTCATTGAATGCGAGGTTTCCATTCAAGTAACAATATTGGATAAGTTTCACATCGTTCCATAACGCAGGCTCCACAGGGCGCACTCCTTTCATATAATTACGCACACAACCTTGATTTCTCCCGTCAATGACTTCCTCTGGAAAATCGAAGGCCACTACATAAGCTTCAATCATCGAATAATCCCCAAAAGTATATTTTTGGTTTACCCAATCAACATATTTCATAATCTGCCTTATTACATCTTCATCAGCAGCGTCCTTCTTCAGCTCTATAATAATATATTTTGATTTTGCACAATAGCCAGGAACATATCGATAACCAAAAATATCCATCTTGTCCACCCAACGGATAAACTTCAACGGCGATGCAGGAACCTGATGCGACACATAGTCCCAGTGACCAAACAGTGTATCATCCGAATGCGTCAAGGTATCACAAAGCGCTGCTTCTAAGGCCATCTCGTGTTTCAAATGCCCTGGTTTCTTATGATTAATGCACAAATCCAAAAGTCCTATATGCCCAAAGGAATACGGAATGAGCTTCATATCATTTAGCCTACTATGGAAAGATTCTTCAAATGGGAATGTGCCTCGTCCATCTATTATATTCTGTTCATTTTTCTGTAAAATCATATCTCTTAAAACTGTATCCTCTTCATCATCGACTTTCATAAAAGAAAGCTGCTGCATATACGGCCACAGTTTCACACTCTCTGGATGACGCTGCAAAGCCTCATCAATATCCACACCCTGTCGAAAAAAGTATGGTGCTGGGCGAAATATGCAAAAACATTTATTATCCTTTGTACCATCTGGATAAACAGGCTTCAATTCTTCAAACCCCATCTCATCCAACACACACGGATCATCAGCGCGATGATAGTTCAAGTATTTACAATCCCCTTGGATTTCCTGTAAGACACCAATCCCGTACAATATCCTATCTGAAAAGAAATAAACATGGTCACCTGCCTGCATATTGAAATAATCAGCAAATGTACCTTCATAAGCTTGGTTCCAACTTTTATTATCAGATTTCATAATTGTACTATAGGCTCCATACCTTATACAAGCCAGCAACGCTTCTGGAATATTCCCCTGCTCATCCTTCGCTATAGTTATTATAAACCCTGCCATCAACAGCCCTCATTTCAATAAGAATCTCCTATTTAATTGCGATAAAATATAACTATTGTTCAGCCAAAAGCTCTGTTTCGTATAACGCGTATCGTCCACCCAGCCATACACACCTCCCTGCGTCACCTGTAGGCATGTCCCTTCCGGCAAAGGATATGTATCCTCCCTATTACGACCATGTGGGCGTACATGAGCGACCCGATTCTGGCTCTGTTTTGGAAAATTATTTGTTACAGTTCCTTTCGCATCTATATGAATTGCCATACGACCCTCACGTACGATATCACGCGTAGATTCCCAGACAGTCCGAACATCGCCCTCTAAATCCGCATAGGGAATGTTCCAGAATTGGCTACCGCATAAATGCAACATCCCCGAGAAATCCTTGCGATATACAACAAAAAAGAACCGCGTCTCCCGCAGGTAATCCCCAAATATGCTATTTTCCCACTCTTCCGCGGATAAGTCTACGAAATTAAAGCACGGAAATGACATGTTTTCCTTAATTTTACCATTTTCATCAATCCGGATGGTCTTGACAACAATTCCTGCCTTCTCAAACTCCTCAGCATGATTTCCCTTGATACCCAGCATGCGAAAAGCCAGCATCGCCTCCAGATTCTTTGCCTTTCGTTGTTTCTCAGAAATAGCAAAAAGCTTACAAAGTTCCAGAAGGCTGAGTTGTTGATATCTATCTATTTTGCACATTACGTAATCTTCAAAATCCGTCAATCCATCACTTGCCCTCAAAATCGGCTCATACGTGACCTTTCCAGGACGTATATATTGGTTCAAGATATATGTCATATACGAATTTTTAAAAGAAAATGCTCGAGGCTTTGCAAGCGTCACACTGAAAGGCTGCTCTCTTCTATCCGACCCTTTCGCACCTTTCGTACAAGCTCCAAGATACATCGTATCTCCCTCAGAAAGCTCATGCGCTCGACCATCCTTAATTTTATCAACAATTTTTTTATAATCTCCCTTGATAATCTCAAGATCATCTGCAGGAGGCGTGAACAGCTGCACATAGTCCACTGTTGCATCGATATCATTCACACCATTCTCATGCAAATACCAGACCAACAGCATCAATTTTATCTTCATCCACAAATGGCTAATCTCGAATGTTGTCTCCTTCGCAACATCAAAATAATTAATCATCGTCAAGACAAGACGTTCCTTAGCTGAGAATCCCTTCTTCACTCTTTTGTAAGGCGTAACCTTCAGCTCAACACCAGCCTCGGTAAAATCTGCCTCTGCATGACTATTTGCCTTGTATCCGAAGTAACATTCCTCAACCAGATTTCCCATGCCACCCTTGAATTCTGGCCTTGCATGAGTTTCTGCATAATCATAGCCGCTTTCTCGTACAGCATTTACAAACCGCAGTATCTCACCATCTTTAGCAGTTTCGTAAAGCTCACGAAATGTATGCCCAATCATTTTTTTACCATAATCCTCTATGTTTTTAGGATTTGAATCATCGTATTTGTCTTTTTCATCACATTCAGTATACCGCACCATCTTCAGTCCACCTTCTATCCACAAGCAAATACAACATTTAACACTCCTAATACTTCCTTAAGATCCCAATATTTTCCTGCTTAAACACAAAAAGATGTTATTGAGCTTGTTCAATTAACTTCTGCATCATTCCTGTACAACCCGATACTCGAATTCATAACTGTATTTTGCCATAAAAAACTACCCCCCAAAAAAGCTAGATTTATTGGTCTAACTTGGGGAGGCAGTGCACGAATCGCCTAATCTATATGGCCTTTTTAACGTTGCAGTAGCGCTCCGTTTTGTATGATAGCTCACGAACACTTATTCCTTTCGTATAGACAGATGTTCTTCACCCCACTGTCGAATCAATAACAGGATTGCTTTTAAGCTTTCTCCATGCTGGGTCAAGTGGTACTCCACCCTGGGCGGAACTTCAGGGTAAACCTTGCGAACAACAATGCTATTGTTGGTGAATTTTTTCAGCTGCTGATTTAGCATTTTTTCGGTAATACCCGGAATGAGCCGCTTCAATTCTCCGAATCGCAGCGGACCATTCTGCAGGCTCCACAAAATCCACATACTCCATTTATCGCCAAGCAGGCTCATAGTAAAATCGATTGGGCAAGTATATTTGTTGTTATTCTCCATGGCAGTCACTCCCATATTACTTACTTTCAAGTCCGTAGCGCACGCAAAAGTCGGTACTTGTTTTTGGTTCCGATCTGCTATATCATTCCCTTCAGTAAATATAAATGGAGGGTTCTTAAAATGAAAAAAACCACCTTAGGAAACAAAAACTATTTTGCACCAAATCCTGTCGTATTAGTTGGTGTTAACATACAAGGAAAACCAAATTACCTCAACGTTACTTATACGGGGATTGCAAACCGCACTCCGGCTATGATATTCATAGCCTTGAACAAATTACATTATAGCACTTCCGGCGTAAGAGAAGATAAAGCGTTCAGCATTAACATACCTTCAGCCGAAATGTTGACTGAAACAGATTATTGCGGATGCGTATCCGGTAAAGACGTTGACAAAGCGAATTTATTCCATACTTTTTACGGCCTAGCGAGGAATATTCCGATGATAGAGGAATGTCCCCTCAATATAGAATGCGAAGTGGTGCAGGAGCTTGACTTAGAAGGAAGCAACGTGCTGTTTATAGGCAAGGTCCTGGAATCGTATACCGAAGAGAAATATTTGGCCGATGGTCTGCCAGATATCAAAAAAATAAATCCCATCCTGTTCTCCATAAATGATACGAACTATTACAGTATCGGAAACAATATTGGAAAGGCTTGGGACTTTGGAAAAAACTGTGCCAGAATTGACAATCGCAAACGCTCTGTAGTAAGTGTTCCATGACGGCTATTCTGCTGAAAGGCATCGTATATAATCTGTATAATAAGTTTTGTAGGCGACACGAGGTTTTGAATGAGCAGGGTGCAAAACCTATAAGAGCGCAATTTTTTCAATCAAAAACATGGCAAATCTAAAAGAAGGCTACTCCTGTTTATACAGATGTAGTGACCCCATAAAGTTAG
>DCFU01000015.1 GCA_002319795.1 Megamonas sp. UBA1796
CCCGAATTGTTTTTACCTTAAAATCATACACATTCACAAAAATCCACCCCTATTCTTATAATTAACTTTCATACTTTACAGTTTCTTATGAAGCCTGCAAGCCCAGCAAAGCATCTAACTTGGGCTTATCAAAGCTCAGCACATAAGATTTGCCATCAATCGTCGTAATCGGCACGGTAAGATCTCCCGAAATGCGGTAGCATTCGGTACGGGCCGTCTCATCCGCTTCAATATCAAAATCCGTATATTCGATATGGTTTGCTTCTAAATACTTTTTTACCTTATGGCACCACGGACAATTTGGAATAGAATATACTTTTACCACTTCAGGTCTCCTCCTTTAAGCTCTGCAAATATTTTTCCGCCAGCAGGGCCGCTACTGTACCATCCGCGGCAGCTGTTGTAAGCTGACGTATTGGTTTTGTTCTCACGTCGCCCGCGGCAAATACCCCCGGAATGTTCGTCTGACAGTCCTCTCCGGCAACAATGCGTCCCGTTTCATCAAGCTTCAGCAAATCTTTAAACATCGCCGTATTTGGTAAAAGCCCGATATAAACAAACAATGCATCGGTACGAAGTTCAGTCGCCTCACCCGTTTTGTTATTATACAGCAACAACGAAGCAAGTGCAGGATGTCCCTTTAATTCTTTAATCTCCGTATAAAAAAGAACCTCTGCTGCAGGATTTTCGCGCAAGCGCTTTTGTGAGATCTCATCTGCGTTAAACGCACCATCACGGTGAATCACATACAACTTTTTGGCATACTTCATCAAAAAGTTAGCTGCATCCACCGCCGCATTGCCGCCACCCACGACAGCAATTGTTTTGCCCTGATACATATGCCCATCGCAAAGCTCGCAGTAATGGACTCCCTTTCCCAGATAGCGATCCACTTCCTTCAATGCGAGTTTTCGCCGTGTCATACCGGACGCCACGATGACGGCATCTGTCTTATAGACAAAATTCTCGGTTTCCACGATTTTCGGCTTGGCCTTAAAATCCACAGCAATAATTTTATCAAACTCATCGACAACCGCTCCAAAGCTTTCCGCTTGCTGTTGGATTGTTTCAACCAGTTTATCTCCCTGAATAGATGCAAAGCCAGGATAATTTTCGATGCTGTAAGCATTGACAATCTGTCCGCCGACAAGTTCTGCTTCAAGAAGCAGCACGGATAAGTTCATGCGTCCCGCATACAAGGCGGATGTAAGCCCTGCCACTCCACCACCGATTATTATGATATCTTTTTTCCTTTCTTCTTTCGCCATATACTTTCACCTCCGGCAGATCTATAAATTCACAGGAAAACTGTACAAGCACTCATGCTTTATTTTTCCACTTCACAGGAAATACCCCATAACCCGCATAATCTGCCGCATCACCCAGTTCTTCCTCAATACGCAAGAGCTGATTATACTTCGCCACACGTTCCGTACGATTCGGCGCGCCCGTTTTGATTTCTCCGGTGTCCAGCGCCACCGCAAGGTCAGCAATCGTCGTATCTTCTGTCTCACCCGAACGATGCGAAACAATCGCCGCATAGCCGGCTCGATGTGCCATCTTTATAGCTGCTATGGTTTCTGTCAATGAGCCTATCTGGTTCAGCTTAATGAGAATTGCATTGCCACAGCGAAGCGCAATACCTTTTTGCAGCCTTGCTGTATTCGTTACAAAGAGATCATCACCAACAAGCTGCACTTTGCCGCCAAGCTTATCGGTAATTCTCTGCCAGCCTTCCCAATCATCCTCGTCAAGCGGATCTTCCAAGGAAACAATCGGATACTTTTCCACCAGCTTCTGCCAATACAAGATAAGCTCTTCAGTGGAAAAATCCTTTCCAGCCTTTGGTAAATGATACTTTCCCTTCGCATCGGCTTTCCATTCACTCGCCGCAGCATCGATTGCGAGTACAAAATCTTGACCCGGCACATAGCCAGCCAATTCTATAGCCCGCAAAATATATTGGACAGCCTCCTCATCGCTGTGCAGGTCCGGCGCGAAACCGCCCTCATCACCAACAGATATCGCATGGCCCTCTGCCTTCAGGAGACCCGCCAATGCATGAAATACCTCAGCAGACCATTGCAGCCCCTCATGAAAGCTCCCCGCTCCTGCCGGCATAATCATAAATTCCTGCACGTCAATATTATTTGAGGCATGTGCTCCACCATTTAAAATATTCATCATAGGTACCGGCATGCGTGTACCCGCTACCCCGCCAAGGAAACGATACAATGGAAATCCCTTTGCTGCTGCCGCAGCTTTGGCAGCAGCAAGAGATACGGCGAGAATTGCGTTCGCACCAAGCTTTGATTTTTCAGCTGTGCCATCTGCAGTCAGCATAGCCCGGTCCACCGCCCAAATATCCGACGCATCTTTACCGGCAAGTACAGAATTCAAAGTTTCATGCACATTTGCCACAGCCCGCAGGACGCCCTTGCCACCATAGCGCTTTTTATCACCGTCCCTAAGCTCAAGTGCTTCAAACATACCTGTCGAAGCACCGCTCGGAACCGAAGCACGTCCTGTCATGCCATCTGCAAGGAGCACTTCAGCCTCAACTGTCGGATTTCCGCGTGAGTCCAGTATCTCCCTGCCAAACACTCGTTGAATAGCTGTATCCTTCATTCCAATCCCTCCTGACAACACATTGTTTGCTGGGTTTTATTACCCTTGATGGGTTCATCATAACATTCTGTAATTGCATTGTCAATAATGATTATTAATTACATTAAATTTTTAAATTGTTTTCATATAGTATTTAATTTTTTTACTATTTTCTGTTAAATTATAAGTATAAACTCTCCAAAAAGCTTATATATTCAAGAGTTGCTATACTTACATTCTGTAAAGCTCTATCTCCGCTTACATTATCTGATAAGATCCGGCACGTATTGCCATAAAAACTTACTCTTATAAAAAAACCTCTTCAACAGGGAATATTTTTACATGTAATACCTATATATAATATTATATTCGGTTCTATATTTTCCAATAAATTCTCAACTTATGTACAGCAGGAATTCTTCACACAGTATAGAAGATATTAACATATAAAACTATAAGGAAGTGCTCTTGATGAAAATACGAACTATTTTGGCAACAGTTTTAGTTACAATCTTCCTGTCGGGCTCCTTAGCTCTGGCAGCAGCGGTAAACTGGCAAGCAGCCTGCACAGACGAAAACGGCAGTTATTTCTTTGACACGAATAGTGTTCGCACCATTGGCAGCAGTGATGTCATACGTGCTCAACTGAAAACCGATATTTCCGAAGCTGGTCAACAGGCTCTGATTGCGCATTATGCAGACAGACAGGATACCAGCAGTTGGCATACAGCTGCCTGCGTCACAGCAACTGCAATTTTCAATCGCCAAAATCACACCGCCACCATAAGCAGCATCCGTATCTATGATAAAAGCAATACCCTTCTTGCTGCGCTCACAGACGAAGAAACGCTGGACATGACTACCGGTTCCCTGCCAGAAAAACTATCTGCCCAGCTTGCCCAGTGGCTCTATGAAAACTAAGAACCTGTCATCGATATCATGCGTGCCAGACTTCGTACAATGAAGCAAACAGCCCCGAAGTTCACAGAACTTCAGACTTCCCTACCGCTTGCTTTTGGTAAAGCAGTCTAAAAATATGGAGGCAGAATCGATTCAATGCTATATAAAAAGAACCGTAAAAATCAAACATGAAATATACAGGCAGAATCATAGGTATGTCTATTGTTATTCTCCTTGCGCTGGTGATAAGGACATATGCTTACTATAAATTTAGTTTTCCCTTATCCTATCCCCCAATCCCTGCTGTCGTGGGGTTGTTTTTTGCTTATAAGCTTGGTAAAAAATATGACCAATCTGTTTTTAATGCGAATACGGATGTTTTGACAAAAATCTATAACCGGCGGTATATTTCTACAAAATTTGATTACATCATGAATAAAGCAATCCAGCACAAGCTCAATGTATGCGTTTTTTTAATGGACTGCAATAAATTCAAGGATATAAACGACCAACATGGCCATACGAAAGGCGATTTGACCTTAAAAGCCATAGCTGCCGTACTCATGAACAATAAAAACCAGTCCGATATTGTATCCCGCTGGGGCGGTGATGAATTTTTAGTAGTCAGGCCCAATACTACGCAAAGCTCCTGTCTTGAATATATTAAACAAGTCAACAAGGACCTGGCAGTGATTTCCGAAAAAATATATATTCCTATTTCTGTATCTGCAGGATTCACCATTTGCTCCCAAGAAACATCCCTAATTACAGCTATCACAGCTGCTGATGCTATGATGTACAAACAAAAACAGCTGCTATAAAAAATAAACTCCGTGCCTATATTAAATACATTACGCAAAATCATCTGATAGGAGCGACCTGCATGGATATCCGGCAATTAAAATATTTCCTTTGCGTAGCAGAAGAAGAACAAATCACCGCTGCAGCAAAACGGCTGAATATGGCCCAACCACCACTAAGCCAGCAAATGAAACTGCTTGAAGATGAATTGGGAATTAAGCTATTTAAGCGTGGACCACGGCAAGTCTATCTCACGGATGCCGGTAAAATCCTTGTGAACCGTGCCCGGCAGATTCTTGAACTGTCGGATTCAACCCTGCGTGAAATCAATGATTTCAAACGCGGCCTCAAAGGTACACTGAACATCGGCACGGTTTCTTCCTCCGGAAGCATACTGCTCAGCAAAGGCATGACAAAATTTCACGAGGAATATCGTGGTGCCAAATTCGAGATATATGAAGGAAACACCTTCTCGCTTATCGACCTTTTGACACGGGGCATTATTGAAGTTGGTATTGTACGTACACCTTTTAAAAGTTCTCATGTGCATTGTAAATACCTGGCAGAAGAACCCATGATTGCTATCATGAATGCGCCTATTGACTGGGCACCTGGCAGAAATGAGATTTCTCTTGAGGAATTAAAAGATCGCCCCCTCATCATTTACCGCCGCTTTGAACAGCTCATTCTTGATACCTGCACAGAACATGATTTTCTGCCAAAAATATTCTGCAAAAACGATGATGCACGCACAACCGTTCTATGGGCCAATGCCGGTTACGGCGTCGGCATCGTCCCCGCCTCTGCCCTCGGACTTGCAGCTCATACCAATCTTCATATAAAAACCATAAATGAAAAAAAGCTCCACACCCGCATTACAGCAATCTGGATGAAAGATCGTTATCTTTCATCACTTGCTGAAAAATTTCTTGAATATTTTTAACTGCTTCTATACAGCTCAAAATCATGAAAACATATACGAATATACAATAAGAAAGCAGATTTGGGCAATTGCCACGGTAACTCCGTTTTTAATCATTGATTTAATATCCCTGGATTCCGCAAATCCCATCGAACTGAACATATTCGAACCGGGATAAACAAAATTTGCCACACGGGTAGCCACAACCAGGCCAACGGACCAGGCAGCCATAGAAACACCATATTGAACAACCAGATTGCCAAACATATCATTCAGCATTTTCAATACAGCAACCGTAGCACCGGTCAAGCCAAAAGCCCCAGTTAATCCGCCAATAATGGCAACAAAAGGCTTACCACCTAAATTAACCAATGGCTGCAGAATGATGGAAAGCGCCTTGAATCCACCGGCTTGTTCAACAAAGTTCATAAATGGATCAAGGAAAACGAACAGGATAAACAAGCCGACATTACCCGCCATCCCCTTGACTATGAGTTTAAAAATCCTGTCAATGCCCAATCCACCCGTGAATCCTACGAGCAAGGATAAACCAAGCATGACTACAATGACATAGGATGTACCGGCCTTGGCAACAATGCCATATACAACCGCAACGATAAAGGCCAGGACAAATAATATACTGGTCCTGTTTTGTCTGGGAGTTGGCAAAAATTGCTCTACATTTTCTGGTATCTCATAGGCATTTGTATTTTTTGTTGCCTTCTGAATACGATGGACCACAATCCATGTAGTGACAAGGGTTACTGTCGCAACAGGCAAAGCCACTGTCAGCAGCATTTCGCCGTAATTCGTATGCGTCAGTCCCAGCAAAGTAATGACCGGTGGTGTAAATGGACCCAGTATAAGTGCTTCTTCACCGCAGGCCTGAAACAATACCCCAACAGCACTGCGTGATAATCCTGCTGCCGCCGCGATTGGCAGGATAATTGGTGCTAAAATAGCATTTCCTCCAGCCATGGTTCCCAGCAGACCGACTACTACCAGGCAGGATACCATCATCCCCAGCATTGCTTTATTCTCTGTATCAACACCAATTCCGTAGATGATTTTATGCACCAGTGTATGACTGACTTTTGTTTCTGTCAGTACTTCGCCCAATCCACGGCCCAGCATGATAATCAATCCAACCAAAGCCAGGAATGAACCCATTGCTTTGGACATAGCATCTCCAAATGACACCAAACTTTGCCCGGTAATTACTGCCCCGATAATTACACATAATACGGTAACTGGAAGCGGATCCATATCACGGAACACCAAAACAACGTAAACCAAAAGCGGCAATAAGCCTAACAGTCCCCACCAAACATTGAAATCAGCAGTTACATTCACCATATTCATCTCCTTCGTATATACTACCAAGTCATGTTATATGCGACAGTTATTTAATTTCCCGCCAACCTTTTATATCAGTAATTCCCAGTCCCGGAACATCCGGAATTATAAGCTGGTTCTTATCAAAGCTTACACCGCCTATGACCGGATCTTCCGCCAGCAGCATCGCCGTATCCAAGTCAGATCTCGTCACAATTCTCTTGCCGGCAGCTATACTGGCTGCTGCCGTAATGCCAACTTTACTTTCCAGCATACATCCCATCATACACTGTATGCCCATGGCCTCAGCTAAGCCTGCAATTTTAAGAGCATTGTGGAGTCCCCCAGCTTTCATTAATTTTATATTAATAAGGTCGCACGCCCTCATTTCCAAAAGCTGGAATACTTCATGCGTACCGAAAGCCGACTCGTCAGCCATGATATCCGTATCCACATGATCCGTCACATATTTAAGGCCATAAAAATCGTTGGCTTTGACTGGTTGTTCAATCAAGTCTATATCGAGACCCATGTCTTCAAAGCGGCGGATCGTACGGACAGCTTCCTTTGGCATCCAGCCCTGATTCGCATCAAGACGAAGTTTTATATGACTTCCTACGGCCTGCCGGATGGCTTGGACACGTTTAATATCCATAGCCGCATCTGTACCTACTTTAAGTTTCAGCTCATCATAGCCTTCCCCTACTGCTTCCAAAGAATCACGCACCATTTCTTCTGGTGAATTTACGCTGATAGTTAAATCTGTTGTTATACTTTGGCAATAGCCACCAAACAATTTATACAACGGAATATGGTATAACTTACCAAAAAGATCATAAATCGCGATATCCAGTGCGGCTTTTGCCGAATTGTTATGCACCATCGAGTTGTCAATGATTGACATAATCATTTCCATATTATCTATATCCATACCAATCAGCTTTGGACCAATTGTATCCCGAATGGCCGCTATTACCGAATCCTGACTGTCCCCAGTAATAACGGCTGTTGGCGGGGCATTGCCATAGCCTATTTCATCTGTATCGGCTACTACCTTGATAATAATGTCTTCTGCTGAATTCACCTGACGCAAAGCTGTTTTAAATGGTTTTTTTAACGGGATGCTTACTTTACCAATTTTGATTGCACGAATTTTCATAACAAATTTCCTCCCTTAATTTTTTTAGTTATTTTTGATAATTTCTATAACCAATTGGACGGCCATTTCCAAATCAGAAATCTTAATACTTTCCTCGCATGTATGAACCTTCGTCATTCCAATCGCAATATCAACAGCGATTATGCCTCGTGCATTAAACACATTGCAATCACTACCCCCGCCTGTAGAAACCAATTTAGGTTCAAGCTCCAGTGAACGCATGGCCGCTATACATTGTGCCACAATCGGTATATCCGCTGCTAAATGAAAAGCATCGTAACTGCGCTGGATCTGTACTTCAGCAGAAGCCCCGAAGACTTGTGCCGCGTTTTCAAAACATGCCTGCATATGCAGGCTTTGCGCCGCCAGTTTTTCATTCGATAAACTACGGGCTTCTGCTACAATATGCACCTGTTCCGCTACAATATTCGTGGCAGTACCACCCGTTATCGTTCCCAGATTCGCGGTCGTATCGGAATCGATCCGCAACAGCTTCATTTGGTCGATTGCATGCGCTGCTACCTGAATAGCACTGATGCCTTGTTCCGGATACATCCCCGCATGAGCCGTCCGGCCTTTTACAGCAACTTCAATAACATCTTTGGCTGGTCCTCTCACCACAATATTTCCAAGCGGACCATCCGCATCGAGGATAATAGCCTTGTGTGCTTTGATTTTGCTGTAATCAAGGTTTTTGGAACCATACATTCCAATTTCTTCTCCAATGGTCAGGACTACCTGGATTGGCCCATACGGCATTCCCTGCTCCCTGATCTGGCGAACAGCTTCCAGGATAGCAGCAATGCCGCCCTTGTCATCGCCGCTCAAAATAGTTGTCCCATCTGTATGGATTACATCATCATCCACAATCGGCCGGATATTTTCACACGGCATTACAGTATCCATATGACAGCAAAACATCAATGGTTCTCCATTTTTTGTACCCGGCAGAGTAGCAATGATATTGCCCACATTGCCGTAGATGGCTTCGCCAGCTCTATCTGTTTCGATTGTAAAGCCAAGCGCCGACAACTGATCCTTCATATAGGCAGCAAATTTTTTTTCCTGCCGGGACGGACTGGCGATTTTTGTCAAAGAAACAAATTCTTCTACCAGCCGCTGCGTGTTTACGTTTTTTATCATGCAATCACTCCCTACTAAAAAATTTCGTATAAATAAAAAAATCCAACAAGACAAAATCTTCCCCTGAAAGATTTATCTTGCTGGATTTTATTTATGGATATGCTTGTGTATAGGCAAGCATATATTATGAACAAAACAGCAAAAAATATATAAATATGTATTTTTTACATTATATGAGCACTCTGTTAAAGCCTCATTTACCATCGGATGTCTGGTTTTCCGTCTTAAGCCCCTGCACAATATTAATAAATTGCTTTTGTGCATCCTTAAAAGCCACGAGAACAGCTTTTTGAGATGAGCCAAAATAACGTTCCCTGACCTCCTGAATGATATCATCCTCATCCTTCAGCATATTTTTTCCAATAAATAAAGTACGAATAAATTCATTAGTTACCTGCACAGATGTAGACGCATCACACGCTACAATCTCGCCTGTACTGCCATCGATAACAAATCCAATCAGGAACTGTCCATATTGGAGCGTAATCGCATTGTGCACCGGGGATTTGGCATTGCCGGCAATGTAAATTGTATTTTTTGCAAACACCATTTTATCCCATCTCTCATTATCTTTGACTGTTAGGGATTGAACAAATCCTTATAATAAAAAACGCGCACCAGCCTGCCACTTGCACAGCAAAGGAATCGGCAACTGTCAGGAATCTTATATTCTTCGAAACACTACAAGATATACTATATGTTAATAGAATAGCAAAATTCATAGCATATTGCAATAATAAATCTGCCATTTATAGAAATACGGTTGCTAATATAACTCTCAATTTCATATAGTAACTACCTCCAACACAAAAATCCAGATGAAAAATCGCCCTCCCTAAAAGATATGGCAACGTCACTGCCAAAATATTACTAGAATTTTTCTCATTTTCTACAGCATCTTTTCATGGCAAAAAGAAGCACAGAAAGTCTATTCTTTCCGTGCTTCCGTGTTTTCTGCTGCCAGGGCGTCAATAGCTGGCCTGGCAACAGCCTAAAGCAGTTTATCTCTTCCTGACGACCCCGGAGCGGGCTTATTCAATATACTATGAGAATATCCATAGGTACAATAAATACCAACACCGATTATCGTCCATACAATAAACCGCACCCAGGTTGCATAAGCCAAATTACACATAATATACACGCATGACAGTATAGCACACGCAGCAACTATTCTGATAGCCGGACAACGAAATGGCCGCTCGGCATCCGGCTTGGTCCGTCGCAGGACAACAACACCAATCGTTGCGACAAGGAACGCAAACAACGTACCGACACTGCACATCTCTGCCACAATCGTAATCGGTGTAAATCCGCTCACCAAAGCAACAGCAATACCAACTATTATAGTAATAATATGCGGTGTTCCATACTGCGGATGAATTTTACAGATTGCAGCCGGTATCAGACCATCACGCGACATCGCAAAAAATGCCCGTGTCTGAGCATACATCATAACCAGAAGAACCGTTGACAAGCCGCAAATAGCCCCCGTGCCTACGATTGCCGAACCAAATTGATAGCCAAGTGTACGTAGTGCGTAGGCTACAGGTTCGGCATTATTTAATTGATTATAGGGGACAACACCAGTCAAAACAGCAGCTACCAAAACATACAATATCGTACAAATCAGCAAAGAGCCTATAATGCCAATCGGCATAGCCTTACTTGGGTTTTTAGTTTCTTCTGCTGAAGTGGCAATGGAATCAACCCCTAAATAAGCAAAAAAAATAATCGCCGCCCCTGCAGAAACACCAGAATAACCAAAAGGCAGAAATGGCTCCCAGTTCATAGGATCTACTCGCGGACCAGCTAAAAATAAGAACAGGAAAATTGCCACCAGCTTTATCACAACCAGTACTTTATTCGCAGCAGCGCTTTCCCTGACGCCACGTGTCAGCAAATAGGTGAGAAATAATGTAATAAGCATAGCTGGAAGGTTCACCATACCGCCATCTGCCGGCACGGCAGTCACCGCTACCGGAAGTTCTAGTCCCGCGGATTTTAAAAGTCCCACCGTATAGGCAGACCATCCTCCGGCTACAGCACAGGCTCCTACCGAATATTCCAAAATCAGATTCCAGCCCACAATCCAAGCAATAAATTCTCCCAGTGATGTATAGGTATAAGTATATGCGCTACCGGCAATTGGAACCATCGCTGCCAATTCAGCATAGGCAAAACAAACAAAGGCACATGTTATACCTGCCATGATAAACGATAAAATCAATCCAGGCCCAGCATATTTTGCAGCGACTATTCCCGTCAAAACAAAAATTCCCGTACCAATAATAACCCCAATTCCCATCATGATTATATCAATGGCTCCTAGTTCCTTCCGCAGGGAATGAGCTCTTGCCTCTTCTTTTAAAAGTTCAATTGATTTCGTGCGAAAAACATCCATTGCCCATCTCTCCTAAAAGCTAATTTCAATTTACTCATCACACAATAGTTCAGGCCATCCAAAAACAATCTCGACATATAAGCGAAGGCAGGATGGCCTGACCTGTTAAAAACAAAAAACTTTAAAAACCAGGGAATTCTTTAGGAAGTTCGCTTCAATTTTGTTTAAGCGGCAATGGTTTAAACCTGGCTGTGAAAAACCGCAATACCGGCGGCTCATAAACCATTTCCAAACCCGGAATACGATTACGTTCCTGGTAAAGTGAAATCACCGCGTCAGCAACCACATCCATATGAGCATAGGTATATACCCGACGCGGAATTGTCAAACGAACAAGTTCCAGTTTGGGATAATGATGCTTTCCGGTCTTCGCATCACGCCCTGCCGACACAATCCCACGCTCCATAGAACGAACCCCGGAATGGATATAAAGCTGAGCTGCCAGCATTTGTGCCGGGAACCGGTCCTGTGGTATATGTGGCAAAAATCTATGTGCATCTAAAAATACCGCATGCCCGCCAATAGGCTTTACAATCGGCACACCTGCTTTGTCGAGTTGTTCACCCAAATAACGTACCTGCTCCACACGATGCTTGATATAATGATAATCAACCGATTCATACATGCCACGTGCCATCACTTCCATGTCGCGGCCAGCCATACCACCATAGCTTGGCATGCCTTCAAATATAACGACCATCTGCGTAGCCTTTTGATACATTATTTCGTCATTCAATGCCAAAAATCCACCAATATTCACCAAACAATCTTTTTTCCCGCTCATTGTAGCACCGTCACCATAACTGAACATTTCTTTGACAATTTCTGCAATAGTTTTATCCGCATAGCCCTTTTCTCTCTCTTTGATGAAAAAAGCATTTTCGATACAGCGCGTAGCGTCAAACATAATTTTTATACCATACTTATTTGTTAACTTTCTGACTTCCCGCATATTCTCCATAGAGACAGGCTGTCCACCTGCCAGATTTACAGTCACTGCCAGACAAACGTAAGGTATTTTCTCCGCACCTACTCGATTGACCAAAGCCTGCAGTTTTTTTAAATCTACATTTCCCTTAAAAGGATGTTCTGCTTGAGGATCATGTGCTTCATCAATAATCACATCTTCAAAGGTACCGCCGTTCATCTCCTGATGGGTACGAGTCGTGGTAAAATACATATTTCCTGGCAGGTAATCTCCCGGCTTAATAGCAATCCGTGACAAAATATTTTCTGCTCCCCGTCCCTGATGCGTTGGTACAACATACTTGAATCCATAAAGTTCACGAACCGCCTCTTCCAGCGCGTAAAAATTAACACTGCCAGAATAAGCTTCATCACCGACCATCATTCCTGCCCATTGATTGTCACTCATGGCATTCGTTCCACTGTCGGTTAGAAGATCGATATAGCATTCCTTCGATTTCAATAGGAATGTATTATACCCTGCCCGCTCAATAGCGGCTTCCCGTTCTTCCCTCGTAGTCATCTGGATTGGCTCAACACATTTGATTTTGAATGGTTCTGCGGTGTACTTTTTTTCCATAGCAATAAAGCCTCCTCTCAAATATGGCACGTTTCACCCAGGTAACAAGCTACGTTAGCCAGATGTCCGTTCCTATTGTTAATTAATGCAATAAGCATGCCAACATAAAAAAAGCTTTTTTAGCCTGAAATCAACAAACATGGCAACTTTTGTTGCCAAAAATGATGCCAAAGCATCAAAAAGTTGCCTATTTTCTGCTTACTGCAAAAAAAATAAAACCAGCGGCTCAGATACAATACGCGCTGGTTTTCGGCACAAATATAGAAGTTGTCTTCGTCAGCAGTTCAACTAGTTTCGCCATGTAGGATGGCATACTCTTTGCCGCGCTTACATTTTGGAGATGCTAAATCGCAATGGTTTTTACAGCCAGGACATACCTGCCTGCTAAGCATATTATTCAAAGAAACTGTCCCCTCATTTTCATTCGGTTTTAGATGTTCTCTACAGTGAAATCTGCCGCCATGGTCCCTATACTGGTGATGATGTTGCCGATATTTCGAAAAAACTTTAATAAGCTTTAATAACCGCATTATCTTTTGCCTCCTTTCCTCAACGCAGCCAGACCATCAGGATTATTCCTGATGGCAGCCGCAAAAATTCCGCATAAAGTGACCACCATGACCATGATGGTGATGCTCCTGCATCATGATTTGCTGACCTTCTGGCATACCTTCCTGCAGCGCCGCAATGACACGCGCCAAATAATCCGCAAGATTGTTCTGTTCCTCTTCACTAAGGCAGCCAAAAATATCCTCCGCACTTTGTTCAGACGCTTGAAGTGTTTCACTTGCTACAGCAGCTTCCATGCCTTTCTCTGTAAGCTTAATATCCAGCGAACGGCGATCTTCTTCAGACTGCGTTCTTATAATATCTCCATTTTGTTCCAATTTCCCCAGTAATTCTCCCATGGATTGTGGACGTATACCAAGTAAAAAAGAAAGCTTTTTCTGACTCATTTTAGGTTCGATTTTCAATAACGAAAGGACTCTGCCCTGACCTTGATAAGGGCTGTGCATATGGTTTCCTTTCATATGATGATGTCTGTATATCATAAAACGGCTTAAAATGATAAATTGCTCCATTAAGGAATTTTTTTGTTTTTCCATTTTTCATATCCCCTCATAACGACTTAGTCAGGTACCTTATGTTTATAATACTAAGGTACCTGACTAATGTCAAGCATTTTCTATAAATTTTTCTTTGTGTTATTTGTCTTATAGGAAAAATTTGCCTATCGCCATTCTCATTCTTCTCCTGCCTGCCATGACTGGCTTAATCCATACTTTCGCAGTTTTTTCGACACCGCAGTATGCGACAGTCCCAATACCGAACCAAACCGTCGGACAGTTTCTTGCAAAATATTTTTCTCAAATTGTGCCAGACGTTCATGCAACGTTTGATAGGTTTCAAAATTTACAGCCGGCGTATAGGTCGCCATAGGGCGTCCACCCATTAGAATGTGGCGTTCCTCCACAGAAGTACCTTCCACCAGGTTTACGGCACGCTCCACCACATTCTCCAGTTCCCGTACATTACCAGGCCAGTCATAGTACTGCAACCGTTCCAATGCCTTCGGCGTAAATCCTTCCACCTGCCTCTTCAGCTGGCTGGCAAAGCGTTGCAAAAAGTATTCAGCCAGCAGCCGTATGTCCTCCTGCCGCTCCCGTAGTGATGGCAGAAACAGAGGAATCACGTTCAATCTATAGTATAGATCCTCGCGAAATAAGCCACGAGCCACTTGCTTTTCCAAGTCGCGATTCGTGGCCGAAACGATACGCACATTTACCACTATCTCACGGCTGCCACCCACACGACGCACAAGACGCTCCTGCAGCACACGCAACAGCTTGGCCTGTAAATGAACTGACATTTCTCCAATTTCATCCAGAAACAGGGTCCCTTCGGCTGCTCGCTCGAACAAGCCAGGCTTTCCTCCCTTTGCTGCACCAGTGAACGCTCCTTCTTCGTAGCCAAAGAGTTCGCTTTCCAGCAATGTTTCCGGAATAGCCGCACAATTTATCGGTACAAAGGCACCTTGTGCCCGAGATGAAGCACCATGCAGTGCCCGGGCAAAAAGCTCTTTTCCTGTACCCGTCTCGCCTCGGATCAATATGGTAGAATCGCTGCGTGCATACAGACGAGCCTGTTCCACAACCCGCGCCATGGCCATGCTCGTAAAAGGAATATCAGCAAAAGTAACCGGACGGGATGCCGTGATCTTGTGCACCAGTTCACGCACTTCACGAATATCACGGACAACTGCCACTGCGCCTGTTATCCCATCTTGCAGACTTCGCAGCGGAAGTGTACTAACGATGCAGGAAGTACCAGCTGCCGCAGCCTCACGATTACGGAACGACCTCCCAGTACGCAGGGCATTCAGCAAAAACAACGCATCGGCCAGACCGCAGTCCAAGGGCTGTCCAACAGCAACGGTCAAGGGAAGCTGTAATATTCGGGCCGCCGCTGCGTTGCACTGGGTAAGTACGCATTCTTTATCAACGGTCAAGATACCATCCTGTACCGACCCCAGAATTGCGTCCAACTGCTCAGCCCGTTCCTTAGACGGCATCAAAGCTGCAGCTTCAACCTGCTGTACACCACTAATCCTTTGCAAAGCCTGCTTCAAATTTTCCTCCTGTTCCATACAGGGACATTCGAGAAATACATTTCCCTGCCCAACCTCCAAGGAAACAATATTAATCTCCCATTCGGCTAGGCAGCTGGTAACATCATGAATAAGTCCCACCCGATTTCTACAAGGCAGTCGTAATCGCATAGAAATCCCTCCCTGTTGCAGGCTGCAGCCGCAAGCTTTTTATTAAGCCTCCAGCCCGCGCCCTTTTGGGAGGAAATTAAAAGCGCATGTCAGGTCTCTCAACCTACACATGCGCTTACACGATTGCTTGCTTCCAGCCGTAACCAGGCAGGCACTCTAATAAAAATCCTGTCAGCCACCCGTTACCTTATGCAGACATTGCGCGCAGACACACAGACTTCTGCCCGACAAATACTTTCTCTCCCGACTGCCCTGTGCTTGTATCACAAACGGCAACACGGTATAATAATAAATATCGTCGTGGACAGTCAGCTGTTGCGTGTAGATGCTTTACCACCTGCGCGTGCCTGAGGGTGCTCCCACACCTTCAGGACACGGCGACTTTTAATTTCCACCTGATTTCATTATACCGATTTACAAGGGAAATGCAAGAAAAACATATGTTTGTTTTCTTTATTGTTCCACTAAAAAATGTCCCGTATCACGCTCAGCGTGACTGGGACATTTTTTTATCCATCTGAACAGATTTTTTTCAAATATCATAAAACCCCTTATTGTCGACAGACGCACTTCTTATAGATGCATTTTCCATCTGCCTTACAGTGAGAGACTTGAAATCCAGCAGATATACTGCCTCCTTCGCCAAAAACTGCAGAAACACCCTTTGCGTTCTTCCATTTCCCTCTCTAAAAGGATGAATCATATTTATTTCACCAGCCCAAGGATATACATCCTGAAAAATATATCTATGAATTTCCTGCAGATGCTTTAAATCAAAACTTTCCTTTACAGGATTCTCCAACAATTCTATAATACGCGAAACAGAAAACCACTTTTCCTGTTCCTGCAGTTCTTCCTGCGTACTGCAATGCAATTTATTGAGCAAAACACCAATCTCAGATATATACGGATCTCTTATATTACTAGACAGCCGCTTTTTTTACAGCCATTCTGTTTGCTGCATATGTCCTTAAAGCCGCGGGAGACAGTTCACCTTTTATGACTCTTTCCAAAAGATATTTCTCTTCCGTTGAAAAAGAAAATCCCTCTAATTCCAACGATGTAACCGCATTGTCAACAGCTTCTTTCCGGGCCATCATATCTCTTCGCACCCTCCCTCTGCTCTATACACATATCATTTCAATTATATCATATCAGGGTCTTTCTTTCCAGCAATTATACATAGAACAAACACTGTGAAAGTCACACATTCGCTGGTGCGCCAGCTGCTCACGGCACTGCTTTGCTATCATGATTTTTTTACCTTATGCTTTTTCATGCTTTTTCTATTTTCACCGCAGTCCCATAACAAATAACCTCTGTTATGCCCCGGGTCACCTCGTTTGCATCATAACGTACACCAACGATAGCATTTGCACCAATGATACCGTCATTCATATGTTGAATCATATTTTCAAAAGCTTCCTCACGCGCCTGCTCACAAAGTGTAGTATAAATGGTGATTTTTCCGCCAAATACGCTCTGAAAACTCGCTCCTATATTACCAATGACACTTCTTGAACGTACCGTAATACCTCGTACTATGCCGTAATATTCTACAATTTTATACCCATTAAAGTCAAACGTAGTAGTAACAAATCTTTTATCCATTATGACTTTTTCTCCTTTCTTGTTTGGAAGTATTTTTCTCTTTCTATTAGAACAACTCCACCCATACGCCTGCACAGCGTCTTAAGCAGCTTCCTGCTCTACAGCAGTTTCCAGGCCTGCTCGCTTGATGCGCTGTCCAAAATCTGCCACCGGCACTCCATTTTTATTAAGATAATCCGCAAAGATTTCCTCGCAGGTTCCATATTCTCCAATGATCCTGGCATTTCTAAGCATATCATAGGCATCTCCACCACTATACATGAAATCATTGACCGTCACTGTATACATTTTGCGAGAGTCCAGCGGTATTCCCCCTACCAGGACCTCTGACACTCTGTGATCCGGCATTAGCGCAGGCTGGAATGAAAAGCGCAGCCCGCTGACCTGCAGAAACCCGCCAAAAGGTTGAGGATATTTACTTACGGAATGCTCAAGCACTGCCTGCAGTACTGCTCCTGAAACTTCTATTTTTTTAACCGTATTACCGAAGGGAAAAATCGACATCATGTCACGCTTCGTCACATTGCCAGCTGCAAGCCCGCTGCGAATGCCGCCGCCATTTACGAATGCCACATCTGCATTTGTCTCGACGCGCATCGCATCTGCGCAAAGATCTCCCAACGCCGATTCCGCGAGACGCACAACACCGCGGTCACCAGAGAAGGAACGATCGCTATTCGCGACGACAGAGTCAAATAAAGGTTGATTCCGTTTCTGGATAGCCGTGAACTTTTGTGCCAAAGCTTCGTCTGGCACAGGTGCGAGTTCCTTGATCTCCTCAGGCGTATAGAGCCTGGCTGTCTTCGCCACGACCTTGTGCCCCCGGACGACAAAATCCACGCGCCCGAGATTATGGTCATAACAACCCGTCTGGACTATGAGGGTATGTCCAACCGTGAGGCCTTGCGGCAATTCCGTATGGCTGTGTCCATCAATAATGATATCGATGCCCGGAACGTCGGATGCAATTTGGTCAGTCGTAACCACTGAGTTCTTATCAATGCCAATATGCGTAACAGCAATAACAACATCATTGCTTTTACGCAACGCCCTGACCATATCCCGCGCCGATTGTACAGCATCAACAAATTGCACATCCTGCACACAGGCTGGTGCTGTTTTATAAGCCGTTTCCGGAGTCGTTAAACCAAAAACAGCGATTTTCACCCCCTGCATCTGAAAGGTTTTATACGCAGGAAACAAAAGTTTTCCAGTTTTACGATCTACCGTATTCGCACTAAGCAGGGGGAACTTCATCTGTCTGGAGAGTTCTTCCAGCCGTTTAGAACCGTAATTGTAATCATGATTACCCGGTACCATACAGTCGTAGCCTGTTTCATTTAACAATGTTACCATATTTTCACCGCGGCTGATATTGATTTCCGGCATACCATGCAGCGTATCCCCAGCATCCACCAGCAACGTGTTTGGATTTACCTGTCGTACAGCCTTGACTGCCGCGGCAATCTCCGGCAAGCCGATAGACCGCCCTCCATCATCCTCTGGTAAAATGCGGCCATGCATATCATTGGTATGCAGAATCGTAATCTCCACATCATCTGCACCTGCAGCCGCCAAACAGTTGGCTGGCAGCAAAAAAACAGTAAAAACAACTGCAAATAAAATCCATCTGATCTTTTGCATCAAAAAAGCCTCCCTGATAATAATACTATACCCTGACCGATAAAGATCCAAGAGCAACCAGATGTCAGCTCCGGCAGCAAAAACGGCATTACGCCCTGTTCTTTCTCACATAACAGTCCCTGCCTGCTGTTCTCTCTCTGAAAGTGGTATTTTCTCCGCTGACAGACTTTCTTCCTTTTTCCATGCAGTAATATCGTGACAATGTAACATGCATACTTCACGATTTTCCGTCCAATGGATACGGGATACCGCAGTACGAAGCCAGATCGCACGCTTAGGCATATAGACATCTTTTTTTACCGAATGGAAGGATTCCGGCAGAAATGACATTGGACAAAACGGACAAACCGTATCATCAGCACCAATAACTGCATAACACGGTTTACCAAGCTGGTCCGTTCCGAAGAATTCAATTGCTTTCCTGTTAGAAAACAAAATCTCATAGGTGTTTTTATCAATAACATAAATGAATGAATCTATATGATCGAGAATTTCTAACGCCTGCCCATATGACACTTTCATTTTGTCCAGTGATCTCTTTTGGAGCAAAAAGGTGCTCAATATCTCCGCAGTAAATGACAACGCCTCTATCTCTTCACTTTTCCAGTCCCGCGGATGGGAATTATATTCGAAACCAATAACCCCCTCAATACTTCCCTGCTGATACATGGCACATTCCAAAAGTGCTTTCACCGGGCTATCTGCAAAATATTTTTTCAGTTCTGGTGCCAGCAATGCAGTATTCTCTACACTAAAGACACCATCTTCGTTAAAATGCTGAAAAAACTTTTCAGCATCTTCCTCAGGAATATGCTGTTGGCTGCTTTGCTGCGAAGGAATCCCTTTCTTACACCATTCAAAAGTATTTTCGTACTCCCCTTCCCGGTTGCGCTCCAAAATAAACGTACGACTGATATTGTATCGGATACTGATAATTTCCAAAATTAAGTTGACTGCTGCATTTGCATCCTGGCTATGGTACAAAATTTTAAAAATATACTCAATGACATTTTCCTGAAAAGCCTTGGAGCGCCGCCTCGTTTTCCTTAGCTCCAATGACCGATTGCTCACATACTCCGGCATAGGCAAGTCATCATGATAAAACGAACAGGCATTTTTACCATGCTCTTTCACATAGTAAAGTGCCTGATCTGCTTTGGAAAAAAGCTCAGCAAAATGCAAACCGTACTGTGGCGAAAGAGCAATCCCTATACTGGCAGACACCTGATAGAGGTCTCCCTGCTCATTCCTATAGGTACGCTGCAAGACCCGGTTCATATCTTCGGCCTTATGACGAATCACTTCCACATCGCCGATATTTTTGAATAAAACCATGAACTCATCACCGCCAAAACGGCCAACAATATCCGATTCCCTGAAAGAATCCTGAATAATATGTCCAAGTTCCGCAATCACAGCATCACCAAATAAATGGCCAAAACGATCATTGATGTCTTTAAAACCATCAATATCGATGATAAGCAGCGCCTGTTGTTTATCACTGATACGAGCATGCTCCAGATAATGCTCCATTAATAGCTGCGTCGTCTCTTTATTATAAAGTCCTGTCAGCACATCTTTTTGTGCCTGATATAAAAGCTTTTCATAATCCTCTTTTTGCTGATTTATATCCGTCATCATACAGAAAACACGTTCTGGCTCTCCTGCGGGGGTAAGACGTAAAAGTAACCGTAGCTGAAACCAACGGCATTCATCATGTATTGTACAAAGTCTCATCTCCAGCTTTTCATAACAATTTACTTTTTTATCATATTTTACAGCCTCGATATAACGCTGCAGCAAGTTTTCTTCATTCGAAGGCACAGGAAAAATTTCAGTCAAACTTTTACTGAATTCTGCTTTCTGTGGCTCCGGGCCAAAGTTCAGCCGCCAACGATCCGATACGAAAAGACGGTCTGCCGCAATGTCCCACTCAAACATCACGGCCTGGCTAAGCTCCGCCAAAATCCGGTAACTTTCCATATCGAAACCCCGTTCCCGCTTCAGCATTTTTGCCTCACCTATTGGATGGCGTAAGGTGTTTTTTGACAAAAACATCTTTTTCATTCTGCGCATCAGCTTCCTTTCCGCTTTTCCTTTGAATTCTTTCTTTATTCTACAATACCCGCCCGGATTGTCAACACTTCGTAAAACAGGTTTATATCGCAAAGGCTTCTGCCATAGATATACAGCAGAAGCCTCCGAGTGATTTGTACTATACAACAATATTTTTTGTCAAACCATATAAAATGGACTATGGCCCCATCGTTTTGACCATAATTTAGATAGTCGACCCTGCATTGGCAGAACTTTTCAAGATACGTCCGTTTGACTTACGGTTTGCTCTTTCAGGCCTAAGCAGTCAGGCAAGTAGTCATTGTCTGCCATTTGTGCTGTGAGCACTGCCCTTTTGATGGCCTCAGCCATGACATCGGCAGCCAAGGTACCGGTCATATTCATGTCTGCCATGGTTTCACCACAGGAAGCAGCATAGATGGTGTCGCCATCTGCCAGTGTCCCTACCGGATTGATGCAGCGCGCATAAGCATTCCTTGTCATCGAAGCAAGCTTTGTGAGCTCGGATTTAGTGAATTTACCATTCGTGATAATAGCACCGATTGTCGTATTATTTTTATGGAACATATCCTGCGGCACTTTGATTTTATAGAGTTCCTCTTTGGTATCGGCAAAACCTGTACGTCCGGCGTTCATAAGTCCGGCAAGCTTCATGCCCGTTCCTGTATCAAAGATATCGCCAAAAGCATTGACTGCTACCACTGCTGCCACCTGCAGCCCGCCAATCCGGACTGCATAGATACCAAGGCCGGATTTCATCGAGCGCTCCATGCCACAAATCTTACCAACGGTTGCACCTGTGCCAGCACCCCAGGAACCGTTTTTCGGCTTATTGTTCTCCATAGCATCGCAGCAAGCTGCATAGCCCATAGCTGCATCCGGACGAACGGTCGCGCTGCCATAAGAAAGATCATACAAACTGCTCTGACAGACAATCGGGACAAGCGCAAAACCCGTATCATATCCCATGCCATGCTCCTCCAGATACCGCATCACGCCGGTACTGGCTGCCAGACCATAAGCCGATCCACCCGACAGGACAATCGCATGCACCGGTGTCGCAGCCGTAGTTGGTAAAAGTACCGGCGTTTCACGCGAAGCCGGGCATCCACCGCTGATATCGACCCCGGCGCTGGCCCCTTGCGGAAAAATCAGCACGGTAACGCCCGTCTTGGCTTTAAAATCTTGTGCATTGCCTATCCGAATCCCTTGCATCTGATTGATACTGATTTCCTCCATAGCTGTCACCTCCTATCAAAACAACAAGTCCACACCGCATTTATTTCTCGTTATTTTACTATAACCAAGCTTCAATCTGAATTCTCATCCTCCATTCTGCAAAAAATATGATTCTGTTTAACATACTGTTCAAAGCACTCCAGTTGTTGAATAGACTGTTCTCTGCTCTTATGCGAAATTTCTTCAACCAAAACTTCAGATACATAGAGAACCGGACATAGATGTTCAATGTAATTCTTATACTCTACATCCATATGAATCGTTATATCTGCAAGCTTTGATATTGAATTTTCCGACTTTGATGTTATACAGATAATAGGTACATGATTTGCGTGAAAATACTTGGCCAGTTTAAGCGTCATTACCGGAAACCTTGGAAAGACATAGATAAGTGCAACATCCTTTTCCATCATTTGCGACGATGTCGTACTAAAAACGGCATTACTCCATTGATTAATGTCATATACATTTTTACGTATTTTGGAAAGAGAATATGCCATATAGTCTGCTAAAAAAGATGATCCCTGAAACCCAACCACATAGACATTCTGTTGCTTCAGCAATAAATCCACAGCCTTATCAAAGGATTCACGTGAAAATTCACGTTCCACTTTATGAAAATCATATATGCCAGACTGGAAAAAGCTTTCTTTTTTTGCATATACGTCAGGCAGTGCATTATTGGAAAAAACCTCTAATGTATTTATTTCCATTTGTACTATACTATGCAATGCCGACTGCATCTGCGGAAAGCCCGAATAACCAAGCTCTTCAGCAAAACGTATGACTGTGGAGCCACTGACATTCGCTGCCCGGGCAAGTTCCGTTGAATTATAAAATGCTACCATTTTATAATTCGCTGAAATATACTGTGCCAACCTGCGCTGTTTTGTCGTTAATTTATCTTTTACGGTTTCTATACGTTTAAAAATATTATCCCCATTTACCATATTATATACCACCCCGACTCGGAATCTTATAATGTATCTATTATACCATAAAATTACAACTCCATTTTCAAATTCATATAGAGCCATATACATAAAAACTGCACAAAAATCATAATATTGCATTACAATTTTTATGCAGCTTCTATGTATATAAAATATGCTCTATAAACCTATTATGGTAAAATTATTACACGATCTCTTGATATGCACCCTCAACTATACCAATTTTTTCCTGTAACCAATTCTCTTGTGACTTAATTAAAATATCCGATTCATATAACATATTCTCCACTGATGCTTCACCCGGACTTCCCAAATTTGTCTTGGCCCTGACGTTCGATGCTGGTTCAAGTACAGCAATAATTTCCTCATCCGTTGCTATGAGCTCACGCGCTATTACATTTCTTGACGAGGTACGCAGTACGCCTGAATCCATTGCACCAATAGGCTTTCCAGCATCTAAAATCACACCTACCATATCACCGACGATATCATGGGCTTCCGAAAAAGAAATATCAAATTTGCTTACCAAAAAATCAGCCAAAGCCGTAACTGTACAGAAATTCCCCTTTGCAGCGCTATAAGCCCGTTCGGTGTTAAATGTTAAATAAGATAAGGTTTCCGTAAAAAGCCTGACGCTGTCAAGACTGGATGAGTATCCAAACCAATATTCTGTATGGCTTTCAAACAAGTCCATACATAAGGAGAAGGGCGTATTCTTCAAAATTGCACAACCAGAAACAAATGTTCCCATAACATGCGCTGCTTTTGCCCTTATCATTTCCAGCGTAACCGGATTCTTTTTCTGTGGCATAATACTGCTGCATACGGCGACCTCGCCACCTACTTCAGCATAACCAAATTCATTTGTGCACCAAATATAATGATCCTGGACCATGCGACTTATATTAATCATTAAAATAGTAAGTGCGCTCTCCACTTCAAGTAAATAATCCTTTGATCCCACACAATCAAGGTTGTTTATTACGATGCCCTCAAACCCCAAAAGCTTCTCCAGTTTTTCCCGATCAATAGGAAACCCTGTCCCTGCAAGTGCTGCTGCGCCAAAAGGAGAAAGATTCGTTCTTTTATAAGCATCTTCTAATCTGGCAAAATCACGATGCAAAACTCCAATAGCCGCGGTATAGTAGTATCCTACGGTTATTGGTTGTGCTGGCTGCATATGTGTATAGCCCGTAATAATTGTATCCTTATATTTATGAGCCAGCACAAGCATACTTTTTTCCAATTCTATGACCTTTTGACAAATTCCCCAAATGGATTTTCTGGTTTCCATGCGCCAAAGCGTAGCATAAATATCATTGCGGCTTCTACCTGTATGCAGTTTTCCCCCGACTTTAATTCCTATTTTCTGTAACAATTTTTGTTCCATATTAAAGTAGAGTTCTTCATACTTGCCATCAATATCATCCTCTGAAAAATTCGTACGGACATATTCCAGACCATCAACAATAACCTTCTCCTCCTCTTCCGTTAAAATCTTTTGAACGAACAACATTTTTGCATATGCTTTATTTAAAAGGATCATTTCCTCAAACCCGTGTTCATATTCCGCAACAATTCCGGGTTTGGAAATTTTGTCCCTAAAGTATTCGGACATTTCACTTTTTATACGATTTCTACCACGCATCTTACCGCCTCCATATATATCAATGATTTGTTGAAACATCGGTCCAGCCACTAGGTTTAGCCACCTTTATTCTGCCTTATTTTTCCTTTTTCCCTGGCAAAATTTATCTTCTTCCCTTCCCTACAATTGATTATCTTATTTACCTCATATTATTTTGAAATAACTTTGCTGCTCTTACGCCAATCTGTCAGCATTAAAGGATCAAGAAGCTTATCTACGTCTCCATCCTGCATAATTTTTTTCTCCCTGACAACTTCCCGGATGGTTTTCTCCTCAGCAACCGCCTTTTGCGCTATAATAGTGCCCTCCGGATAGCCCAGCAATGCTGAGGCAACGGTTGCATTTGCCAGTGTATTTTCTGCATATTCAAGACATTTTTCTTTGTTTGCCCTGATACCGGCAATGCAAAGCCTTGTAAACTGTCGGATTCCACCAGTTAATAATTTGAATTCTTCTGTAAGGTTTTTGATAATAACCGGTTCCCAAACGTTTAGATCCAATTCTCCACCTTCCACAGCCATCGTTATAGCTATGTCATCACCACAAACCTGATAACAAACCTGATTGACTAACTCAGGAATAACCGGATTGACTTTTCCTGGCATAATAGAAGAACCTGGCTGTACCGCTGGCAAATAAAGTTCCTGAAAACCACAGCGAGGTCCGGAAGATAGCATACGCAGATCGGTGGCAATTTTTCCAAGTCCTGTAGCCAGACTTTTCAGATAACCTGAGATACGCAGATATTCATCTCCCTGCTGCAAACCATCAAAAAGGTTTTCTTTCTGCATTACAGTAATGCCCGTGACTTTCTCCAGTTGAATATAGACTTCTTCCATATATCCATCAAATACACCTAATCCGGTTCCTGCGGCTGTACCACCGAGCGGCAGTTTCAAAGGCTCTGAAAACATCAACTTATCTAACAAAGCAATATGTCTGGAAATAAACGATTGGTATCCACTGAATTCCTGCCCTAAAGTAATTGGAACTGCATCCTGCAGGCACGTCCTGGAGGCTTTGACAACCTCTTTCAGTTCATCTGCTTTATTTTTTAAATCTTTTTCCAGTTCCAGCAAAACATTTTTTAAGATCTTCGCATAACGATAGCACGTGATACTGATGGCCGTTGGAATGACATCATTGGTAGATTGCCCACGATTTACATGTGTGTTGGGATGAACCGCATCATAGCCCTTATGCCCGGTTAAAATTTCATTGGCACGTTTGGCAAGTACTTCATTCACATTCATATTTGTCGAAGTCGAGCCTCCGCCTTGAAAAACATCAATCCGGAACATTCCTTCCATTTTTCCTTCAATAATTTCATCAGCTGCCTGGCAAATTGCTGCAGCAATCTTTTGGTCAAGCTTCCCTATGGTATAATTCGTTAGTGCAGCTGCCTTTTTTATCTCAGCGATTGCCCTAAGAAAATCTGGAAATTCGTCAATGCTATGGCCCGAAATATCGAAATTACGCTTGGCTCTTTCAGACTGTATGCCATAGTAAACTTCCTCTGGTATGTCCATCTCACCCAGACCATCTTTTTCTTTAATCATTTGAATCTCTCCCAATTATTTATAAAATAACACTAGCCAGCGTGAGCCCTATGCCAACACTCAGTATCGAAGTTATAAGCCCTGGCATCATATAACTATGATTAAAAACAAATTTTCCTATTTTGGTTGTCCCCGTTCGATCAAATGCGATACCTGCTAAAAGTGTCGCATAACTGGGAATAAAGAAATACCCATTAACCGCAGGGAACATACCGATAAGCGACGGAGCCGGAATTCCGAGTGCAATACCAAGAGGCATCAACGCGCCAACTGTAGCTGCCTGGCTCAAGATGAGCGCCGATATGAAGAACAGTACGAAGGCAAACACCCAGGGATACGTAACAACCAGATCTTGTGCTCCACCTTTGAGAAAATCTATATTATTTTTTACCAAAGTATCGCCCGCCCAAGCCAAACCAAAAATCGCATATACCCCCATGAGGCCTTGTTTAAAAACCGATTGCTCGATAACAGCTTTTGCCTCTGTTTTGGTGACCATAATGATAACACCCGCCATAACCATCATGACGATTTCAATTGTCATGGTCATGGATATCGGTGAACTGTTGCCTGCTACTTCAAAAACGGGGCGCAGGGAAGGAAACAGCCCAAATATAACAACGATAACGGTTGCCAGTATATACAAGCCAACTGCCATTTTTTCCTTCTTTCCATATAATTTTTCTGTAAATTCAGTTTGTTCATTCACCGGAGCTGCTGCTCCGGCTGCAACACGTGCAAGGTATGCATCATCCTGAGCAAGATCTTTGCCAACATAACTGGCATAAAATGCCCCCCCTAGTACACCAATCAGGGTTGAAGGGATACAAATGATAAGAATATCTATAAGAGATATATCAAACGGTGCCAAAAAACCCAACAGAGCAACCGTTGCTGCGGAAATAGGACACGCTGTTATTGCTTGCTGAGACGCAATAACTGAAATGGATATCGGCCTTTCAGGGCGAACTCCGGCTTCACGGGAAACTTCAGCAATAACAGGCAGGATACTAAATACAATATTTCCTGTCCCGCACATAAAAGTAAAAACATAGCTGATAAGCGGGGCAAAGAAACTGATTTGCTTTGGGTTCTTACGCAAAAGTTTTATAGCAACCTGAATCAAATACTCCATACCACCGGAAGCCTGTAGTACAGAAGCAATAACAACCACTGTCATTATAATCATCATAACATCAATTGGCGGAACCCCCGGCGTACAATGAAAGACGAATACCAATATAGCGATAGCGATACCACTGGACATCCCAAGAAAAATACCTCCATATCGAACACCAAGCAGAAGCATTCCTAAAACTACTATAAGCTCAATCCAAAACATAATATCCCCCTCTTATTTTTTAAATTTTCGCACTTTTTATCATACTAATATAAGTTCCTCTATTTTGTTCCATGCAAAACTTTCGACCTTCCTTTCTAAGAAGCTTCTTTTATGAATAATATTATTCTTTATTTTTTTCATTATAGCATATTGCTTGCTAAATGTGAATAAATTATTTCATAAATAATTATTTTTATTCAAAAGAAGGTATTTTATTTATTTTGGTGAATATTATTCTTTATAAAATATAAAGGACGTGATACTATGCGAATGGAACATGACTGCATTGGTAAACTGGAGATTGATGATACTTTGTACTATGGTGTGCAAACAGAACGTGCACGGACAAATTTCGCAGTTTCCGGACAAACTTACGAGAACTATCCCCTGTATTTAGTGGCAATCGCCTATATCAAAAAAGCTGCTGCTAAAGCAAATTCCGAAATAGGTGCCTTACCAACAGAAACGGCCAATGCTATTTGCCAGGCGGCTAATGAAATCATAAATGGTAAAATGAAGGGCATGTTCCCGATTGACGTTTTCAGTGGGGGAACTTCTGTCAACATGAATGTAAATGAAGTACTCGCCAACCGGGCCAATGAAATCCTAACCGGGCACAAAGGTTATGACGCCGTTCACCCGAATACCCATGTAAATCAGGGCCAATCTACCAATGATGTCATTCCAACCGCCATTGAAATCAGCAGTTATCTGTACTTCGATAAATTAATTGAGGAACTGACCCATCTATCCGAAATATTATCGGAAAAGTCAATTGCGTTCGCCAATATTGTAAAAATCGGCAGAACCTGCCTGCAAGATGCAGTTCCTATAACCTTGGGTCAGGAGTTCAGTGGATATCACACATTAATAGAACGGCAAATACAGCAGTGCCGCAAAGCCCAGGAATCATGCACACATCTTTGCCTCGGCGGCACTGCCGTCGGCACCTGCATTGGTACATTCCCAGGATATTTATCAGCGGTCTATAAACATTTAGCTATCATCAGCGGCATACCTGTAAAGCCCAAAAGAAATATTATTGATGGTTATCAAAACGATGATGGCTTCCTCATGATTTCAGCTACAATAAAAAGTGTTGCCGCTTCATTGAGCAAGATGTCCCGCGATTTCAGACTCATGTCTTCCGGCCCGCGTGCAGGTCTCAACGAAATCCATCTGCCCTCCTTACAACCGGGTTCCTCCATTATGCCAGGAAAAATTAATCCTGTACTCCCTGAAATGATGATCCATCTTTGCTATCAGATTTGCGGCAATGATTTAGCCATCACTATGTCAGTAGAAGCTGGGGAACTTGATCTGAATGTCTGGGATGCTCCTATACGCAAATGTCTCCAGGAATCTTTTTTACTGCTGATCAATAGTATTCCGCTGTTTACACAACGCTGCGTAAAAGGTATTACCGCTAACGAGAAAGTGTGCCAACAATATGCCGAAAGTTCTTTATCAAATGCCACGATAATTTCTGCAATTTACGGCTATGAAGTCGGCACCAATGTTGTAAAAGAAGCTTACCAGAATAATGAATCCATAAAAACCGTTGCTATACGTAAAAACTTATTTACTAAGGAACAGGCACAGGAACTGCTTGATCCAATTTTACTGACCCAACCGGAAGAATGCAGCAAAAAAATCAATATCTTCAAAAGCTCCCTAAAATAAGCCATGCAGTTATCCACCAGCGGATAACTGCATATATACAAAAAGCGCAGCCATTACAGTATGCCACGTATACATGCAATGACTGCGCTATATTTACTTGTCCAAACGAATTTCATTTAGCTTACAACTGAATTTTTTGCTATTATACAACACACTGCATGTTGATGCGGAATACCTGCAGAATTACAATCTATAATTTGCTCATCATAGTATAAAATCTGCCAATCCGCATAAAATGCAGCCAAGTCTCCTGACAAATAAAAGAATTCATTTTCCTCCCAATCTGGTGCAACTTTTATAAACGGCTTATCTACAAATACCAAATGTGCGTTTATACCACCAGCAGCAGTATGCTTCTTATATTTGTCGAAATGAGTACGCCTCTGAGCAAGCGGTAAAAACTGCAGACTTCCACTTGAGTAAATAACATCATATTCCTTTTGTAATTCATACCCAATCATGTTTGCATGCAAAATATTAATATTGCATTTATTTGCTTCGCTATACTTTTTTATTTTTTCTATACCTGGCTTAGATATCTCCAGGGCATCGACGTGAAAATTATTTTTAGCAAAATATACCGCATCGCGCCCCTCTCCACTCCCGATATCGAGTAAACTCCGCTTAGAGCGATCTGCCATGAGCGTTACAATTTGTTCAGCCAATAAAGATGGCTCTGTTCCCCAATAATATTCTTCTTTTTTATATTGGTCGTCATAGGGGCTTTTCTTTTCTATCAGGGAATCTCCGGTTAGCAAATAATCAATAGAAGTTCCCAGCACTTCTGCCAATAACGGCAATATCCCCGTATCAGGCAATGTGTATCCCTGTTCCCATTTGGAAATAGCTTGCGGCGTGACATTTAAAAACATGCTCATTTTTTCTTGTGTATAATTTTTATTTTTCCGCAGTAAACCAACGCGCTTACCAAATTCTTTATTATTCAACATAGCTTATCATCCTCAACATGAATTATCAGTACTGACAAGGATAATTGTATTCTCAAACAAAATAACTGTCCAACAAATATCGGTTGATGTTTCTAACCAAAACGCAACTGCCGGTTGATTGCACAAGTTGCTTGTATGCCAAAACCAAAAAACACATTGTGCAGTTCATCCTATATGGATGAAACCAGCTATGAGAAAACCCTTCCCCGCATAGGATACAATTTTCCTGTATTCTGCAGCAAAACAACATTTTCTTCTTTTATTCATCCAGTTCTCCTCATAAACCAATTCCGGCTTCGATTGCATACACTACAAATAGAAAGCATAACCGGCACTTCTACCAAAACACCAACTACGGTTGCCAAAGTTGCCCCGGAATGCAGTCCGAATAAAGAAATTGTCACAGCGACCGCCAATTCAAAGAAATTACTGGCTCCAATAAGGGCTCCCGGTGCAGCTATATTCTGTGGCACCCGGAAAAGGTAAGACAAGCCATAGGCCAGCGTTGAATTGAAATACACCTGAATTAAAATTGGTATAGCGATCAAAAGAATAACAGACCAATTGCCAATAATCCGCTCTCCCTGGAAAGCAAAAATCAAAATAAGTGTTGCAAGCAAGGCTATAGTAGTAACCGGATTCAGCGGAGCCACGATATGTTTCAAGAACCATTCCTCACCATGCTGCCGGATAAACAAACATCGAGTGGCATAACCTGTAAGTAAGGGAATAACAATATAAAGTACTACGGAAGCCATTAATACATCGGTTGGAACTACAATATTGGATACTCCGAGTAAAAACATTATGATGGGCGCGAAGAGAGCCAACATCAATAGATCATTAACCGCTACCTGCACCAATGTATAGGCCGGATCTCCATCCGTCAGATAACTCCAGACAAAAACCATTGCCGTACAAGGCGCGGCTGCTAAAATAATGGTGCCAGCCATATATTCATTCGCCAATTCCGGCGTAATCCAGGCACTAAAAACCTGCGTAAAGAATAACCATGAGAGCGCTGCCATACTAAATGGTTTCACCAGCCAATTCACAAATAACGTGATTAGAATGCCTTTTGGCCTGTCTCCAACATGCAGAACAGCAGAAAAATCAATTTTTAGCATCATCGGATAAATCATGAGCCATAAAAGGACTGCCATCAGAATATTGACATGATGAAACTCCCATGTGCTCAATTCTCCTATAATTGTAGGAAAAAGACCGCCTATACCAATTCCTGATAAAATACAGATAAGAACCCAGATTGTCAGATATCGCTCAAAAAAACCCATTTGTTTTTGCATTGTATCGACCTCCTATTATATTTACAATCATCTATATATCATGGTAAACCATGCATAGATGATTGTCAATATATAATACAGAATTCTATTCTTCTACTGCTTAATAACACTGTGAAATTAAAACCCCATGAAATCTTACGCCGATAAAAATCAAGCTTAAAATAATAATGAGTTTAAACGTACCATAAAACACGAATGAAAATATTACAGCCTATATAGACAAAAACCTTTATAAAATATATAATGCTTATAAATCCATACGGACTGGAAAGGAAGTTTTACATGAAAAACAAACTACTGGCATTTTCCTTGTTGTTCTGTTGCTTCTCCCTTCTTTTTTGCCACTCCGCTCAAGCTTGTACTTCCTGGGAAGTGGCTGGCAAAAGTCTGGATGGGACAGGCACGGTAATTGCTAAAAACAGAGACTATGCTTATGGTGAATACAATTATATAAAAATAGTGTCAAATGGCGGATATAAGTTTTTGGCACTCTATGCCAATACTGGAAACAAGGGGGGCGTAAATGAAAAAGGTTTATCTGTCTTATCTTTATCAGCACCTGCTTCGGTTACAGATTTACCCAGTACAGAGTATAGCAACTGTCAAAAACTCACTATAACCTGGCTCTTAAAGCATTGCGCTACGGTCGATGAAGTAGTTGCTGCTCTCCATTCTACAAAATGGAATACGCATCCTGAATTTCTTGCCATTGCAGATACTAGAAAAATAGCCTATATCGAATTGGGGCCTGATGGAACTTATGCTATAAGATCAACAGATAATGGCACGTTAGCACATACAAACCATTATGTGGAAGATACTATGACGCAATTCAATCCCGAAAATCCAGGATATGAGTCTACCAGATATCAAAAGGCTATAGAGCAGTTATCATCAAAGGATACGATTTCATTTGATGACGTAACAGCTTTTTCTCAGGATCCTGTTGTGTGGTATAAACATAAAAAAATTATGACCTATGCCTCTTTTGTCATTCATAGCAAACCCGACGGCAATATCACGATTTGGTTAAAAATTGCTAATCCCGATACCACTCCCTGGATATCCACATTTGAGCTCAAAGACGCTTTATCCGGCAAGATAAAATTCAACACATAAACGCTTTTAAACCATCATGCTCCTTGCCTAAAATAACTTTATAAAAAAATTGCCGCTTCGATAGATTCGAAACGGCAATTTTTTTGGCAATACACGATTTCCCCTCAAGCATTCACCAGATCACATACAGAAAAAAGAAATATTTTATACTATCATTTGTATTCCTGCGCACCTTTCGATATGAGCAGCTGAATATCACTGCTTTTCCAGGGGATAACCAGTAAAGATTCTATGCCACTCTTAGATAAAACCTTTTCCAGAAATCTTGGTGGTGGATAAATCACTATACCGGTCGAAAAAGTTCCCTCCCGCAAAGTCCTGTCAGTAAACATTCTGCATGTTTCTTCCGTGGGCAAGCGGAACATACCTTTATCCAATATATAGGCTATTCTTTCTGGTTTTATTTTTAATAACGTAAATAATTGCTTAAGATTCTCAATAACCAATCCAACAACAGCTTTTTCTCCACTGGACTTTGTCTGAATCAACCAGTTCATCCCCTTATGAATCGCATTCTGGTCATTTCCAACTGTATTGATATAATATACATCCATGATATAGTTCCTCCTTCAAGTATGCAACGAAGTATAATTTTGCTAAAAAAACTTTTAAACTTATATAGAATTTTCAACAAATGAATGAATATTCCTGCTATTAAATGGTAAAACCAACAATATTTTTCACTTTTCTTCCATCTGTCTCCATACGCCGACAAGATGCAATAACCTTGCATACATTATTTTCTGACATATCGTGTTTTTCTAACCCACTCTTAATTCCTTTCAAATTGTTTTCAAAGTTATCGCTGGTATTATTGAAATATCAAATCAGAAGGACGTGATGCATATAACATGTTTTTCAAACTTCTATCATACTGCTTCTTCTGACTATCCGCTTGCCAAAATTAAAGGAGGTCTTCCCTATGTTAAAAATTAAATCCAAAAAAATCATGTCGCTTACACTGTGCAGTTTAATGGCAGTCAGCATCTTCAGCACGGTTATTGCCGAGGCCCATCCGCTGAATGCTCCTGTGTTTTTTGAAACAGAGCAAAGAGCCGCCTACAGGCATGAACATCGAATGGAACGTGAGCGGATGGAGCATGAACGCGAACGTCGCATAGAATATGCGCGTCACCATGATAGCAGCGCACGTTCCGAGGGAGAAGTAATCACTGCCAGAATTGTAGGTGCAGTAGTCGGTGCCATAATCGCTAAAAATACCTAAAAAACTTCAGGTAATACAAAATCCTGCACAATATGAGGCTCTTGATATTATCACCGCAAAACATGCAGCCCCTCTAATATATTTCTTCAAAAAGCAATTGATGCAAAGTCATCAGAGTACATCCTCTCCCATCTCATGGAATAAGCTCGCCCTTGCCTTTGCATAATCATACTTGGCAGCAATATTTTCAAACTGGGCATTCAAATAAAATTTCACAGCATCTATACGATTCAGCAAAACTCCACCTGCCAAGTGATATTTCTCCGCTTCCATAGCATAATATTTTTTTGACTGCTTCACCAACCGGTCTGATGAAGCAAGCCTTGTTTCTGCATTTCTGATACTGAAACAAGCTTGCCGCACGGCAAAACGAACCGCATCCTGATCTTTTTCCAAGTTGAGCTCTGCAATCCTGACCTCCTCTTTAGCAGCACGAACCTTAGCTTTCGTAATTCCATTATCAAATAAATCCCATTGCGCGTTAATTCCTGCTGTATACCCATGAGCCGTATAGCCGGCTGTAGACATCCCCCTTGTCAAATCCGTCGTAACCGACATATTAAGACTCGGCAAAAAACCAGCCTGCTCTGTTTTTACGGCAAGCTGTTTTTGCCTGATTCCATATTGATCTATCATTAAATCTTTACGATTCTTTAATGCATAGTTCACACAATGATCTTCATTTCCCTCAAATGCCGTAACAGAAAAATCGTCCGTCAAAAGCAAGGGTTCTTTCTCTGCCAAGTGCAATAAATTCTTCAAGTCCCGCACGCTTATCTCATAATCATTTTCTGCGTTCAGCAATTCCTGTTTAGCATTCGAGAATGCAACCGCAACCCGCAAAGCATCACCAGAATACTTTACAAAGTACGTTCTGCCAGTATTCTTAGCATAAAGACGATATATATTTACCGCATCCTGTGCAATAGCGACCTTTTTTCTCTTCCCCAGTACATCATAATATACATCGAGAACACGTAAACGAACGTTTTCTTTTTCCCTGGCTGTATGTAAAACTGCCATCTGCATCCCTATATTTTCACTCTCTATCATAGCCTCATTCGCGCCTCCCGAATAAACAGGCAGGCTTGCTGTCAAACTGTTCGATAGCGTAGATGCAGTATCCCCCTCTTCCGGTACAGAATGTGATACATCTGCATTTGTCGATAAGGATAGCCCATTATTCCCTTTTGCCTGCTGCAATGCAGCGGCTGCTATCCCCTCGTTTTGCTGACTTATTTTTATCGAGCTGTCTTGTTGCCATGCCAAATCAATCGCTTGCCGAATAGAAAGCTGTGCACCAAAAACCACCGAAGTTTGGCATAAAAAAGCTCCTACACCTATGCATATTATTTTTCTCCATCGAATCATGCCCCGGACCCTCTCTTTATAAGTTTTCCAGTTAATTGTATCATTTTTTTATGAAAGTCCTATCAAAAATAAAGCGTACTATATGAAAACCGACTGTATACAAAGATACTGCCTGGATAAAATATAAAATTCGCCTATAGCCATCCAGATATCCAAGAGACAATTTTAAAATTCATAAAACAAACACTTGACAACTTGTTTACAAAAGTCTACAATTCCAAGTATAGATTTTTATTTATTGTAAACAGTATATTGATAATATATACATTTGATGAAGAGAACGAGTACGCATTTCATTCGTTTTCCCAGAGAGCCGATATCTGCTGAAAATCGGCAAACGGAAAAATGCTGAAAATCATCTCCGAAAAGCGACGCTGAAATAAGTAAGCGAAGACGTTTGTTCTACGTTACAGGAAACGCGTATGTTTGTACGTTGAAAGAGCATTTGTCCGTAATGACAGATGAATTTGGGTGGTATCACGGAAAACTTCGTCCCTTGCAAAGGGGCGAAGTTTTTTATTTTATAAAATTTATTTTAAACTCTTATAGCAGGAGGCTTTTTTATGGAAAAATGTAAAAAAATCAGTTTGTTTCTCTCAGGCAATACTTCGCTCATTATCATCGGCATTGCCATCTTCACCTTTTTCTTCCCCGCTGTATTTAAATGGGTCAAGGGAAATACGCAACTATTTATTCTGTTCATGATTATGTTCACTATGGGACTCACTATGACATTGCAGCAGTTCAAAGATCTAGCCAAAAATCCGACGGATGTCTGTATTGGTGCAATTGCCCATTATACAATCATGCCGCTCCTCGCATTCTCTGTAACAAAAATTTTTGATTTACCGGATCCGATTGCTCTCGGCCTTATTCTCGTAGGCTGCTGTCCCAGTGGTCTGGCTTCAGATATTATGGCCTTTCTTTGCCACGGTGACGTTCCCTTTGCCGTTGGTACCACGGCTGTATCCACTCTGTTTTCTCCATTCCTGACGCCAATGCTCGTTCTCTATCTTGCCGGCGCTATCGTAAACATCCCTGCACAAGCCATGTTCATCACAATTGTTGAAACCGTCATTCTACCAGTCATACTGGGCCTCATCATCAACTATTTTTATCAAAGCAATCCCCGTTTCTATGACGTGCAAAAAATCATGCCAGGTATTTCCGTTATTGGTTTTGCACTCATCGTCGGCGGCGTTGTCGCCCTGCAGGGCTCCAATTTTTTCATATCCGGCCTCATCATTCTGGCTGCAGTCATCCTGCATAACTGCGGTGGCTATGCACTCGGCTACATGGTTGGACGCACCGTTGGCATGAATCAAGCAAAAAAACGCACCATCACACTCGAAGTAGGTATGCAAAATGCTGGTTTAGCCACGGGCCTCGCTATGGCCCATTTCTCTGCCATTCCCGAAGCTGCTCTCGTTGCTGCCGTTGCCTGTGTATGGCATTCTATTTCCGGTACACTGCTGGCAGATTACTTTGCCAAGAAAGATGCCCATACCGAAAAAATCACAAAAGCCAAACCCGTATCAGCAAAATAGATTCCCTTGTTTTGTAAATTTTTTAAACAAGCTTCAAAATAAACCTTATTATGTTCCGGATACCTTTCTTTATAAGGCAATTGGCAACACTGCAGCGAATAATACGGCGAGCATTTTTTTCCCCGGTACATTTCATCCTCCCATACTGGATCAACATGATAACCGCGCTTTTTCATTTCTTTTATCACACACTGATGATATGCATAGAGCATACGGGGATGATACTGAAATACATAATTTACCGTTGCATGATTTCGGCCCCAGCCATTTCCCCTTAAAGCACAGCATTCCCTATGTTGTCCTAAGAGTTGCTGTCGGGGCAACACCGGCAATAAATCAATATGCCATAAGCGCATATTCCCTCTCCTCACTCCTGATATCACAGCATAATAACTTAAGTAGCCATGGCAGAAGTACTTCTGCATAATGCATTCCATGTATAACTCCGCTAGTGGCTGCTTTTATTAAGCCCATAAAGTTATCTTTTCGATATCTGATACAAAAACTATTCCCTGCTGGAATATGCAAGTAAAAATTTATATGATTTTAGCAACTTCTTCGATAGACATAGCCGTTGTTGTCATTTTTTCGATTGCGACAACAATTTTTTCAATCGCTGCTGCCTGATTTGCGCCCAAAGAAGTAGCTTTATCAATCACTTCTACTGTATCTTTCGCCGATTTTTCCATCGACTGCAAAATAGTTTTAATTTTAACTACGGATTCTGAACTATTTGTGGCCATCTTTCTTATTTCTTCCGCTACCACAGCAAAACCACGACCATGTTCACCCACTCGTGCAGCTTCAATAGCCGCATTGAGTCCTAGCAAATTAGAATTTGCTGACACACTGCTGACAAACGCTAAAATTTCATCTGTCTTAGCAATCGCCTTAACCATTTCGGAATTTGTCCGCTGCATGTTATGCAAGTTTTGCGATAAGTCACCTGCTGCAGAAGATACTTCTTCCGCAGTAGCGAGAATTTTTTCTGAAGAAAGTGCTATATGCTGCGCAATGCCTTGTAACCTTTCCTGCGTTTCCAGACTCGTTGCCGTAGCTAAAACCCCTACTATTTTACTATCTTCGATAATAGGAATACTAATTGCTTTGATTGACACACCATACAATTCACTCGGCAAGGTCATACGAACTTCCGAGCCACTTGTCAGGCACTTTCCTACAGACCCCTGTTCTGGAACTCGAGAGTTCAAGGTAACATTCATTTTAAACGTTTTTGGTTGAACAAACGCAACAATAGTTCCATCTGTATTGACAACCATTACACAACAATCCAAAGGGTTAAGTTTTTGAAATAATTCTGCCCGTGCGGAAAAAGTTTCCAACTGCGTCATGTTCGTTAAACCCCCTCTTATAATTAACAACGAATTATAAATTCTATAATTTTACTATAATCCGTTTAGAATGAAAAATCAAAGGGTTTATTGGTATATTTAAAACATTCAACCGTCCATCTATATATCCTAAAAGGCTCTCTTAAACAAAAAAATCAACCCCAATCATCTATGATTTTTCTATTCCTTATTTGCTCACCAATATCTATATTTGTACAACGGCAACAGAAGCATAACCATTTTTTGAACCCGCATGAACAAAATGTTTTTTTCAAAGCATCGAATAGCGTAAAAATTTAATCACACAACATCATCCTGCTATATATTGCAACCAAAAAAAACAAAAAACGGATAAGATAACCGTCAAGGGAAACCCAACCCGCAGATATTCTTTTCCCTTTAACAAAACATTATTTTTCTTAGCAATTTCAGCTACAATCAAATTAGCAATCGAACCAAAAATCGTAAGATTTCCCGCAAAAGTAGAAAATAAAGCCAACGCCTGCCATTTCAACCCGGCATCTTCCACTGGGATATAATATTGCAGCAAAAGAACGGCCGGAACATTACTGACCAGATTTGATAAAACAATACTTATAAAAGCAAAAGAATCCAATCTCTGCATAGCATCCACCGGGAGCCAGGATTGTATCAAATTCAAAAGTCCGCTTGCTTTCACCCCCCCAATAATAACGAACAAGCCAATAAATATAACTAACAAATTAAAATCAATGTTTTCGTAGATGCGATTGGGGTTAATCCTACGAGTAATCAACAAGAATGCCGCGCCCATGCTCGATACTAAGGCGATATCATACCCTGCCACATAAAAAGCAAGTACAAAAGCCAAAGTCAGTCCACTTTTCCACAGCAAATAAGAATAAATATGTCCTTCATTTAATGATGTTGTTGCTAAAGGGCCTTGCAATTTTTCCTTATAAATCAGTCGTAAAAGTCCATATGTTAAAATTAAACCAAAAAAAACAATAGGTGCGGCCGTTTTAAAATATTCTACAAAACTTACTTTAGATAAATTGCCAATTAAAATATTCTGGGGATTCCCCAAAAAAGTTGCAGCACTGCCAATATTCGAAGCTAATGCCAACGCTAACAAATGTGGTAACGGATCGCACTCCCCCCGTTGGCAGATCATAAGGACCACCGGTGTCAGCAATAAACAAACAATATCATTGATAGCAAGCGCCGACAAACAACTGCTAAGCATTATTACGGCTGCCAATAATTGCTTTTTCGAATGTACATTCGCTGCTGTCAAACGGCCTAAAAGCTCAAACAACCCAGCAATTTTCAAATTTGCTGCCAACACCATCATCGAAAACAGAACAACAATCGTGCGATATTCTATGGCTTGCGTTGCCTCATCAAAAGACATCACGCCAAAGCCAACCATAGCCGAAGCTCCGATAAGTGCTACTCCAGCCCGATCAATACGGAAAAACGGACTTTTCCCTAAACTAAAAACCAGTAAAACAATACATAAAATACCCGCTGCTATAGATTCTGCTTCCCATGATATTAGCATGATAATCCTCCCTTCCATGTAAAAAATTTCTTTATATCTTTTAGAGCCGCCCAGTCGCCTTGCAGTTCTACTTAAAATGGATTACAGTCAAAGCAGCTGCTCCCTTTTCCAACTGTGCATATCATAACAATGGAAAAGTAAAATAAACCTTTTAAAAATCGAACCGGACTGCTATTTTATTGCCATATTGACAACAAAATAGCACCCATCCTTAGTGACATAAGCTTAGCAACAAAAAACAAAACACAAAGGAAAGGCACTAATCCCATGTTACTCCCAAATAACACTTTTGAAAATACCCCCCAATCTTTTTTGTCAGCCCCTTACAGACCTGCAGATTTGAATTTCATGGGTAAACCATTCTATATCGAGGCAGATTTTCTGCTGTTACCGGCCGCTAAAGTTATACAACCCCCGCAACCCCGGACGAAAAATGCGTATGCTAAGGTTTTTTCGATGGTTCACCTCTCTCACATTTTGGAATCTGCAAGCCCCGCATAGGAACAATGAATTTTTATATCTATAACAGGCATCCCCTTAAA
>DCFU01000050.1 GCA_002319795.1 Megamonas sp. UBA1796
AGTCAACGTGCCAATACACTAGAGACCTGTTCTCCTTGATGAATAAAAACATCGGTAGCTTTACGAAGTAACAAATAATGAACCGCCTCTATTATAAAATGCCTTCCTTTTGCAAACTCATCACGAATAAATTGATTGCAGCTTCGGAGATTATTCAATCGGAAGTCTATGACCTGTGTTGTAATAAAGGCATCCTGAAATGGCGAGATATTCTTCTGGGTGCGAAACATCATATCTAATTTATTCCGTTCAACACTAATGCGCAAGCGAAAATAATACCTAGAAGGCAATTTATCATGGCCACCATAGTCACCATTTAAGATATCTTCCGTCTTGATATACAACAAAGTCCCTTCTTTATCCTTTATCTGAATATCATTGACCACATCCAGATTGTAAATAATAAAGTCTCCCCTAGCAGAATCTATAATCAAAAGCCTACGCGCAGTTCCTGAATGTATTTGGTAATTCTCATTAAATATAGCCCCAACCAGTTTCTGGTTATCTATAATTGTCTGCCCTAGATCTTTAACCGCCGACAATTCAATCACAACAGGACAATATATATATATACCGGCTACGGTGGACATGTCGTCTACCATTAATCCAATATCAATGTGTACCAGCGAGTTTTCATTCTTACAAATATTTTGTTCCCAAAGGTTGATATGGACCTTGGCTTTAACGTCCTTACTCGCCTCCAAAGATTTCGTTTGCTCTTTTTCCTTATACCAAACGGCAAAGCTCCTCATAAAGTCCTTGATCCTTCTCCCTAAAATATCTATATGATTGGGGCGGATAGAATCCCTGTTGCGTCCAAGGATTGACGTACTCCTTAAAAACATGCAATTTATCTATCCGAATCGCATAAGCTTCCTCTCGCCCACAAAAATATTTCAGATAGTCAGCCTTGACGATTCCAGCATACATTTTAGTTCTTGTCCATACATCTTCGGGATTCCCAACCAAAAATCCTGCCCATTCAAAATAACCTATAATTTTTTTTTGCGGACTCGACGAGTATATGTACACTCGAGAAATTGTTGTTTGAAATATTTTTTTCGAAATTCATATTTTTTTTCACCAGATATGATTCTATCTACATACTTTGGACGTATAGAAAGCAACGCATCCATATATTCTCTCCTATGCCATTTTATTGATAAAAATTATATCACCTCGCCTAGGTTCTGCCAACTAATACTAAAATATATATTCACAATATTGCTGTAGAAAAGTTGATGTATCTCCTGGCAACATAGTCGTTGCATAAGCTCCTTTAAGTGCACTAATCGTAGTTTCGTATGTAGCTTTAATCGCGTCAGTTTTTTTGCAACTGTCTGGACTGCACACGCTCTTTGGCAATTATTTATTTAACTCATTGGCCCCAAAGGTTGTTAAGGCCGTACTAAAGCCGTTCATGACTTTGTACCAAGTTGTCCTGAAGTGCATTTTTACATTACGCAAAGGCATTGGTAGATTTATCAAGCGAGTTTTGCTATAATTTGTATAAAGGATAGCTTTTTGCAATAGTAGATTCGCATTGTTTATATTTGAAGAACGAAGGTTGATTTGTTTTGATAAATGTAAATGTTTTATTGTTTCCAGAATTTGAAACACTGGACGCTTTTGGCCCGGTAGAGGTACTAGGGTGTATTCCAGAATATCAGCTTCATTATGTATCGATCACAGGTGGCACGATTATAAGTAAGCAAGGCATGCATGTGTTAACTGAAAGCATAAAAGAGGTTGATCTTTCAGGTATTCTACTGATTCCAGGTGGGCAAGGGACACGCCCGTTGGTAAAGGAACCAAAGTTCATCGAAAACCTAAAGGGTATAGTAATACAGTCAAAATACTGTCTGACTGTATGCACCGGCTCTGCACTATTGGCAAGAACTGGTCTTTTAGATGACAGGCAAGCAACGTCAAACAAGAATGCCTTGGAATGGGTTCATTCGGTCAACACGAATGTTCACTGGATGAATCGAGCCAGATGGGTTGTGGATGAAAAATATTACACATCATCAGGTATATCTGCCGGTATAGACATGGCATTGGGTTTCATTGCCGATAGATTTGGAAACGATCAAGCACAGAAAATTGCCAAAAGCATTGAATACATTTGGAACTCTGATCCAAATGAAGATCAATTCGCAAAATGAATACAATAAGAAAAGTGGGAAGCGTAGGCAAATTTGCCTCCGCTTCCCACTGTCGTTATAGCTTACCACCGTCGCAAGCTGTTTAAATAGTAATGCTTGCCATTTCACTTTTTAGTGGCATTTTCCATAAAAGAGTTAATTTCCTGCTGGATGGTCTGCATCCTATTCTTGATATTCTTGGTCATAGACGCTTTTTGATCGTCGGCCATATTACTTGATTTTAAAGACTCCAGCTGTTTGCGGAGATCTTTCAGTTCTTGCCGCAAAGGACCAATCTGACTGTTAATACCGTCTGTATCCTCAACCTGACCATCCGTCTCCTCAACCTGACCGTCCGCTGTCACGTACCAATTACGGGGCTCACGATCCGAAGCAGCGCCATGTATAATATCGGCTTCCTTTTGTCCATCACGATAAGCTTTATCGAGAGTGCTGGCAGAGTAAGTAAAATGCTGGTTACCGCTGTATTTTGCCTGCAGCTCCTTAAATTTATCTTCCCCTACAGCTGCGCTCCATAATTTGCCGCTTTCCTGACTGAACCCGTTCTGCATGATATTGTCCATCGCCTGCGGTTGCCCGCTGACATCGTTGCTTAAAAGTTTTTCATAACCCTTGGCTGCCTCATCAAAGCCGCTAGTTTTAAGTGCATCCGTCAATTCACGATTATTTTTGTAGGCGCCTTGCATGGCTTTTGTCCAGACGGTTTCGGCTTCCTTATGACTGGCCATGAAATCAAGCTGCTTGATACCAACGTTGACAATAGTGCCGTTATAGCTGTAAGAAAGACTGCCTTCATCGCCGCTGGCCTGCGCCTGCACATAAACGCCTGCCTTGTTTTGAAGCTCTGCAGCATAACTATGCGCCTGATTGTATTCATCCCAGGTATATTTACCTTTAGCAATCTCTTGAGCTGCATTGGCAGCGTTACTTTTTTCATTGGCAGAAAGCGCCACGCCTGCAAATTCAAGATTCAACCGCTTGAAAGTATCCGTGCCGCCTTTTTCAACGGCAGCCGCAGCAGTGAAATATTTATCCATGACGGCCTGCGATTTTTCGTGCAGCGGATTGACCAGCCCCGTTTTTTCTAATGACCGTTCGGCAGTAATATCAAGCCATAAGGCGCCCTCGCCCTGAAAGAAATCCGCCGGGTCCTTCAGGTCACAAACCACCAAAGCCCCCTCGTTCTCTGTGGTGGTTTGCCCGGCGAATTTTTTATTGGACGCATCCACAGCTTGATTGAACGCTGCTTTTTGCTCGCTCGTCCAGTTGACAAAAACGTCCTTTGTCTGACTGGCAATATTATGAAGCATTTTCTGTATGCGGGCTGTAACTTGTGCGCTTTCGCCCTCGGAACTGATGTCAACCTGATAGGCAGGCTGCGCCCCCTGCACATTGGGTGTTTGTTCCTTTTTCCCGGCTGCGGCCTGCATATTAGCTGTGACCTGCATACTCTTCATTGGCGCTGACACTGTGTGACACGTAGTAATTTCCAATTCATGCACCTCCATGTAAATAGACAATTTGCGATACTGCATTCCCTGCCGTATCACTTACTAAGTTTAATCTCCATATAAATCATCGATAAAAAATACGGATTTGATAAGTACAAAGCCAAAAAGCTCACTGATCTGGTAAACGCAAACATTTACAATATTACTTGGGGTGAAAAAAATCGTGAGTTCAAATCCCGTCGCTGCTACCATGCGGAGTGTCCTTATAGGATCTAAGTATCCTTTAGGGACACTCCGTTTTTTATCCGGCTTTTGCTTGGGGGCTATCGCACGTTGACCCGAAATGTTTTCAGCCCATAATATAGTCCCGTAACAGATAGTTCAGACCGATTAACCTGTCAATCAACCATTCCGCTATGGCGGGAATGCCGAGAGGGGAAATGAGGAACAAAAGCGCCAGTATCACACAGCCGTCGAATCTTTCCCCGGTGAACAGCTTTATATCACTGAGCAGCGCTACAAAGATATTGATAAACAGATCGGTTAGAGATATAATATTTAATTATAGTCTGTAAGATTTTCTTGCGTCCTGCTGTTATCAGCAATACTGGAAGGAGATGTGAGGTTGTGAAAATTAATTTTAAGTCTATTGTTGATACACATAGACTACCAACAAGTTCTCCTCTTTTGCCGCTATTTGAAGCTATTATCAACTCTATACAGAGCATTGAAGAGGCAAAAATCGACAATGGCAAAATTGATATTAAGGTTATACGAGACCTTTCATTAATTCCAAAGGACAGTTGGGAAACTGATATTGATTCATTTGAGATCATTGATAATGGCATCGGATTTACTGATAAAAATTATGCGTCGTTTGATATATATGGTAGCGATTATAAGCTTGCCTTTGGGTGCAAGGGTGTCGGAAGAGTTCTATGGTTAAAAGCCTTTTCATCGGTGCTTGTTGAGAGTACATATTTTACGGACGACGGAAAATATTATGACAGGAATTTTAGCTTTTCTATTTTAGAAGAGAGAAAACTGATAAAGAATTCTCTCAGTTCAAAGACACAAACAGGCGCAAAAATTGTGCTGGATGGATATATCCAGAGATACAAAAATAAGTGTCCTAAAAAAATTGATACTTTGGCACGCGAGATTATGAATCATTGTTTTGCATATTTAGCTCTAGGAAATTGTCCGAAAATAACTATAAGCGATGAACAAGATTCAAGGTGTATTAACACAATATTTCAAGAATCCACAAAGGGCAAATTAGATGTAAAAAAATTTGAGGTAAATGGAAATTCTTTTAACATTACTCAACTTTCCCAGCACAAAT
>DCFU01000029.1:0-50532 GCA_002319795.1 Megamonas sp. UBA1796
GAGATTAGGTAGTTGCCGGTTTAAAAAAAAGCACTTGCTGTTACAGCAGGTGCTTTTTTTTAACATCATTATATTTTTATATAATGATGTTAGAATTTTATTGTGCCTTTGTTTGTTGAAAAATTTTTGGCAAAATCTTCGATTCATGTTACAATGGAGAAATATTGCATTAATAATAAAACTAGTCCTCCGTGTAGGGAAATTTATTTTTCCAATAGCAGAGATCCGGGCATGTGCCAAGAGGGATATCGGCCTATGATGTCAGGGCAGAATCAAGGGGTGGTTATCAATGATTTCAGAAAAAATGTATGAACTCGGTACAAAAAAGTCTACCATTCGCACCATTTATGAATATGGACGTATGCGTGCGGCTGAGGTAGGAGAGGAAAATATTTATGACTTCAGCCTGGGAAATCCGAATGTTCCATCTCCGGAAGGTGTGAAACAATCTATTTTTGACATTCTTAATGAGATGGAACCTTGTGCAATTCATGGCTATACAATTGCTCCAGGGGACCCTGGAGTTCGTGAGACTCTTGCGGCTAGCATAAATAAACGGTTTGGAACTAAACTTACGGGAAAAAACCTTTTTATGACGGCAGGCGCTGCAGCAGCTATTACAATCGTTTTTAAGGCTTTAAGCGAACCGGATGATGAATTTATTGCTTTTGCACCATTTTTTCCAGAATATCGATGTTTTGTGGAATCTACAGGAGCAAAATTAATTGTTGTACCTGCACACCCCGTAGATTTTCAAATTGATTTTGCAGCTTTTGAAAGCTGCATCACAAAGAACACAAAGGCTGTTATTGTTAATTCTCCTAATAATCCGAGTGGGGCGGTCTATTCAGAAAATACCATTAAAAAATTAGTCGCGATACTCGCAGCAAAGGAACAGGAATACGCGCATCCAATTTTTCTTATTTCGGATGAACCTTATCGTGAAATTGTTTATGATGGTATAGAAGTTCCTTATCTGACAAAATATTATATGGATACGATTGTTTGTTATTCTTATAGTAAGTCCTTATCAATGCCAGGTGAGCGTATTGGTTATATTGCCGTGCCAGATGAAATTACTGGTTTTGGTAAGGTTTATGGTGCGATTGCCGGCGCAGGCCGTGTACTTACCCATGTGAATGCGCCTTCTCTTTTTCAGCAGGTTATCGCCAGATGTGCTGATATGACATCGGATATCAGCGCTTATGAGAAAAATGGCAAGTTGCTTTATAATGGACTTATAGAAGCGGGCTTTACTTGTGTAAAACCTCAGGGGGCATTTTATCTTTTTCCTAAAGCCTTAGAGGATGATGATTATGCTTTTTGTGAGCGTGCCAAAAAATATGATTTATTACTTGTTCCCGGGACGGACTTTGGCTGTCCAGGATATTTCAGGGCATCTTATTGCATAAAACTTGAAACTATAGAAAAATCTTTGCCATTTTTTAAGAAACTTGCTGCTGAATATGAAAAATAAAGAAAAAAAGCTTGACTTCACACCAAATTTTTATTAGAATTACTCTATGTGAGGCTACATCAGAGTATTTCCACAAGCCCCGGAGATATGCTGGAGGAATCTTATATATTTTATTTCATGTTTTACATGAGCCAGAATAGGGAGGGGATATCGCATGAAGACAACGTTTATGGCAAATGCTGCTAATATTGAACGCAAATGGTATGTTGTAGACGCTGAAGGGCAGACGGTAGGCAGATTAGCTGCTGAAATCGCAAAAGTTCTTCGCGGTAAACATAAACCAACCTTTACACCGCATGTTGATACTGGCGATTATGTCATTGTTATTAATGCTGATAAGGTTGTTTTTACAGGTAAAAAGTTAACAGATAAGATTTATTTCCGTCATTCCGGTTATACGGGTGGGACAACGTTCACTCCGGCAGGCCAGATGATGCAGAAGTTCCCAACAAGAGTCGTTGAGATGGCTGTAAGGGGAATGCTTCCCAAGAACAGACTTGGTGAGCAGATGTATAGAAAACTGAATGTTTATGCTGGTGCAGAGCATCCACATGCGGCACAGAAGCCTGAAGAGCTCAAGCTGAATATTCGATAATACTGGAAGGAGGAACATTATTTATGGCATTAGTTACCTACTACGGCACAGGCCGCAGAAAGACTTCGGTTGCCAGAGTTCGTCTGGTTCCAGGTGAAGGCAAAGTTACGATTAATGGTCGTGACATGCAGGAATACTTTGGTCTTAAGACACTTGAGCTCATTGTGAGACAGCCGCTGAATTTGACTGAAACAGTTGATAAATATGATGTAATTGCAAAGGTAGAAGGCGGTGGAGCTTCTGGCCAGGCAGGTGCAATTCGTCATGGTATATCCAGGGCTCTTTTAGAACTGGATGCAGAATTGCGCCCGGCACTTAAGAAGGCCGGTTTTCTGACACGTGATCCACGTGAAAAAGAACGTCGCAAATATGGTCTCAAAAAAGCCCGTAAGGCTTCTCAGTTCTCGAAGCGCTGAGAATATCAATTCCGTATGGAATCAAAATCCCGCAAACATTATTGTTTGCGGGATTTTTTGGAAGCATATGAAATATTTACTCGTTTGTATAGATGCATGAATCAACTGGATTTTTTCTTACGTTTACTTTTTGTGGTAGTTTTCTGGCCTTTCAGATTTCCCCCGCAAAGTGGGCAATATTTATTTGCGGTGTTCACAGCATAAAGCTCGCCACAATGGGGGCATTTCTTTTTTATGGTGTGCTTTATCCTATAGTTATTGTAAATAAAGATGATAATAGGCCAGGCAACGACTGTCAGCCAAAACCAAAGATTTTTTTTGTAACCGTATTTGGCGGCATGGATGCGAAGCAAAAATGCAAAAATGAATCCAATAGGAAAATAAATTAAATAAAGAATGATATAGCTGTCCACTGAATCACCTCATTACAAGATTATGAAATTAACTTTGTTCGTTGTTTAAAATCATCCATAGACAAGAGATCTGTAAGTTACTGCTATCTATTATAGCATAAATTATCAAATGGTAAATTTCTTTTAGGAGACGATCTTGTTGCGTTATAAGAAAAAAGATCATAAAGAAAAAAATCATAAAAATATTGTTTCCAAGGAAGAATATTCTTCTTTGGATGATTATGATGAAAAAAAACGTAATGATAAACGATTACTTGTTCTGGCACTTGTCATGGCGCTATTATTTCTAGGGGTCGGTATAGCTTGCTGGCAACAGGGGATTCGGGATGCAAAGGTTACTCCACCTGAGGAAATTTTGATTTGTGGTCAGGCGGAGTTATCGCCAGCGGCGATAGCAACCTATATAAAGAACTGCAATCCCGAACCTAAATTGAATTGTAGTGTGGAAGAACTAATCAATTATTATTACGATGAAGGCAGTAATGAGGGGATTCGGCCTGATATTGCAATTTGTCAGGCAATTAAGGAAACAGGCTGTTTTTCTTATGGGGGTGATGTTTTTCCAGAACAGAATAATTATTGTGGGTTAGGCGCAACAGGCAGAGGGGAGAAGGGATGTTCATTTTCTTCGCCGCGTGAAGGCGTACGGGCACATATTCAGCACTTGCTTGTGTACGCGAGTACACAAATGCCAAAGAAAGAAATAGTTGATCCCCGTTATAATTTAGTAAAAGAAACACATCCAGAGATTTTTGGACGAGTTACAACATGGGTTGGGCTCAATGAAAAGTGGGCTGTTCCAGGCAAGCATTATGGGGAGGATATTTTAAATATTTTTGATAAAATAAAGAAAACTTCTTAATATGAGTCGGTATTATAATTGGTTGAGTTTTATTTTTTAAGCTGTATTGCAGAAAATAATTTTTTGGGTTAAAGGGAATTGGCTTTAGAAAATAGAAATACTATACAAATTCTACAAGTAATCCTGTAGACGTAAGAATGCTTTACGTATAGCCTATAGGGCTGGTCGTAGATTTCTTCTAGCTGCTCATCAATTTATTGCTGATATAATGTACATTTGCATGAGAAAATGAAGGAGGATACATAGGACTATTTGTCGAATATTTTGTTAGATAAATAATAAACTGCAGGGAAAGGGAGTGCTTTTATGGCGATTAAGGTAATGATTGTTGATGATTCACCATTTTCGAGGACACTCATAGCAGATGCGCTGAGAGAAGGTGGATATGAAGTTGTAGGAGAGGCTGATTCGTTAGAGATGGCGTTAGAGGTCTATAATGAACAAAAACCGGATGTTGTTACTATGGATATCGCAATGCCGGAAAATGATGGGTTTGAAGTCAGCCGAGCTTTATTGCGTAATGATCCTGAGACAAAGATCATATTATCCAGTTCCATGAAAGACGAAGAGACGGAGATTGAAGCGAAGCGTATTGGAATTTCGGGTTATGTGCAAAAGCCGATAGAAGCAGAGGCTTTATTTGACATCATTAAAAAAGTATTGTCACCTGATTTACTTTTTAAAGATCTTATGCATGAGGGGCTTGATATATTCAAGGAGGCATTAGCACAGAACATTACCCGTATGGCTAAGACACCGGTTGACTTTGCCGGAAATATGGATATTGAAGCGCCATATATTTCAAATGGTGTTACTGCTGTAATTGGCATCATTGGTCAATATAGCGGTACGATGCTTTTGGATCTTTCATCGGAAACAGCAGAAAAATTGGCTGGTACCATTTTACATCGGGAGGCAAAAAATACTGACGAGGTGCTGGCAATGGTCTCCGAACTTGCTAATATTATAGGCGGGGTTGCTTGTTCGATGCTGAACAAACGAGAAAAAGCCTATAAGTTTCGGGTTTCTCCACCAAGCATGTTCCATGGGAACTCCGCTGAGTTGGTGAGTCCTATGGTAAAAATTCAAAAGTCGCTGGCAAATACTGAGTTTGGTGAAATTTTTTTAGGGGTAGGTTTTAAAAAGGGGTCGACATTATGGATGTGAATATGCTTAATCCGGTATTGCTGTCTTTTAAAGAAATTCTGCCGCAAATTGGATTTCAAAATGTGGAAAAGCAAAAAGTTTCTCTTTTGACCTCAACATTTTCTTACCAAGGGGTCATATTGAACATTGCAATGATTGGCGTAATTAAGGGTGTAATTCTTATTGGTATGGAAATGGAAGATGCAAAGAAATTCGCGTCAAAAATGATGATGGGCATGGAGGTCAAAGAATTTGATGCGCTGGCGCAAAGTGCCATATCAGAGATGGGAAATATGGTTTGTGCCAATACTTGTACGCAGTTTACAAAAATCGATGTGCAGGGACTGGATATTTCGCCGCCTACACTTATGATGAGTGATGGGATATCTAAAGTCACTTTACCGGTGCCGCAAATCATAGCGGTTGATTTCTTATGTGATGATATACCAGTGAACATTTATGTCGGTTTTTCTTGAGAGCGTACGAAGATTATGTGTGTATGAGATAGTATTATAGATGTCATACAGTGCAGTGCTAAAAGCCAAAGCATGGTATTTATGCCAGCTTTGGCTTTTCGTGTATGGCTAAGTGAACTTATTTTTTTATACAGGAAAATGTGGTAGAATGATATGGTGAATTGAAGTAGTTGAAGTAGTTATTTAAGAGAGGCATTAAAATATGCAAAAGTATTGCATTGTTCCGCAAAGAGGAAATAGATTTTGGCAGCTTGTACAGGGAATGTCCCTAAGAGAAGAAGATAAAAAGCTTCTGCAAGCCTGCTTAATCAAGCATGTAGAGATTTCCTTAAAAAAGAATACATGGGAAGTTTTACTGCAGACACAGGAAGTTTTATCTGGAGAATTACTGCAGGCAGTGGCAAAGCATATCGTGGAAAAATGTGGGCTTAATGCAGTTCTTTTTTATCAGGATGTTGTCAACTTAGAAGAGGCATTGGAGCGTGTGTGGCGTAAGCTGGTTGAGGAAGCAGCAGATGGAAATCAGACTGTGCGGCATTTGTTGCTGCACGCAAAACGGAATGTAGATGGCGGCAGGGTAACGCTCGTAGTAGGCGGGACTCTGGGTGGAGAAATACTGCGTACGCATTCTGTGCCGTTGATGCTGCAACGAGCTATCGCAAAAATGCTTGGTTTTGTCTGTGAAATTAAGTGCCGGGCTTTGGATGAGGAGGAACTCCAGGATGAAACTGAGAAAGATTCCTTTATTACGCCGGAATACTTGGAAGCTTTACAGCTTGAAGAGCAGAAAAAGAAACAGGTTTCGTCGGCTAAGTTAGCAGGAGGTACAGTTTCAAACAGTACGGGTGCTGGCACGGTTACAGCAAAAACTTCACCCCTTATCTATGGCAAGGATATTGTCGGTCCGGCCATTAAAATTGCTGAACTTGAAGGAGAATCGAAAAGTGTTATTCTGGAGGGACGGCTGGTTAATGTTGATGCCCGAGAGTTCAAAAGCGGGACGCGTATGCTGCTTTTTGATTTAGCAGATGATACAGACGGTATTAGCTGTAAAATATTCTTCAAGGAGAAAGAGAAAGAAGAATTTGAACGTGTAGGGGCTTCTTTAAAACCCAATATGAACATAAAAGTCAAGGGAGCTAGCCGCTATGACACCTTTCAAAATGATTTTGTTTTATCTGTTTACAGTATTTATAAGATTCATACGGTGCAGCGTGAGGACCATGCACCGGAAAAACGTGTTGAGCTTCATGCACACACACATATGAGTAGTATGGATGCAGTTCTGTCGGTCAGGGATCTGGTAAAGACGGCCGCAGGCTGGGGATGGCCGGCGATTGCTGTTACAGATCATGGTGTAGTACAGGCATTTCCGGATGCAGCTAAAACGGTGAAAGAAGAAAAATTAGATATTAAAATTATTTATGGCGTAGAAGGGTATCTGGTCGGGGATAATTACGAACAAAAAAGAGCGAATCATATCATTCTGCTTGCCAGAAATCCTATTGGATTGCGGAACCTTTATCGTATGGTGTCCTTATCACATCTACGTTATTTGTACAAGCAGCCAAGGCTGCCCAGAAAGATTATTTCCGAATATCGCGAGGGAATTATTGTTGGCTCTGCCTGTGAAGCGGGAGAGCTGATACGCGCTATTGTAGCAGGTCAGAGTGATGAAGAGCTTTTGCACATTGCTGCCTTTTATGATTATCTTGAAATACAGCCTATTGGAAACAATGAATTCCTTGTGCGCAGTGATAAGTTTCCTGACGTGCAAAGTGATGAGGACCTTAAAAAAATAAATTTGAAGGTTGCTGCACTTGCTAAACAGCTGGGGAAAATGCTTATTGCTACCTGTGATGTGCATTTCTTAAATAAGGAGGATGCTATTTATCGTGCTATCCTCATGGATGGCAAGGGGTTTGATGATGCTGATTTACAGCCGCCACTTTATTTGCGGACAACGGAGGAAATGCTGGCAGAATTTGATTATCTTGGTGAGGAAGCTGCATATGAGGCTGTGGTAACGAATCCTCGTAAGATAAGTGATATGGTTGAGACATTCAAGCCAATCCCGGATGAATTGTATTCGCCTATGATTCCGGGCGCGGATGATCTGATTAAAAACATGTCATATGATAAGGCTCGTAAACTCTATGGAGAAAATTTGCCAAAAGTTGTGGAAGACCGCTTGCATCAGGAGCTTACGCCTATCATTGGCCACGGATTCTCGGTCTTGTATCTCATTGCACATCGACTTGTAAAAAAATCCCTCGATGATGGCTATCTGGTAGGATCGAGGGGATCCGTCGGTTCATCTTTCGTCGCTACCATGACAGATATTACAGAAGTAAATCCATTGCCACCGCATTGGCGCTGTCCACATTGCCAGTACAGTGAGTTTATCCAGGATGGATCTTATGGTTGTGGCTTTGATTTGCCGGATAAGAAATGTCCGGTATGCGGGACGCCTATGATTAAGGATGGGCATGACATACCATTTGCGGTATTTCTTGGTTTTGATGGCGACAAGGTGCCTGATATAGATTTAAACTTTTCAGGAGATTACCAGCCGGTGGCCCATAAATATACAGAAGAACTATTTGGCAAAGATAATGTGTTTCGTGCGGGTACGATTACAACGGTTGCTGAAAAGACAGCTTATCGGTATGTCAGAAAATATTTTGAAAAAAAGGGAATAAGGAAGCGTCCAGCCTTTTTTTCCAGTCTGGCGAATGGCTGCACAGGTGTCAAAAGTACAACGGGGCAGCATCCAGGTGGTATTATGGTTATTCCACGGAATATGGATGTGCATCATTTTACGCCTATCCAGCGTCCGGCAGACAAGAAAGATGCAGCGAGCATTACGACGCATTTTGATTATCATTCTATCAGCAGCCGGCTTGTTAAACTCGATATATTGGGTCATGATGATCCTACTGTAATCAAAATGCTGGAGGATCTTACACATCGTGATCCTAAAACGATTCCTTTCGATGATCCGGCAACGATGAGTATATTTTCTTCAACGATGGCTTTGGGGGTGACACCGGAGGATCTTGGCGCGACTTCCGGAACCTTTGGTATTCCAGAATTTCGTACAAGCTTTACGCGGCAGATGATTGATGATACAAAACCTAAGCACTTCAGCGACCTTGTTCGTATCAGTGGATTCTCACATGGAACCAATGTGTGGCTGGATAATGCGCAGGAACTGATACGCCAGGGAATATCGACATTAGGGGATGCTATTTCGGCACGTGACGATATTATGATGTATCTTATCCATAAGGGGATTAAGCCGCTTCTGGCGTTTAAGACTATGGAAAATGTGCGTAAAGGCCGTGGCATTAAGCCGGATGTTGTAGAGGAACTAAAAAAAGGTGGCATCCCGGATTGGTATATTGCGTCATGCCAGAAAATCAAATATCTTTTTCCACGTGCCCACGCAACAGCTTATGTAATGATGGCGTATCGCATAGCCTTTTGTAAGGTGCATTATCCATTGGCTTTCTATGCTGCATATTTCTCCATACGTGCAGCGGTGTTCGATGCGGACATTGTTGCCAGAGGGCAGGAGGCAGTCCGGGAAAAATTGAAGGAACTTGAAGAAAAGGAGAAACCAGAGGATAAGGATAAAGAAATGATTATTATGTTGCAGATTGCCTGGGAAATGTATTTGCGTGGCTACAGTGTAGAAATGGTGGATTTGTATCGTTCTAAAGCAGAGAAATTTGTTATTTTAAAAAAATCTTTATTGCCGCCGTTTACTTCGTTGAATGGTTTGGGCGCTTCAGATGCCAAGAATATTGTGGAAGGGCGCAAAAAAGGAGTATTTACTTCTATTGAGGATATGAAGAAACGTACAGGTATTTCTAAAACCAGTGTAGAGGCGCTTCGTATGCATGGAAGCCTCGATGGAATGAGTGAAAGTGATCAGCTGGCTCTTTTTATATAAGTGTTTATGATTTGCATTCTTTAATTTGACAATTCTTTTTATCGGTGCTATAATAAGAAAGTCAATTTAAGCTTATTATTCTAAAGAGTGGGTGCGAACCCACTCTTTACTCTTATGTCCACAGAGTGTTTTAATAAAAGATTATGATATGGATCAGGATGGAGGTGTTGTGGATGTCGAAGTATATTGAAAGTGCTGTTGAGAAAATCGTTTCGGGCCTGCTTGCAGAACGCGATATTGAGCTGGTAGATGTTGAATATGTCAAAGAACGTGATTGGTATTTACGTGTGTTCATTGACAAAGCCGGTGGCATTGAAATTGATGACTGCCAGGAACTCAGCGAAAAATTGGAAGCAGAACTGGATAAAATCAATACGATTGCGGACAGTTATATATTAGAGGTGTCATCACCGGGACTTGACAGGGTGCTCAGGAAGGAACGCGATTTTCAACGGGAAGAGGGAAAATTAGTGGATGTGAGTCTTTATACACCGGTAAATGGCAGCAAAATTTTAGTAGGAAAACTAGCAGGCTACGATGGAAAGAATATAATAATAGATGAAGAATCAATTTCATTGGATAAAATAGCACAGGTTCGTCTTCATATTGAATTTTAATAAAAACAGGAGGCTATTGACTTGATTACCAAAAATAGGGACAAGGGGAAAGATAGGGGCAAAGAATTCATGGATGCCTTTCGGGAGCTGGGGAAGGAAAAAGGAATTACTCCTGAAGTTATTTTTGATGCAATTGAAGCAGCTCTGATTTCGGCGTATAAACGAAATTTTAGTTCGGCGCAGAATGTGCGAGTTTCCTTGGATCGTACGACAGGCAGTTATCATGTGTATGCGATTAAGACAATCGTAGAAACGGTAGAAAATGACATTACGGAAATTGCTTTGGCTGAGGCACGTCAGATAAAAGCGGACTATGAGGCCGGTGATATCCTGGAAATTGAGGTTACACCTGCTAATTTTGGACGTATTGCCGCTCAAACGGCAAAGCAGGTCGTAGTTCAGCGGATTCGTGAAGCTGAACGTGGTATTATATATGAAGAATTTTCTAATAGAGAAAGTGATATTGTTACGGGTATTGTACAGCGTATTGAGGTAAAGAACGTTTTCATTGATTTAGGTAAAACGGAGGCTGTGCTTACTCCGTCCGAGCAAATTGTCGGAGAGGAATATAATCATGGTGATCGCATCAAGGCTTATATTATTGAAGTAAAGAAAACTCCCAAGGGACCACAAATCCTCGTTTCAAGAACACATCCAGGCCTGTTGAAGCGCTTGTTCGAGCTGGAGGTGCCTGAGATCCATGATGGGACAGTAGAAATCAAGTCTGTGGCGCGCGAACCGGGGATGCGTTCCAAAATAGCAGTTTTTTCGAAGGATGAAAATGTTGATCCGGTAGGTTCCTGTGTAGGCCATAAAGGCATGCGTGTGCAGGCTATTGTGGATGAGCTTCGCAATGAAAAAATAGATATTGTTAAGTGGAATGCCGATTTTGCTAAATATATTGCGAATGCGCTGAGTCCGGCGAAGGTCGTATCCGTAGCTGTGAATGAAGAAGAAAAGGTTTCCCGGGTGGTTGTACCGGATTATCAATTATCACTGGCAATTGGCAAGGAAGGGCAAAATGCCCGTTTGGCAGCAAAGCTTACAGGCTGGAAAATCGATATAAAGAGTGAATCCCAGGCTGCAAATGACATGCTGGATGCAAGCATGAATGTCGTGGAAGTTACAAGTGATGAGCCCTTTATTGTAGAAGGTGAATGAAATGGCTGTAATGAAGAAAGTTCCAGAAAGAATGTGTATTGGCTGCCGAACGGCACACCCCAAAAGAGAGATGATTCGTATTGTGCGGAGTCCCGAGGGGGAGTTCTCGGTTGATCTGACAGGAAAAAAATCTGGGCGGGGTGCTTACATTTGCCGTAAAGAAGACTGCTTTAATGCAGCCGTCAAGGAACATAGCTTTGAAAAATCATTTAAGAGTCCGATAGATGCAAAGATTTATGATGAACTGCGCCAGCAATTGTTCCCATCCGGAGCAACGTCATGAAGTATGAGAAAGTCGTGAATTTGCTTAGCATGGCACAGCGGGCTAAGCAGGTTGCTTCCGGGGAACATGCTGTAGAAAAGGCATTTCAGGAGCATAAGGCAGAATTGTTGCTTATTGCGGAGGATGCTGCTGAGGAAACCAAGGCAGCTTATGTAAAGCTTGCTGAAAAGAATCATATATCCTTTTGTTATTTACTGACGCGGGAAGCATTGGGACAGTGCCTGGGAAAGAATTTTCGGGCAGCCGCGGTTATTTTAGACAAAGGATTCAGTAAGGCAATGGAGGAACGGATTATAGAAGCAAAAAAGAATTAGCGGGGGTGGATTGATGTCGAAATATAGGATTTATGAATTGGCAAAAGAATTCCATACAGAAAGTAAAGTCGTAATTAGTTTATTGGAGCGTAATAATTATACAGTGGCAAATCATATGAGTAGTGTTGGTGAAGAAGAGAAAACTGTTCTGACACGTATTTTTTCGGGCAAGACACAGGAGGAAAAAGAAAAAGTTCCTCAAAGTCCGATGAATGGAAGCAACAGGCCGGTACAGGAAAAAAAGAATGTAGTAAGACAACAGGAAAAGCCCAGAAGGGAGCCTGTGAAAGGTCCACAGCAAGAGCGTCCGCATCATACGCCGGCAGGCGTTCATACGGCAGGAAATCATACGGCAGGAAACCATACGGCAAATAATACCGGAAACAGGCAAAACGTGGTACGGAACAGCAATACTGGGAGCACTGCTCCAGCTAAGCAGGGAAATGTACATCCGAACAATGTGAACCGTAATCATACAAATAATAATGGTGCTGGCAATACTGGACGTGTGCATCAGAATGAGCAGGTGAAAAAGACAACGGCAGCGAATACTAGTACTGTAAATCGGCCACATTTTTCAAATAACAAGAAGACCGTACCGGGGCAGAATGCTAACCATAACGGAAATGTCAGAAATTCTCGTGGTGGAGATAACCGCAATAATGATTCACATCGGAGCGGTAACCGCAATAGTTTTGGAAGAAACAGGAATAACAGAAATCGCAACATGCAGCAAATCCAGACGCCAAAGGTTGAGATTGCACGTCCAAAACATATCAAGGTTGGAGAGAGTATAGCGGTCAAGGACTTAGCTAGCAAGATGAGCTATACGGCAACTGAAGTTATTAAGAAATTAATGCTTATGGGAGTCATGGCGACCATTAATCAGGAAATTGATTTTGATACAGCCATATTAGTCGCGGGAGAATTTGGCGTAACTGTAGAGGAACTGCCACCGGAGACAGACCCAACGGAAATCCCTGAAATCGAGGATAGTCCAAAGTCTCTGACCCTTCGTCCACCAGTTGTTACAGTCATGGGGCATGTTGATCATGGTAAGACTTCACTTCTTGATGTTATTCGTAAGACATCCGTTACGGCACATGAGGCTGGCGGTATTACACAGCATATCGGTGCCTATCAGGTTATATCCCAGGGAAAGAAGATCGTATTCCTCGATACCCCGGGACATGAGGCATTTACGGCAATGCGTGCACGTGGTGCGCAGGTGACGGATATTGCAATTTTAGTTGTTGCTGCAGATGATGGTGTTATGCCGCAGACACTGGAGGCTATAAATCATGCAAAATCTGCAAAGGTACCAATCATTGTTGCAATCAATAAAATGGATAAGCCGGGTGCTAATCCAGAGCATGTGAAGCAACAGCTGGCAGAGCATGAGCTGGTTCCGGAAGATTGGGGCGGGGATACGATTATGGTGCCTGTTTCTGCAAAACAGAAAATGGGCATTAGTGATTTGCTGGAAATGATATTACTTGTTGCTGAGGTACAGGAACTCAAGGCAAATCCAAATCGTGATGCACGTGGAGTCATTATTGAGGCTCAGCTTGATAAAGGGCGCGGCCCGGTAGCTACAGTGCTTGTGCAGAATGGTACGCTGCGCATTGGGGATTCTATTATTGCCGGGACAACTTATGGGAAGGTCCGGGCAATGATCAATGACCGTGGTGAGAATGTCAAAAAAGCTGGACCGTCCGTACCAGTAGAAGTTCTGGGTCTTTCTGATGTTCCGGAAGCGGGAGATACGCTGGCGGCGCTTGAGGAAAAACTGGCACGTTCTATTGCAGAGAAGCGTATTGAGAAACAGCGTACGGAGCTTATTCATTCCAAGAAAGTTTCCCTGGATGATCTTTTCCAGCAGATACAGGAAGGAAACATCAAAGATCTCAATATTGTTATTAAGGCCGATGTACAGGGATCCGTGGAAGCTTTGAATAGTTCATTGCTGGCTTTGAATAAAAATGATGAAGTACGTGTAAGTATCGTTCATTCCGGAGTTGGTGCGGTCAATGAATCTGATGTCATGCTGGCCTCAGCATCCAATGCGCTCATTATTGCGTTTAATGTCCGTCCGGATGCGAACGCAAGGAAGCTGGCTGATAACGAGAATATTGATATTCGTATGTATCGGGTCATTTACGATGCCTTGAATGATGTAAAGGCAGCTATGTCAGGTATGTTGGCACCAAAATATAAAGAAGTCATTCAGGGCAAGGTCGAAATCCGTCAGGTCATGAAATTCTCTAAAGCGTTGGTTGCCGGTTCCTATGTTTTGGAAGGCAAGATTATGAATTCTTCCAAGATACGTGTTATCCGTGATAATATTGTAGTATTCGATGGAGAAATAGATTCTCTCAGACGTTTTAAGGATGATGTGAAGGAAGTTGCAACTGGCTTTGAATGCGGTATTACTATACAAGATTATCGCGATTTCAAGGAAGGCGATATACTGGAAGCTTATACAATGGAAGAAATCAAGACATCTATTGCAGAAGCAAATGCGGCTGCCGATAATAAATAACGGAGGGACGTGCGGATATGAGTCAGCTTCGTGTTGAAAAAGTACAAGAATTGATGAAGCAGGAGATCAGTAAGATTATTTTGCAGGAATTGAAGGATCCACGCATCGGTTTCGTAACTGTTACCGAGGTAGAGATTACCAAGGACTTGAGTAGTGCCAAGGTATACGTCAGTCTTATGGGCAGTGAGGAGCAAATCAAGGATTGCTGGACAGGGCTTAACAGCTCTCTTGGCTATATACGGCGTGAGATAGGGCAGCGCATTCGCTTGCGCTGCACACCGGAAATTGTGTTCCAATTGGATAAGTCTTTGGACTATAGTACACACATACAGGAACTGCTTCTGAAAATCAAAAAGGAAGAGTCTGTTTAATTATGCATATATCATTGAGGGACACAGGAAACTGTTTGCTGCGTGCACAAAAGATTGTTATAACGGCACATATAAATCCTGATGGGGATGCTATCGGTTCATCCTTGGGGCTTATGCATGCTCTACAGTACTTAGGTAAGGACGTGTCAATCCTGATTGATGATGATATCCCAGTGACGTTTTCTATATTGCCGGGATATGAGCTGATTGAAAAGCCTGTCAAGCCTGTGAGCTGTGATTTGCTGGTGGTTTTGGATACAGGCTTGGAACGCTTGGGGCAGGTGCGTGAACTGGTGGAAAGTAAATCTATACTCAACATAGATCATCATATTTCAAATGATAATGCGGCTGAGTTTCTTTATCTTGATGCGGAGCGTGCAGCTACGGCAGAAATTATATGTCAGTTGTTCAAGGAAATGGGATGGGGATTTTCCCTGCAGGCAGCGACAGCTCTTTATACTGGAATTGCTACAGATTGCGGTTTTTTCCGTTATTCGAATACAACGCCATCAACGATGTGTTTGGCTGCGGAATTGCTTGCGGCAGGTGTGAAACCAAATGTTATTTCGGAGGCTCTTGAACGTAAGTCTTACGCACATGTACAGTCTATGGCCACAGCTATGCAGACCATAGAGCTTTTGGACAATGGCAGGGTTGCCGGTGTTTTTTTAAATCAGGAGCTTACAGCATCCATGGAGTCGACTGAAGGATTTATAGACGTTGTACGTACTATCAATGGAGTTGACGTGGCTGTGCTTTTGAAATGCATAGAAGAAAAACTTTGCCGCGTAAGTATGCGGTCAAGGTATACAGATGTAAGCAAAATAGCTGTGAGCCTTGGTGGAGGCGGTCATATAAGAGCCGCGGGCTGTACACTGCGCATGCCGTTTTTGACGGCTAAGCAGACGCTCTTATCAGCTGTTTCAAGAGCTATAGGAGAAAACCGATAATGGATGGTTTTATTAATGTCCTGAAGCCTCCAGGAATGTCCTCTCATGATGTAGTAGGCTTTGTAAGAAAAATATTAGGGATGAAAAGGGTTGGCCATGCGGGTACTTTGGACCCCGGGGCAGCAGGTGTATTGCCTGTAGCTGTTGGCAGAGCCGCACGGCTTATAGAATATCTTGCGGCAGCTGACAAATCTTATCGGGTTGAAATGTCCCTGGGGACGTCTACAGACAGTGGGGATGACACAGGTAAGGTCGTTGCGAGCATGCAAGATTTTGTTATGCCATCGGACCAGGAGCTGTCTTTAGCGTTGAAACAGCTTACCGGATGTATTACGCAGGTTCCACCGGTTTATTCTGCAATTAAGATTAAAGGAAAGCGTGCCTGTGATTTAAAAAGAAGGAATATTGAAGTTGATTTGCCGGGCAGAAAAGTAATTATTCACCGTTTTGCGCTTTTGCAAAAGCGTAAAAATACCTTGCTTTTGGATGTGGACTGCTCAAAAGGGACATATATACGCAGTCTTTGTACTGATTTAGGAGCAATGCTGCATATTCCGGCTACGATGTCTTTTTTGGTCCGTATGCGTGTGGGAAGTTTTTCCCTAGATGATGCATGGACCTTGGAAGAATTACAGGAGCAACCGGAAGCTTCCCTTTTGCGGCCAGATGGCTGTTTATCCCATATACCGGAGTATTTTTTAGCGGAGCAGCGCATAGGTCCATTTCAAAATGGACTTTCGACACATGATGCAAATGCTCATTTTACAGAGGAACATTTGCGTGTTTATGGGCGGGGAGTTTTTTTGGGTATTGCTCGTTTCGACAAAGAGGCACAATGTATTGTTCCAGAAAAGGTCCTTCTTTAAAATTCTCAAAGGAAGCGGACAAGGAGTTATTGCTAATGCAGGTTTTTTCAAAAATTATTGATTTGACGGAGCTTTATCCAAATATTGTTATTGCGCTTGGTACCTTTGATGGTGTACATATTGGACATCAAAGCATTATTCGCCAGGCCATAGAGTTGGCGGAAAAAATTCATGGTATCAGCATGGTTTTTACTTTTAGTAATCATCCGCTTTCCGTGGTTGCTCCAGAACGGGTTCCGCTGCAGATAGGTGATAATTTTTCTAAGAAGCATGTTTTATCCGGGTTAGGTGTAGATATTCTGGTAAATATTCCTTTTACGAAAAAGTTTGCAAAATTTTCTCCAGGGGATTTTCTCGATATGCTGCGCGAGAATTACGCACCTAAATATATCGTTTCCGGACCGAATTACACATTTGGCTATCGTGGCAAAGGAAATGTGAAAATGCTTCTCAGGGAAGGAAAAATATATGGATTTCAGGCCGAAATCCATCCCGCAGTATATTTGGATGGACGTATTGTAAGCAGCACACAGGTGCGTAAGTTCCTTGCTGAAGGCAATCTGACAATGGCAAATGAATATTTGGGAAGGCCATTTTCTTTTTCGGGGGCGGTTGTCCATGGAGATCGGCGTGGCAGACTTTTGGGATTTCCTACGGCAAATCTTGTTATTGAAGACAGCCGTGCGATGCTGCCAAATGGGGTTTATGCAGTAAAAGTCTTTTTGAGAGATTCCTTATACGATGGGATTGCAAACATTGGTACGAATCCAACTTTTGAGGGATGCAAGCGCCGGTTGGAAACTCATATCATTGATTTTGATGAAAATATTTATGATTCGGTACTTCAGGTCAGATTTTTACAGAAGCTTCGTGATGAGCAGAAGTTTTCATCGGCAGAATATCTTATCAGGCAAATGCACTCAGATTTGAAGAATGCCAGAAATGTTTTGGGTAAAGCATAGGAAATATTTTGTTTACAATATTCTTGGATTATGCTAGAATGACAAAGGTATCAGTTCCATAGCGAAGACTGCGAAGATCTCCGACGCTCTCCTGGCTATTGGATATTATGATTTATTTTTTAGGAGGAAATGAAATGTTAACACAAGAAGACAAGCAGCAGATTATTACGGAGCATGCCGTTCATGAGGGCGATACGGGTTCGCCAGAGGTACAGATTGCACTTTTGACTGCACGTATCACGTATTTGACGGAGCATCTTAAGGAACACAAGAAGGATCATCATTCGCGCCGTGGACTGTTGAAGATGGTTGGTCATCGCAGGAGATTGCTTAGTTATTTGTATAATAGTGATATTGAGCGTTATCGTGCTATCATTGCAAAATTGAATCTGCGTAAGTAATAAAAAAGCGGGTTTTTCCCGCTTTTTTTGTGCATAAATAGTTTTTTTTATAGGATAAAAGGGTTATTGGTAAATATTGTCGAATAAATATACGATTTCAGAATGAGATTTATAGGAGGAAAATGCATGCATAGTTTTGAGATGCAAATAGGAGGCCGTTCCTTTATCATCGAGAATGGCAAAATGGCAAAGCAGGCAAACGGATCTGTACTCGTGCGTTATGGTGATACGGTAGTTTTGGTAGCGGCAACAGCCTCTGCTGAACCAAGAGAGGGTGTGGACTTTTTCCCACTTACGGTTGATTATGAAGAGAAGCTTTATTCCGTTGGGAAGATTCCTGGCGGTTTTATAAAAAGAGAAGGACGTCCAAGCGAGTCGGCTATTTTATGCAGCCGCCTTATAGACCGTCCGATCCGTCCTTTGTTCGCAGAAGGATTCAGGAATGATGTGCAGATTGTTGCGACGGTTCTTTCGGTAGATCAGGATAACCCGCCGGAGATTGCTGCGATGATAGGTGCTTCCTGCGCGCTTTGTGTATCGGATATCCCCTTTAATGGCCCAATTGCTGGCGTGCGTGTCGGTTGCGTGGCTGGCGAATTTATTATCAATCCGACGGTAGAGCAGCGTGAAAAGTCGGATTTGAATTTGACGATTGCAGGCTCACATGATGCTGTCATGATGGTTGAGGCTGGGGCTAATGAATTACCGGAAGAGGTCATTCTGGAGGCTATTCTTTTTGGACATAAGGAAATCAAGAGAATTGTTGAATTTCAGCAGGATATCATTACTGCATGCGGTAAGCCTAAACGAGAAGTCAACTTGTTCAGAACTTCGGAAAAGCTTGAACAGGAAATTCGTGAGTACGCTTCAGAAAAATTGAATACGGCTGTACGTAACCCGGATAAATTGCAGCGGGATGAGCATATTGCGAATGTAAAAGCAGAGACACTGGAACGTTTTATTGCTGATTATCCGGAATCTGCCAAGGAAATCACATATATACTTCATAAGGTTGTAAAAGAGATTGTGCGCCGTATGATTACGCATGAGAAGATTCGCCCGGATGGGCGTGAGGTTGAGGAAGTCCGCCCTGTAAGCTGTGAAGTTGGCATTTTACCCCGTACGCATGGGTCTGGTCTTTTTACGCGTGGGCAGACGCAGATATTGACGATTACAACGCTGGGGTCTGTCGGCGATGAACAAATTATCGATGGCCTGGGAACGGAACAGTCAAAACATTATATACATCAATACAATTTCCCTGGTTATAGTGTGGGTGAGGCTCGTCCGTCGAGGGGGCCGGGCCGCCGCGAGATCGGCCATGGGGCCTTGGCCGAAAGGGCTCTTGCTCCGTTAATACCTTCGCTTGAGGAGTTTCCATATACGATTCGTCTTGTTTCAGAGGTACTTGAATCTAATGGTTCCAGCTCAATGGGCAGTGTTTGCGGCAGTACGCTTTCGCTGATGAATGCGGGCGTACCAATTAAACGTCCAGTTTCCGGTGTAGCTATGGGACTTGTGAAGGATGGAGATCAGTATACGATTCTTACGGATATCCAGGGAATGGAGGATGCTCTGGGTGATATGGACTTCAAGGTAGCTGGTACTACGGAAGGCATCACGGCCATTCAGATGGATATCAAGATTGCAGGTATTACGCGTGAGGTTCTTTCAGCAGCCTTGGCGCAGGCAAAGCGTGGTCGTGCGTTTATCCTTGGCAAGATGCTTGAGGCTATTGATAAGCCCAATACGGAGCTTTCACCATATGCGCCTCGAATTATTACCATGAAAATCCATGTAGATAAGATACGTGACGTTATCGGCTCTGGTGGAAAGACAATTAAGAAGATTATTGATGAGACTGGTGTGCAGATTGATATCCAGGAGGATGGTACAATTTTCATTGCAGCCACCGATGTCGAAAGCTCTAATAGGGCTGTAGAGATTATCGGAAATCTTGTACGCGATGTTGAGGTAGGTACCGTTTATAAGGGAAAAGTTACGCGCATTATGAATTTTGGAGCTTTTGTCGAGGTTCTGCCTGGTAAGGAAGGACTTTGCCATATTTCGCAGTTGGCGCAAAACCGTGTTGAGAAGGTAGAAGATGTTGTTCAGGTCGGAGATGAGATTGAGGTAAAAGTTACCGAAATTGATCGACAGGGCCGCGTAAACCTTTCACACAAGGCCGTTTTGTAAAAGAATATAAACGAGTGAATCCGCGTGAATATTGCATTCATGCGGATTTTTATTTGAAGGAACTATATGCAGGCAGTCTGGAAGAAAATTATCAATAGCTAGGCGGCTTTCTATAGACAACATGAATCCCGCTCGTGCTGGCTGTTGTTATCCACAACAGAAGCTTTTGTGGTAGTTATTGGATCAAAATAAGCAATTGGTTAAGTTGAAGGGTGGTTTGTGGGGTCTCTTTTATCCGTCCGCATCAGCCAGATTCCAATGAGGAGTGCGACACAAAGAATACAGGTGATGAAGGCTATAATACCGGGCCAGTTCCAAATTGCGAGGAATGGGCCGCCGAAGGTGCCGATGATGCTTGCGCCGATGTAGTAGAAGAACATATAAAGTGCGGATATGCGCGCTTTGTCACTTGTGGAGAGGCGCCCTGCCCAGCCACAAGCGACGGCATGGGCACCGAAAAATCCGTAGGTTAAAAGGCCAATGCCGCTGAGCTTCACCGTGAGCGGTGCACCAAGTGAGATAAGAGCACCGGCAAGCATGCAAAGAATTGAGATGCAAAGTACAGGCCCGTTCGAGAGACGGTCAGCCAGGGTGCCCATGATAGTTGAGGCCGCTGTACCTAAAAAGTATAGGGCATAGACAAAGCCGATGGCAGTTTGGCTCAGGCTATAGGGTGGTGCAAGTAGGACGTAGCTGATGAAGTTGTATGTGCACACAAAGCTGCCCATAATACAGAGTGCGATGAGGTAGACCCCAACGAGCCGGCGGTTGGTGAGTAAATGGTGAAATTCGTGCCATCCAGCGATGTTCCCGTTCTTTTCCAGCTTGTGCTTTGGCTTTGGCAACAGGATCAGGAAGGCAAGGCCGATTACCGTGTAGAGAATACCGAAAATCAGGAGGGCTGTGCGCCAGGAGAAGAAGTCGGTAAGTGTACTCAGTAGTACACGGCCAACGAGGCCGCCTATGGAAGTGCCACTTACGTAGATACCGACAACAGCACCGATGATGGCTACATCGAATTCCTCATTAATATAGGCAACAGCTAGAGCCGGAAAGCCAGCAAGCAGGATACCTTGAATGAGGCGTAAGCCAATAATCGGGATGAAATCTGGAGAGAGTGACATGAGGATAGTGAGGATGGCAGAAGCGATGAGTGCGGCGGCCATGACTCTTTTGCGTGCAAGCCGTTTGGCGAAGCTTGCGATGAGCAGCATGGAGCAAGCCATGCCACCGGTACCAAACGATACAGCTAAGCTTGCAGTGGCTGGCGTGAGGTTAAAGGTTTCGGTAAAGACGGGAATAATCGGCTGTACGCAGTATTCAGTGCCAAAGGCTGCGAGACTGCCAAAGAATAAAGCAATAATGGCAAGACGATAATCCTGGCTGCCATGCTGGATTTTTTCCGCAGCAGGTAAAGTAGAATGAAGTTCCATGCAAAAACACTTCCTAATTTTAGAATATATTTTTATGATAAATTTTTTGTATTTGTCTAATGTCTTAAAGATCAGATAGAAATATCTATGAAATTATACCATAAATAGGGACGCTTTAAATATTTTCCATATGATTTGCTTGATTTTAGCTGGCAGGCAGGAAGGTGTTATTGGGTTTTGGGCGGCTGATTCATAAATTAAAGTTATAAAAAATTTACCATGGTGGTAACTTTTAAACAGAATAAAAGGAAATTGTCTTTTTGTGTAGAATTTATGTACTTACAAGAGCTATGTAAATTATTGATTTGAAGTTCGCAACTTGGCCGAACAAAGCAACGGTGTTGCAAGTGAAATACAGGAGTTAATTATGCATAATACCGACTATACGGGTAAGATAGTAAATAATTAAGGAAAAATATTTTATTTTGCACTTATCGTTGGAAGGCGAATCTCCCTTTCGGTATAAATTTTATTTGCATGACCGTTACACTAGGAAAGGAGACTCATTTATGCGGTATGGATATTTTGCCCATCACAATATGAATGAAAAAGCTCGTCAAATATTAAGGTATATTGGACCAGGAATTTTAATTACAGTAGGATTTATTGATCCAGGCAATTGGGCATCTAATATGGCTGCTGGTGCACAATATGGTTATGGTTTGTTGTGGATTGTAACTTTATCTACCATTATGCTTATTTTTTTGCAGCATAATGTGGCGCATCTGGGTATTGTTACAGGCCGCTGCCTTTCAGAAGCAGCTACAGAGTATTTGCCTAAAAAAATTTCTCGCGTTATATTAGTTACAGCTGTTTTAGCCTCTGTTTCGACAGCTTTAGCAGAAATTTTAGGCGGTGGAATTGCAATTTCTATGTTGACAGGCCTGCCAATACTACTTTCTTCTATGATTGCAGCTATGTTGTGTTTTTTTCTCTTGTGGAGTAATTCTTATAAAAAATTGGAGAAAATTATTATAGCATTTGTTTCTTTAATTGGCTTGTCTTTTATTTTAGAATTAAATTTTGTTCAAGTCGACTGGGGTGCCGCTGCATGGAATGCATTTACACCTTCAATACCACAGGATTCTATTCCAATTATTATGAGTGTCTTAGGTGCTGTGGTTATGCCGCATAATTTGTTCTTGCATTCAGAGATCATACAAAGTCGCCAGTGGAATTTAGAAAATGAAGAGGTTATCCATCAACAATTAAAATATGAATTTTTGGATACGTTATTCTCAATGGGAATTGGCTGGCTCATTAATGGAGCTATGATATTGGTTGCAGCTACTGTATTTTTTACTAACCAAATAGGTGTTGATGATATACAACAAGCACAGGCTATGTTGGAACCTTTGTTAGGAAAAGGTGCGGCGTTTATTTTTGCGCTTGGGTTATTGTTCGCAGGAATAGCTTCCACGACAACGGCTGGGATGGCTGGCGGAAGTATTTATGCCGGAATTTTTGGTGAAGCATATGATATTAAGGACTATCATTCCTGGCATGGGGTAGTTATTACGTATCTTTTTGCTGTGCTGATCATATTCTGTGTTACCGATCCATTTCACGGATTAATTTATTCGCAGATTGCACTAAGCATTCAGTTACCAATTACAATTTTTTTGCAAATTTATTTAACTTCATCAAAAAAAGTAATGGGAAAATATGCAAATACTTATTTGCAAAAAGGAATTCTTTTAACAATTGCTTGTATTGTGACAGGGTTGAATATCCTACTGCTGCAAGATTTGCTAAAATGATAAAAAAGTACAATAATAAAGGCAATGCAGCAGCAGCAATTAAAGAGAGAATAGTTCAAAAATTAAATTGCATTTGTAAGATGCAGGCCGTATAATAACTTCATGAGTATTTTTATCTATTCCTTATGTCTGTTTTTCATGATGAATATATAATTATATAAATAAAAGATAAGAGGTGGAAGGAATGGAAAAAAGATTTTTTTTATTAATGTTTACGGTTTTGTTTGTGATGGGTTCATTTTTTATTATGGAAAGTCCATGTTATGCGGAAGCACAGAATGAAGTGGTACCAGGAAATGCATTTATTGCGAAGGGAACGGTGTTTCATTTTGAATTAATGACTGCACTTGACAGCAAAACCAGCAAAGTGGGAGACCCGGTGGAGATGAAGCTGCTAAATGATATAGTTGTCGATAATGTGGTTGTGATACCGGCACAGACGGTATTGACGGGAAAACTTAAGAAGGTACAAGCAAGTAAACTAGCAGGGCAGGGAGCTGTTATCAGGGCCTTATTGAATGATTATATTTTACCGAATGGTTCGGCACTTGTATTGAATAAGAAAGATGTGAAGTTTAAGGGTGATCGGAGTTATACGGGAATTGCCAGCAGTGTATTGTTGCCTCTTTCAGGCCTGTTTTTTAAAGGTAAGCAGGTAAAATGTCCGGAAGGTATGAATTTTGAATATACCTTGGAGGATGATATTGATTTGGGCATTAAATCAAATGGGTTGGCGCAAGCTATGAAACAGAATGTATAAACTCGATGTTCCTGTCAGTCGATTTTTGAGGAACATGCCTCACATTATAATGTTGTAGGCAAACCACAACATTATAATGCAGATAATTTATTCATTTATATATGGGGATGCTCTTATTCAAGATCTGGAAAGAATTTGGCTTTTGGAAAATCTGCAGAGCGTATTATGGATTGCGTAATCCATTTGTTATCTTTATTTTTTATTTGTGTTGACAATATAAATCGGGTATAATAAGGGTGTTGCATTTATGTGACACTCTTTTTATGTGGAAAGAATCAGCGGTTTTATGCACTTATTGACTGAGTTTTGAATGGAGGAAGACGATTGGAGTTCATTCAGGTAGAGGATATGAGCCATGTTTATTATCCAGGGCAGGAAAATGAACATGCGGCTTTGAAACATATAAATTTGCGTATCAAACAAGGGGAGTTTATTGCGGTATTAGGAACGAACGGCTCTGGAAAATCAACTCTGGCCAAGCATTTTAATGCATTGCTGTTGCCGACATCCGGGCATTGTTATATTGATGGACTGGATACATTGAACACCGAGGAACTTTGGCAGATACGGCAGCAGGTAGGTATGGTATTTCAGAATCCGGATAATCAGATTATCGCAGCGGTAGTAGAAGATGATGTTGCCTTTGGACCGGAAAATTTGGGAGTTCCGCCAAAAGAGATAAGGCAGCGTGTCACCGAGTCCTTGCAGGCAGTGCGTATGGAGCGGTATCGTAAGTTTGCTCCGCATCTTTTATCCGGCGGACAAAAGCAACGTATTGCCATTGCCGGGGCTCTGGCAATGCATACGAAATGCCTTGTTTTTGATGAGCCTACAGCTATGCTGGATCCTATAGGACGGACCGAGGTACTGGCTACTGTAAAGCGTTTACATGAGGAAGCCGGCATAACGATTGTTTATATTACGCATTTCATGGAGGAAGCGGCAGCAGCGGATCGCGTTCTTGTCATGGACCATGGAGAGATTGTAGAGGATGATACGCCTGCGAAGATTTTTATTAAAGTTGATGAAATGAAACGCCGTGGGCTGGATGTACCACTTGCTGCAGAAGTAGCCTGGCGTTTGCGCAGAAATGGTATTCATTTGCCACAGGATATTTTGACTAATGAAGATTTGGTGGTGGCTTTATGCCGATAGAAATAGAGAATGTGACTTATACTTATATGCCGCTGACACCGTTTGAACGCACGGCACTTCGGAATGTTTCGCTCACTATAGAAGAGGGGTCCTTCACAGCGATAGCCGGGCATACCGGTTCCGGTAAATCAACGCTTGTGCAGCATCTTAATGGGTTATTACATCCAACTACAGGACGGGTAATGGTGGATGGTGCAGATCTCGCCGCTAAGGGAAAGGCAGCTAAGAATGCACGCTGCTGTGTGGGCATGGTATTTCAGTATCCAGAGCATCAGCTTTTTGAAGAAACCGTAGCTGCGGATATCGCTTTTGGACCGAAAAACATGGAGCTTGCGGAGGATGAAATTGATAAGCGTGTGCGGGATGCTATGGAATTCGTAGATCTTGATTATGAAAAATATCATTCTGTTTCACCGTTTCAGTTGAGTGGAGGGCAGATGCGCCGGGTGGCTATTGCCGGAGTCGTCGCCTTGAAGCCTAAGTACCTTGTGCTGGATGAGCCAACAGCTGGACTGGATCCCCAAGGCAGAGAGCGGCTCTTGAAAAAAATCGTGCAGCTTCATAAGAAAGAAAAGGTTACGATTGTATTTGTTTCACATAATATGGATGATATTGCACGTGTAGCGGATCAGGTCGTTTTCATGAATCAGGGTGAAATGATATTGAAGGATATACCACAAAGAGCTTTTTTTGAGGAGGAAAAGCTGCAGGCGGCAGGTTTGTCCGCACCGCAGCTTGTAAAACTTTTAAAAGGGCTTAGGGCCAACGGTCTTGATGTGGAAACTGCGGCCTTTACGGTGGAAAAAGGTGTGGAGAATATTTTGGCTGCATTGAGGAGGAAGAGAAATGCTGACTGATATTACAATAGGCCAATATTTTCCAGGGGCATCTCTCCTCCACCGGCTGGATCCACGGACAAAGATTATTTTGTTGTTTTTATTCATTATAGATATTTTTGTATTTGACACGCCGCTTTCGTATGGTTTGCTTTCCCTGTTTACCGTGAGTCTGATTTATTTCTCTCAGGTTCCGATGCGTATGATGATTAAATCAATCAAGCCGCTTTGGTGGATCTTGTTATTCACTTTTTTGATTAATCTTTGCAGTGTATCAGGGGAAGCATTTGCACATATCTGGATATTCGCACTGACATGGGAAGGACTTCGTCAGGCTGTTTTTATTTGTCTGCGTCTTATATTACTTATATTGCTGTCTTCTCTTCTGACGTTTACTACTTCGCCGTTGGCACTTACAGATGCATTGGAAAACTTGATGGGACCATTCAAACGATTGGGAATGCCTGCGCATGAACTGGCTATGATGATGACGATTGCGCTGCGTTTTGTGCCTACGCTTATCGAGGAGACAGATAAGATTATGAAGGCACAGAAATCCCGTGGTTCAGATTTCTCATCCGGAAGTCTGCTGCATCGAGTGAAGAGTTTGATTCCAATCCTGGTACCACTGTTCATTTCGGCTTTTCGACGGGCGGATGAGCTGGCTATGGCTATGGAGGCACGTTGTTATCGAGGTGGTGTAGGGCGTACGCAAATGAAAGCTTTGCGGATAACTACAATTGATTATGTTGCCTATGGGGCATCCCTTTTGTTTGCCTGCACACTGGTCGGACTGAAAGTGATAGGGATCTGATGAGGAAAGAAAATAAGGACGCGATGAAAGCAAGAACGCGTAATATACGGCTGCTGGTTTCCTACGATGGAGGGGCCTATCATGGTTTTCAAAGGCAGACTCTGCCAGTAATAGGGATACAAAATGTGCTTGAAGAAAAATTGGAATTGATTTTTGGCGACACGATCGAGCTCGCTGCTGCGGGTCGTACCGATGCGGGTGTACATGCATATGGGCAGGTGGTAAACTTTTTCACGAATGGCTCGATTCCTGTTGACCGTGTGGTGCGTGCGGTCAACAGCCTTTTACCGGAGGATATTGTTGTACGTGAGGCGATGGAAGTTGACAAGACCTTTAGTGCCCGGCACAGTGCAAAAAGTAAGATCTATACGTATCGGATTTTCCAAGGCGAAGTTCCAAATCCTTTTTTACGCCGGTATGCATGGTATATACGCAGACCCCTCGATGTTGGGGCAATGCAGGAGGCTTCACGTGTTTTGCTTGGGACACATGATTTTTCCTCTTTTCGTGCGTCGGGTGGAGCCCATATGAGCCCGGTACGTACCATGTACGAAGCTGTATGCAGTCAGCTGGGTGAGAAAATAGAGTTTCGTTTTTTTGCCAGTGGATTTTTATATCATATGGTTAGGAACCTCGTTGGTACACTTGTGAACGTGGGACTGGGTAAAACGATGCCGGATGAGTTCCAAAATATATTGGAGATGCATGACAGGCAACAAGCCGGTGCTACAGCTCCGGCACAAGGACTCTATCTTTATCATGTGAATTATTAAATCAATATATGGTAGTTGGTATATGAAATAGGGGCAGAAATTGTTGTTTTATTGCAATCTCTGCCCTTTGCTGTTGAAATTTTTGTTATCAAATGGTATGATATCTGCTATAATATACAATGAACTAGGAATATTTTACTGTATTTTCAGGTGGTGTTAAAATGAACTCGATATTTAGTGTGGGGATCGACATTGGTTCGACGACGATTAAGGTTGTTGTACTGGATCAGGAAAGAAAGATTGTATACAAAAAATATGCACGTCATTTTTCGGAAATCAGTACTGCCCTGCATGAAAACTTATCTGCTTTGCAAAGAGTCGTCGGGGGGCAGAAGTTTTCGTTTGCATTGACAGGCTCTGCGGGAATGGGGATTGCCCAGCGGATTGGGCTCCCGTTTGTACAGGAGGTCATTGCTTGTGCAGCTGCAGTCAGGGCTTTGATTCCGGAGACGGATACGGCGGTTGAGCTCGGAGGTGAAGACGCAAAGATTACTTATTTTGGGGCTGCGCCTGAACAGCGTATGAATGGTGTGTGTGCCGGAGGTACAGGTTCTTTTATTGACCATATGGCTTCGCTGCTTTCTACGGATGCGTTAGGTCTCAATGCACTTGCAGAGAAAGGCAGGCAAATTTATACGATTGCCTCCCGCTGTGGTGTATTTGCCAAAACGGATATTCAGGCACTTATGAATGATGGTGCGGAGAAGGCGGATATAGCCTTGTCCATTTTTCAGGCGGTGGTGAACCAGACCATCAGCAATCTTGCCCAGGGACGGCCGATTGCAGGTAAGGTTGCATTTTTGGGCGGGCCGCTTCATTTCCTGCCAGCGCTTAAAAGTCGCTTCATTGATACGCTGCGATTGAAGCCACAGGATGTTGTACATATTGAGGACGGATGTTATTTTGTGGCTATGGGTGCAGCACTTTCTGAGGAAAAACAGGTGATAGATTGTTTGCGCCTGCAGGAGAGTGTAAATGAGGCGAAAAAGGCATCAGAAGCAGAAGCAAGAAAAGCGGATTTTGTCCTTTTCAAGGATATGGCAGATTATGAGATGTTTAAAGAACGACATGACAGGGACAAGGTCAAACGAGGTAATATTGCCTCGTATAAGGGGCCGGTTTATGTTGGGATTGATGCAGGTTCTACGACAACAAAAATTGTTGCCATAGGTAGTGATAAAGAGGTTCTCTATACTTCGTATGGCAGCAATAAGGGCCTTCCTTTAAAAACAGTTGTGCATGAGTTACGTGATTTGTATGGAACGCTTAATGTGGATACCTATATCGCAGCGGTGCTGACAACTGGCTATGGAGAGGCTATTGTGAAGGCCGCTGTACATGCGGATGCTGGTGAAGTAGAGACATTTGCACATTTGCGGGCAGCACAGGAATTTTGTCCGGATGTCACGTTTGTTCTTGATATCGGCGGGCAGGACATGAAGTGCTTTTTCGTGCAGGATGGCAATATAGGAAATATTACACTCAACGAAGCCTGTTCGGCAGGCTGTGGTTCGTTTATTGAGAACTTTGCTCAGGGGCTTAATATGACAGCCGGTGAATTTGCTGTGAAGGCTACTGAGTCAAAGGCTCCAGTGGATCTTGGTACGCGCTGTACGGTATTTATGAATTCAAAGGTGAAGCAGGCGCAAAAAGATGGTGCGGCAGTCGGAGATATCTCGGCGGGTATTGCATTTTCTGTTATAAAGAATGCATTGTTTAAAGTGATGCAGCTGAAAGATGTAAATACGCTCGGAGAGCATATTGTGGTTCAGGGAGGCACTTTCTATAACGATGCGGTGCTTCGTTCTATGGAACTGCTTTTGGGAAAGAATGTCATACGGCCGGATATTGCCGGGCTCATGGGAGCCTATGGAGCAGCAATATTAGCCTTGGAAACTGGTATGGAAAAATCTGCGTTGTTGTCAGCGGCACAGTTGGCTGTCTTTAAGGTGAAGACGAATTCCTACCATTGCCGTGGCTGCGGGAATCAATGCCTCATTACGGCCCAGACCTTCCCCGATGGTGGTAAGTACTATACGGGGAATCGTTGTGAACGTGGCATAGGGAAGATCAAGCCGGAAGAAAAAGTTCCTAATATCTATGCATACAAATATGAAAGGGTATTCTCTTATTATAAGTCACTTGAGCATCCTAAACGTGGTCATATCGGTTTACCGCGTGTGCTCAATATGTATGAAGATTATCCTTTTTGGTTTACTTTCTTTACTAGGCTGGAGTACGGGGTCGTGCTTTCTGCGAAATCTTCAGCGGAGCTCTACTATCAGGGAATGGCAACTGTTCCGTCGGATTCGTTATGTTATCCGGCAAAGCTGGTGCATGGACATATCATAGACCTTATAAATAAAGGACTGAAAAAGATTTTTTATCCATGTATACCGTACAATCTTGTGGATGAATGCCATCCATCAGACAATCACTATAACTGTCCGGTCGTAGCGTCCTATGCGGAGAATATACGAGCGAATATGGATGTTCTTCGTCAAAGGGATATTAAGTTTATGCAGCCGTTTTTGCCACTCAACAATCCCAAACGGCTGATTGAGCGGCTGACTGAGGAATTGGTTTCGGAAGGACTTACCAAGGGCGAGATTGCAGCAGCTGTTGAAGCTTCCTATATTGAATTGAATCATTATAAAGAGGATGTACGCAACTATGGTATTGAGATATTGAAAAAGGTCGAAAGAGACCATTTACCGGCAATATTGTTGGCGGGGCGTCCTTACCATATTGACCCTGAGATTAATCATGGAATTCCGGAAATGATACAGTCTTATGGGCTGCCGGTTATTTCCGAGGATGTGGTCTACCATCTGCCAACTGAAGAGCAAAAGCTGCGGGTTGTGAATCAATGGAGCTATCATGCACGCCTTTATCATGCGGCCAGCTATGTTGCAGTGCATGATAATCTTACACTTATTCAGCTTAGCTCATTTGGCTGCGGGTTGGATGCTATTACAACGGGGCAGGTCAAGGCAATTTTGGAGGCGCATCACCGTATTTATACGATGATAAAGCTGGACGAGGTTAGTAACCTGGGCGCGGCACGCATTCGTTTGCGTTCTCTTATTGCGGCATTTGCACGCAGCAAGCCGATGCATTGTGAAGCGGTCGTTATCCCGGAACGCCCGTATTTTACGGAGGAATGCAAAAAGACACATACGATACTTGCACCCCAGATGGCGCCCATTCATTTTCGACTCATAGGTACAGCGTTACAGAAATATGGCTATAAAATGGTTATTCCTGACATGCCAAAAAAGGATGCAATCGATATTGGTTTGCGTTATGTAAACAATGATATGTGCTATCCGGCGATTGTGGTTATTGGCCAGCTGCTCGCTGCAATAAAATCCGGACAGTGTGACCCGGATCATACTTCAATCATGCTTTTCCAAACCTGTGGCGCCTGCAGGGCAACAAATTATTTGAATCTTATGCGTCAGGCTGTAAAAGATGCTGGGTTTCCGCAGGTACCAGTTTTTGCTTGCTGGGGTATGGAAACAGATGAATTCAAGCTGAGTCGTGAATGCTTTGTGGATGTTACCAAGAGCATACTCTATGCAGATTTGCTCATGCGTGTAAAGAATAGGGTTGAGCCGTATGAGCTGTGCGTTGGCATGGTGGAAAAGCTTTATGAAACATGGATGGCACGATGTGAAGCGGAGATTCACCAGGGAAATTATTTCAAATTCAAGCATAATATTGAGGATATTGTGCATGATTTTGATTTGCTGTCCATAAATGAGGAGATTTGGAAACCAAAGGTTGGTATCGTAGGCGAGATTCTTGTCAAATATCATCCAGTAGCCAATAACCATATTGAACATGCCCTTGCCGAGGAGGGCGCAGAAGTCGTTATGCCAGATTTTATGGATTTTATCATGTATATGGCATATGATGATATTACCAAGCACAAGCTGTTGGCGGGGAGCTATATAGATAAGCTCAAGTCTGAAATGTTCATTAAGCTTGTTGAATTTTTCCGGAGCCCTATGCGCAAGGCCTTGGCAAGGAGTAAACGGTTTACGCCGCCACATACGATTTTTGAAATTGCCGAACAAGCCAAGGACCATGTCTCTCTTGGCAATATGGCTGGTGAAGGCTGGTTCCTTACGGGCGAGATGATTAAGCTTATTACATCCGGGGTACCAAACATCGTTTGTCTGCAGCCGTTTGGTTGTTTGCCAAATCATATTACTGGCAAGGGGATGTTGCATGAGCTGCGCCGGAGCTATCCATCCTGCAATATCGTGGCGCTGGATTGTGATGCTGGTGCCAGTGAAGTCAACCAGCTCAATCGTCTTAAGCTCATGCTGTCTGTTGCTAAGCAACAGGCGCCAGAGAAAAAGATGAAGAACCATTCGAAGGTTTAGAATATGAAATCGAAGATAGTATGAAATCATGGATAGGGTGCTGTGCTTGTCACAGCACCCTATCCACACAGTTTGGGGTGTTGTATGGGATATGCAAAAGAAATATAAGGCTGCAACGGCATTGGGAGCGAGTATTACGGGATTTATATTGTCATATGCTTATGCGGATACAGGTTTTGCCGGCGGAATTATAAACAGTGGATTTCTTGCGGCAACTATTGGCGGCTTGGCAGATTGGTTTGCTGTCACTGCCATTTTTCGCAAGCCGCTTGGTATTTCTTATCATACTCAAATATTGACACATAATCGTGAAAGAATTATGAATTCCATTGTTGATTTTGCAAGTAAAGATTTATTGAGCACGCAAAATATTATGGAAATTGTGCGTCAGCAAAATATGGCACAGATGCTGGTTGATTATTTAAGTATACGTGGCGGGCGGGAACGACTGAAGACTGTAATAGATCAGCTGCTTTTACAGGCAGCGCGGGAAATGGATACACAGGCAATTGCAGTACGCATAAGCCCGGCTGTTAAGGGAAGCCTTAAGAGTTTCCCCATAGAAAAGCTTTTGTTGCAGCTTCCGGAAATCTTGGCGGAGGAGAGATACAGTACACGTGTGATAGAAACTATTCTATCTGTTGGACGCAGTGTACTTATGTCAACGGAGGCACAGGAAATTTTATTGTTCCATATTTCTGTATTGCGGCAGCGCTATGAGGAAAATTCGCCAGGGCGGTCTTTGGCATTGCAGCTTTTGGATCTTTCGGATGAACGGATGCGCAATGAAGTAAATAAAAAAGTCTGTGCTTATCTTGACGATTTACAGAGTCATGAGACAGAGTCTTATGCTAAAATAAAAGCAGATATGGAAACTTTGCTGTTGAAATGTAGCAGGGATGCCTCTCTGGAAGCTTTGCTGCATACCTGGAAGTGTGAGCACATAGAACAAATGAATATAGCAGGGGATCTCGCATCTTGGCTGGAGCGGGTTATAAAGGCCGAAAATCCTGCCTGGCTGAAAGCAGCTCATCGTTTTTTCGATGCAAAGATTGATGCATTTGCAGCAAAAGAAGGAATGCAGAAGAGATATGATGTTTTTGTTAAATCCTATATTGAAAAAGAAATCCACGTGCATCATGATATTATTACAAATCTTATCAGGGAAAGATTGGATGAATTTTCGGATGAAAAGTTGGTGGCATTTGTTGAAACACGTATTGCCGATGATTTGCAGATGATACGTATTAATGGTTCACTTATAGGTTCTTTTGTAGGTATGCTGCTTTTTGCTGTTGTGTTTTGTGCGGAAAGGGCGTGGGGTTGATGCAGCGACGTTTATGGAACAAGGCAGATAAAACCTTATTTGCGGCTGCAGTGCTCTTTATGCTTGCCCTGTGCGCACATCTTGTGTATCGGCATAACCTTTGGGCCGAAGGGGCGCTTTTTTCTGCGGAGGCAGCTTTGGTAGGCGGAATAGCAGACTGGTTTGCAGTAACGGCACTTTTTAGGAAGCCCTTGGGATTTCCTTATCATACAGCGATTTTGCCGCGTCGTCGTATAGCGTTCATTGAATCCTCAGTTACTATGGTACAGAAAGAGTTTTTTTCAAAACGTAAAATTTTTCAACGGATTCGTGGAATGAAATTGCTGGCGCTTTTGCTTGGCTGGTTGGGAGAAAAGGAGACCCAGGCGATGCTTATAGCGCAGCTTTTGCATTATGCACGCGCATTTTTGCTGCATATGGATCGTAAGGCACAGGCTCAGATTATTTCAAGGTATTTCAGAAAGACTATCATGGAGATTTCACCAGAGGAGATTTTTCGGCAATGCGGGAAATGGCTGCGTCTGTATAAGTGGGATAAACGTCTGCTAATCCATACAACTGTTTATTTGCGCGAAAAGGCAGCAACGCCACAGACTCGTATGGAGATTGAACACCTTTTGGAAGAATATCAGACAGCGCATACAAGCGGAGTCATGGGTTCGCTTTTTGTCGGGCTGGCACACGCAGTCAACATTGTAAATTATGAGGAAATAGCTGCGCTTATCCAGCAACAGCTATTAGAGTTGATTGATACGCTGTCAGAGCCGGACTCTGAGCAACAACGACAGGTACTGGAATTACTTTCTGAGCGGGTTAGTGAAACGGTACAAAGTGAAGAGTTTTTAGAGTTTTTCTTGCAATTGCGTACAGCACTTATGCGCAGACTTCCTTTGGAGGAAATGATTGAAAGAAACTTGACGCTTCTGCGGGAAAAATTTATGGCAGAGGAAAAGGCTGGAGCAGATATAGCTGCTTTACCAGTGCTGCGTCCCAAAATTATCGAGGTTCTGGAAATTGAATTGGAGTATTGCATAAAATTGTTGCGGGAAAATAAGAATCTTCAAAGAGAGATCGACCGGTTGCTTTATGATATTGCGGCCCGCAGTGCTCTGCAAGCACAGACTATGGTGGGCGTTGTTGTACGTAGTGTACTGGAGCGTCTTACAGATGAACAAATGAATCGTTTGGTTTATGATAAGGTTGAGCCGGATCTTCTTTGGATACGCATGAACGGTTCTATTGTGGGTTTTGGCATAGGCTTATGTTTGTTCCTTGTATTGCAAGTTCTTTAAAATATGGGGGAGGAAAAAGATATGAATTGCTATACTTGGCGGCGTATCACTATTTTAACAATCATACTGTCTTTATTTATATGTGGGGCTTGGAACGGACATCCTGGCTATACAGGAGGACGAAAGTCCGTCCTGCCATCCGTACCGGCACAACAGCAAGCAACCGAAGCACAGGAGCTTTTAGCAGGCAATATTTGTGTGGGAAAAAGGGATTTTATCGGGGCAGCTTCGCACTATACCGCCGCTGTTCAGTTGAATGCGGCAAGTGTCCCTGCCTATATGAACCGGGGAATCGTGTATCGTGTTTTGGGGAAATTTGATGATTCTTTGCAGGATTTTTCCCAGGTCCTGCATTTAGAACCCAATAGTGAAGCTGCCTGGTTGAATATGGCTATTACGCATACGGCAAAAAGGGATATGGATGCGGCATTTGAGGATTACACACAACTTCTTAAGCTGGATCCGCAAGCAGCGCTTGCATATATGAATCGTGGATTACTCTATCGTGCTACTGGCAAAATGGAAAGTGCATTGACGGATTTCGATAAAACAATTGTGCTGATGCCGGATTTTGTGAATGCATATTTGGCAAGGGCCTTTACTTATGAGCTGCTGCAAAAGTATGAGATGGCTGTTACAGATTATACGCAGGCAATTTCACTTGATGCAAACCGTGCGGAAAGTTATAATGGACGCGGTGTTGCTTATGATAAGCTGCAGCGTTATGATGAAGCGATTGCAGACTTTAATAAGGCAATCGAACTACAGCCAGAGGCGTCTTTGACATTTGCTAATCGTGCCGGAACTTATCGGACCATGCAGAAATACGAAGATGCGATTATGGATTTCAGTACTGTTTTAAGGTTCGAACCAGACGCAGCCGATATTTATGTTGAGCGTGCGAAAACTTATGGACTTATGGGAAAGCACGAGTTGGCTGCCGTTGACCTTACCAGGGCGATAGAGCTGCAGCCAACAAATCCTGAACTGTATAATAATCGTGCAATAGAATATAATGTACTTGAAAAAACAAAAGAGGCAATTGCGGATTTTTCTCAAGCAATCAAGTTGAATGCGCAAAATGAGATTTACTATGCAAACCGTGCATTTGTCTATGCACATCTAAAGCAAACGGATAAAGCAATTGCCGATTATAATAGGGGGCTGAAAATAAATCCCAAGAGTGCAGTGCTTCTCTATAACCGTGGGGCTCTGTATAAGATCATGGGAAAAATAACCGAAGCTGAGACGGACTATGAAACCGCGTTATCGATACAGCCAGGTTTACCCCCGTATAAATAATATATGTATATCGTACAGATTTTCAGCATGCTTTGACATAGAATGATTTTCGGGAAAATATAACTTTTTTTATACGTTGCTAAAAATAGAGAGGACGCAGAGATGCGGCTTCTCTATTTTATTTTTTTTACACAAAACCATAATTTTTATATCATAAAAAATAATTTGACAAAAATAATTTTTTTGTATATTATAATGTTTGAAATAGATATATAAATGCTATAATTTCTTGCAACAAAAATAATTTCATATCTGTAGCAAATGAGAAACTTATTTTTCTGATTAAACCAAAAATTTTCTATATACTTATTTGAGAAAAATTTCTAATTTGCTGATTTAAAAATGTGTCCAAGAAGCAGCAACATGCTGTATTCAAATTATATAAGGGAGTGTGTAGGATGGAAAAAGAGGAAATAGTTGCAGAAGAGTATCGCGAAGGAACAGCGAGAGGAGGAAAAACAGGTTTTTTAGAACAGTATTTTGACCTACTACAAAGGAAAACTACTGTAAAAACCGAGGTCATGGCTGGTTTGACGACCTTTATTGCCATGTCGTACCTGATTTTTGTTGTCCCCAGTCAGTTTCTTGTTGTTGCTGGTATCCCGCAGATGAGTGCCACGGCAGCAGTAATTTTATCAACAGGCATTGCTACGCTGCTTATGGGCTTTTACGCTAATCTGCCGATTGCTATGGGCTCTGGCTTAGGACTTGGCGCGGTATTTGCTTTCATCATGGTTGGCAGTATGGGTTTAAGCTGGCAGACGGCCTTAGGCGCAGTTTTTATTTCAGGTGTGTTATTTTTTATTCTGGCGATTACCAATGTTACGCAAATGGTCATTGAAGCAATTCCTTCATGCCTGAAAGCAGCCATTGGTGTTGGACTTGGTCTGTTTATTGCATTTATTGGATTTAAAGGTGCTGGCATTATCGTTTCTTCACCAGGTACAATGATTACTTTGGGAACACTGCATAATCCGAATACCATCCTGGCATTGGTAGGGCTGGTTCTTACAAGTATTCTGTTTGCAAAGAAAATTAAGGGCGCTTTTCTTTTAGGCATTTTAGCCACTACAATCGTGGGCATGTTCATGGGTATTACAAAAATGCCAACGAGCCTGGCTGATATAATCTCTTTTGTTCCACCGATTCCTGTAGACACGATTGGCCAGTTGGATATTGCTGGTGCTGTAGGATATGGTTTGGTATCCATTGTGTTCACGATTACGATTGTTGATTTGTTTGATAATATCGGAACTTTGATTGCAGTTACCGGTAAGGCAGGGCTGCTTGATAAAAATAATAATCTGCCAGGCATCAATAAGGCTTTGCTGGCAGGATCAGCGGCAACGATGCTGGGGGGCTTCTTCGGTTCTTGTACGATTACGTCATATCTGGAAAGTGCTGTTGGCGTTGCTGAGGGAGGACGTACAGGACTAAGTTCCGTGGTTACAGGCATACTCTTCCTGTGTACATTATTTCTCACGCCGCTTGCAGGCATTGTTCCAGGGGCAGCGACTGCTCCGATACTCATTATTTTGGGAGCGTTGATGATCGAAGGGATTGTTCATCTTGATTTTTCGGATTTCACCAATGGTATGCCAATCTTCCTTACGATTATTCTCATGCCGCTGACTGGAAATATTGTGGAAGGAATGGCCTTTGGTTTTATTTCTTATACACTCTTGAAACTGGTTACGGGCAAAAAGAGTGAAATCCATCCGCTCATGTATGTGCTGTCTTTTATCTTCGCTATTCATCTTTATATGAAATAAGATGTTTTGATACTGTGGATATTTTGCATATGTTTACAAATCATTTAAGTTATTCGTAAAAAAAGCAAGAAGTTTACAAAAATGTATTGACATATTCGATACTGTAGGATATTATAAATGTATTCTAATAATAATTTGATATTTTTAAATCATTGAGCGGGAAATAGTAGGTACGTATAGCGTTTGTTCAGCGAGTTGGTGACCGGGAAGCCGGAGGTGAGATGGCCAACCAGAGGCACGTAGTGAATGGTCCTGTGAGAGTCCACTGAAAACCTGCGCTGCAGGTGAGTAGGCTGGAACGGTTGCCACCGTTAGTTGGCTAGGGTATCGGAGTAGTCCTGTACCTGAAGATGAGAAATTTGTTTTATAGGGTGGCTGATAAATCCATTTTACCCCTACAAGGGTAAAATGGATTTTTGTTTTTTTATAGAACAGATTTGAACTAAGGGTGGTACAGCGAAAAACCATTTCGCCCCTGTGTGGAATATTCATTCCATGCGGGAGCGAAATGGTTTATTTTTTTATTGAAATCAGCAGTTAAGGGAGTGTATGGAAATGTTAAAACAGTATGTGGCAAAAATTATGGATGGTAAGAATCTTTCGCAGGATGAGGCGGCAGCAGCTATGGAGGTTATTATGCATGGTAAGGCACAGGAATCACAGCTGGCGGCGTTTCTGACGGCATTAAAATTGAAGGGAGAGGCAAGTGACGAGATTGCTGGTTTTGCGTGCACGTTGCTTCGTCACGCGGAAGGTGTGGAGCATAGCAGGCCGGTCATGTGCAATTGTGGTACTGGCGGAGATACCAAAAATACGTTTAATATTTCTACGACTGTGGCTTTTGTGCTGGCAGGTGGCGGCGTATGTGTGGCGAAGCATGGTAATCGCAGCGTTTCCAGCTCCAGCGGCAGTGCAGATGTGCTTGCTGCTTTAGGCGTCAATGTAAATTTGGCGGCAGCGCGTGTGCAGCAAGAAATCGAACGCATAGGCATAGGCTTTTTATTTGCGCCTGCGCTGAATAAGGCTATGCGTTATGTAGCAAAGACGCGTAAGGAACTGGGCTTCCGTACAGTATTCAATTTACTGGGGCCCATCATTAATCCTGCACATACGGATTATCAGCTTGTCGGCATATATGACGGTGCGTTGACACATAAGATTGCCGAAGTGCTGGGAACGGTTGGCGTAAAACATGCGATGGTCGTTCATAGTGCAGATGGAATGGATGAAATTTCTACGCATACAAGAACCATGGTAAGTGAACTTAGCAACAAGCAGGTTTTTGATTATGAAATAAATCCGGCTGCGTATGGATTTTCCAGTGGCTCCATTGAAGATTACCGCGGAGGTACGCCAGAAGAGAATGCTGTTATCCTTCGCGATATCTTGCGGGGCGTAAAGGGTCCAGGACGTGATATTGTGCTGCTCAATGCTGCAGCTGGCTTTTATGTAGCAGATCGTGTTGTCTCGCTTGAAGAGGGATTGAAACTAGCCGTGGAAACGATAGATTCCGGCCGGGCTATGGAAAAGCTGGATGCACTCATTACTGTAAGTAATGAAAAGGAAGTTGTCGCAGTATGAAAGTAAAGATTTGCGGTATACGTACGTTGGAAGCGGCAAAGGCAGCGGAAGCCGCTGGAGCAGATCTTATCGGGTTTGTCTTTGCGGATAGTCGGCGTCGGATCGCACCTGCACAGGCAGCTCAGATATCCGGTGAAATACAGAAATGTAAGACCGTCGGTGTATTTGTAGATGCCGATTCCCAGTATGTAAATGAAATTGCCAGGCTTGTCGGGCTTGATTATGTACAGCTGCATGGCAGTGAAGATGCAGGCTACATAGATTCTATAAAGCAGCCTGTCATAAAAGCTTTTCGCTGGGGAGATGATTTTTCGCTGGAAGCAGTGCATGCCTGTCCAGCAAAATTTATTCTTTTGGACAGCTTTTTACCTGGACAGAAGGGAGGCACAGGTAAAAAGATTCCCTGGCAGGAGGCGGCACCAACTCTGCAGCATTTGAAAAGGCCTTTTTTCCTGGCAGGGGGAATTTCCGTGGAAAATGTACAAATGGCCGCAGAAATATTTGCCCCCTTCGGTATTGATGTTTCGGGTGGGGTTGAGGAAAATGGTGAAAAATCAGGTGTAAAAATAAAGCAGTTTATGGATGTTGCAAAAAGCTTGAAATGAGGGACGCACAGTGGCAAATTTATTAGCAGATATTGTAGAACAAAAACAGGATATTGTAGCCAAAGCCAGACGGACCAATCCACTCTGCGTGCTTAAGGAAGATTTGAAGAAGGGAAATGCCCGGATGGCGGGTTGTTTGCAAAAGGGACAGTGGGGCCTTATAGCAGAATGCAAGCTGCAGTCTCCGGCAAAGGGAAGGCTTTGCCAAAGTTTTTCTGTTGAGCAGCTGGCTGGAATTTATGAAGATAATGGGGCAAACATGCTTTCTGTTCATACAGATCCACATTTTTTAGGAAAAAATACCGACCTGCAAAGTATCTGCAATACAAGCAAGCTGCCTGTATTGCGGAAGGATTTCATTATTGACGAATATCAGATCTATGAGTCGCGTTTCTTAGGAGCAGACGCGGTGCTGCTGATTGTGCGTATCCTCGCAAAACAGCAGCTTGCAGAGTATTTGGATTTGGCGGGAGAATTGGGAATGGATGCGCTTGTCGAGGTGCACGATATGGTAGATATGGAGAAGGCACTCGATACAAAAGCAGGATTCATAGGTATTAATAATCGAAATCTTAGCAGCTTCACGACATCCATAGGGAATACCCTTGCACTGCTTCCCTATGCGGATCCGAAGCGCATACTCATAAGTGAAAGCGGCATCCATACGCTGGAGGATGCCCGACTACTGAAAGAAGCAGGTTGTGATGGCATACTCGTCGGTGAAGGTTTGGTTACGGCAGGAGACATTGCACAGCAAACAAAAGAATTGTCTGGTTTATAAATTTGACAGAGTATGGAGGAAAACAGGATGACAATAGGAAGATTTGGAAAATATGGCGGGCAGTATGTGCCGGAAATTGTAATGCCAGTATTAAAAGAACTTGAAACAGCTTATGCCAGCTATAAGAATGACAAGGCTTTTCAGGCAGAGGTGAAGAGATACTTATGCGAGTATGCAGGACGTCCAACCATGCTTTATTATGCTGAAAAGCTTACGAGGCATTATGACAGGGCAAAAATTTATTTGAAGCGCGAGGACTTGCTGCATACTGGGGCACATAAAATCAATAATGCGCTGGGACAGGCAATCCTGGCGAAATGCATGGGTAAACAAAGGATTGTAGCTGAGACAGGTGCAGGGCAGCATGGTGTTGCTTGTGCAACGGTTGCCGCGTTGTTCGGTTTTGAGTGCCATGTGTTCATGGGGGCTGCCGATGTGGAACGGCAAAAGCTCAATGTATTCCGTATGAAGCTTTTGGGGGCAAAGGTTATTCCGGTGACAAGCGGAACCGGAACCTTGAAAGATGCTACCAGTGAGGCCATACGATATTGGGCGGCCAATATCGAGGATACGTATTATATTATTGGTTCAGTGGTTGGGCCACATCCTTATCCGGAAATGGTTCGGGACTTTCAATCTGTCATTGGACAGGAAATCCGGAAACAGATCCGACAAGAAAACGGCGGGCGGCTTGATTACCTTTTAGCCTGCGTGGGCGGCGGCAGCAATGCGATGGGCACCTTTTATGATTTTCGCAATGACAGGCACATAAAAAAGATAGGGGTAGAGGCCGCCGGACGTGGCAATGCAAATGGCGACCATGCCAAAACACTTGGCGAAGGCCGGCCGGGAATCCTGCATGGTGCTTACAGCTATCTGCTGCAAGATAACGACGGCCAGGTCGTAGAGGCATATTCCATATCTGCTGGCCTTGATTATCCAGGCGTAGGGCCGGAACATTCTTATTTTAAGGATGCCGGAGTCGCGCAGTATGTATCGGTAAATGACACAGAGGCCCTTGCTGCCTTTCAGAGATTATCGCGTATAGAAGGAATCATACCGGCTATGGAAAGCTCACATGCCTTGGCTTATTTGGAAAAGCTCATGCCACAGACAAAAAAGGATGAGGTTGTAGTCGTTTGTCTTTCAGGCCGCGGTGATAAAGATGTGCAGATGGTAGCAAAGGCTATGGGGGAGGAAATCATATGACACGCTTAGAAATGAAGCTGGCAAAAATCAAAAAAGCCGGAAAAAAAGGGTTGTTTATCTATATTACGGCGGGAGCACCGGATATAAAAACCACGATAGATGCCGTCAAAGCAGCAGAAAAAGCAGGGGCTGATGTCATTGAACTCGGCATCCCATTCTCGGATCCGATGGCAGATGGGCCTGTAATACAGGCTGCTGCTGTGACAGCAATAAAAAATGGCATGACCGTCCAAAAGGTTTTGGAGCTGGTTGGCGAAATCAGGCAATTTTCCGATATACCGCTTATTGGAATGGGGTATATCAATAATATGTTGAATTATGGTTTTGAGAGGTTTGTCAGGGAGTTTAAGGCTGCTGGCATGGATGGGCTTATACTGCCGGATGTACCGCATGAGGAAGCGGGTGATATGCGTCGGATTTGTCAGGAACATGAATTTCACCTTATAGAGTTCGTGACACCGGGGACGAATTCCAGCCGTATGGATAAAATATGTGCAAGTGCCAATGGTTTTGTATATTGCGTTTCTGTCAATGGGGTTACAGGCGTAAGGAAAATTGATTATTCACCCATCCATCGTGTCATAGAGCAGGCGAGAAGGTTTACGGATGTGCCGATGGCAGTGGGCTTTGGTATTGGTTCCGCCGAAGCCGCTCGTGAGGCAGCGGACAAAGCCGATGCCGTTATTGTGGGCAGTGCCGTAGTAAAACTTTTGCAGGAGAAAGACATAAGGGGCGCTGCCCAACTTATCGCCACCATTCGCCAGGCACTTGATGAGGGAGTGAAATAGATGAAGCTGCAGCCATCCAGAGAAGAATTTAGAAAGATTGCCGAAGAGACGAATCTTATTGCGGTTTCTACAGAGATATCGACAGATATAGATACGCCTGTATCCATCTACTATAAATTGGTAGGCGGGGAAAAAGGTTTTATTCTTGAATCTGTCGATGTGGGACATCAGCTTGGGAGATTTTCGTTTATTGGTATAGAGCCCTTTGTACAGCTTCAGATTTATAGATCACGGCTGCTTATACAAGAAAATGACCGCATGCGTTGTATTGACGGAACGCCGCTTGAGACCATCAATCAGTACATGGAGTCCTTCCATACAGCAGCTCAGGATATATTGCTGCCATTGGCAAACGGCGGGCTGGTAGGTTATCTGAATTATGAGATCGTCTCCACTTTTGATCGTGTACGGGGCCTCGCATTGAAAGATGACGAACTTTTAGGGCAGTTTATGATCTGCCGTATGCTGGTTGTATTCGATCACCAAAAAAATTGTTCGCGGCTCGTCTATTTAGCAGCATTGGATGGCAGGTCCGCGGATGAAGTTTATGATATGATCCAAAAGAAACTGTTCCAGACTTGTGAGAAGTTGGCAAATTCCAAAGTAATTGTGCCAGAAATAAATAAGAACAGAAAGGAAAAAGTGGAGCTCATAAAACGTTTCTCTGGTATGCCGCAGCAAGTAGAAATGGCTATCAGGACAGCTAAGGAGCATATTGCTGCGGGTGATATTTTTCAGATTGTGTTATCCCGCCAGTTCAGGCAAAAGATTACCAAGCCGCCTTTTCTTTTTTACCGTCGGTTGCGGCAGATAAATCCGTCTACGTATATGTTTTATCTGGATTTCGGCACGGTAAAGCTTGTCGGGGCGTCACCCGAAATGCTCGTGAAAGTTTCCGGCAGACAAATCGTTACTTATCCTATTGCAGGTACGAGGCCCAGAGGAAAAGACGCCGCTGAGGATGAAGTACTGCAGACGGAGCTGAAGGCAGATGCTAAAGAATGTGCCGAGCACTCCATGCTCGTGGATCTGGCTCGCAACGATCTCGGACGTATCAGCTGTGCAGGCAGTGTGAAGGTAACCAAGCTGCGTGAGGTTGAAAAGTTTTCGCATGTTATGCATATGGTATCGGAGGTTACAGGAGAATTAAAACAAGGCTATACCCCTATGGATGTGCTGAAGGCCTGTTTCCCGGCAGGAACTGTGAGTGGTGCACCTAAATTACGAGCGATGGAGCTTATACATAAGTTGGAACCCGTCAAGCGAAAAACGTATGCTGGCACAGTCGGTTACATGGATTTTAGCGGCAATATGGATATGTGCATTACGCTCCGGACTATGTGTATCGAAGGCAATGAGGCTGTCGTACAGGCCGGTGCAGGCATAGTGGCAGATTCTGTGCCAGAACAGGAATATAAGGAATTCCTGCAAAAAGCGAAAGCACTTTTTAAAGTTATTGAGGAGGTGGAAAACCATGATATTGCTGTTGGACAATTATGATTCCTTCACCTATAATCTATACCAGCTCCTATCGGCTTTGGGGGCTGAGGTGGAAGTTGTACGTAATGATTGCATGTGTGTGGAGTCAGCTCTTATACAAGGCTATGATGCTGTGGTCATATCTCCTGGTCCTGGTATGCCTGGAGATGCAGGGATTACGGAAACACTTATAGAAAAAATAAAGGGAAAGATACCTATTTTGGGCATCTGCCTTGGGCATCAGGCTATTGGTGAAACTTTTGGTGCCAGAGTTATCAGAGCTAAGGCACCTGTACATGGAAAGACCTCGCTGTTACATCATGCGGGAGATGGAAGCTATGAAGGAATTCCACAAAACATTGAGGTTGCCCGGTATCATTCCCTGATTCTGGAACGTGCTTCTTTGCCGGATGCTTTGCAGATATCTGCGGAGCTTGCAGATGGAACTATTATGGGTATCCGCCATCGGGAATATGATATAGAGGGGATGCAGTTTCATCCGGAATCTATTTTGACACCGCAAGGGTATAAGCTTATGTCAAATTTTCTGCAAAGAATTGCTTCCTGACGATAAAAAAGACCGTTCTGCCATGTGCGGCAGAACGGCCTTAGTGTGTTATTATATATCTTGGATTAAATTGTAGACATATGAAGCTTCTGTATTTTCATCTTGTACGAAAAGACTTTCCGGTTTTCCGAAGAGCACACCAACAATATGGGAAATACCAAGACCCATGAGGGTTGTTGCAACCGGGAAAGCCGGCATAAGGTCTGAGGTGAGGACATAGGAAAGTGTGATGCCACACACAAAAGCGGCACATGCAAACGGAATATATAATCTTGCCATAAGTAAAACCTCCTGCGAATATTTTTTAATGATGAATAAATTTAAAAACACATTATATGTGAAAATTTACACCTTAAGTAGGATAATGTCAATTCTTTTAGGTAAAGCTTCTATATTAAAAATCATTCGATATGTTGTTTGATTTAGAAAACACAATCAACATGCAGAAAAAAAGCAGGTTTTGAAAAATCACATTGTCAAACAACCTTGTCAGGGATTCGGAAACTTTATGATGTACATCTTGGTATATATAAACTTAAAAAATTATATTGCATAAAAACAAGACTATGATGTATAATTATACTTAGAGGTGTATGGATTATGCTGTATAGAAAACCTGCTTTTGCAGATGTAGAGGCGATTTATGATTTGGTCAATAATTATGCGCATGATGGCGTTATGCTGGCACGCTCACGTAACACGCTATATGAGACTCTGCGCGATATGATTGTAGCGGAAGGAAACGGAAGAATCCTTGGTGTAGGAGGGCTGCATATTACATGGGACAGGTTGGCAGAAATTCGAACCATGGCAGTTCAGCCGGAGACCGTACGGCAGGGGATAGGGGCGGAAATTGTCAAACGCCTCATAGAGGAAGCGCGAATTCTTGGTGTGGATAAGGTGTTTACACTGACCTATAAGCCAGGATTCTTTCAAACTTTGGGTTTTGAAATCATTACGAAAGAAGAACTTCCCCATAAGGTGTGGAAGGATTGTATTGATTGTCCCAAATTCCCGAATTGCGATGAAACTGCGATGATAAAAACCTTATGATAAAGTGGAATGTGAAAAACATAGGTTTTATATTGCGTTCAGCTGTATTTTGAAGGGTAAAATTTAAAGGAGCAATAGATGCACGCAAGCGGTTATCTTTTATGGATAGCCGCTTTTTTATTTTGTTTGGGAATGCTATACTGGAAAGAAAATCCATGTATAGGTGGGGATGTTATGAAAATTACCATGTTAGTAGATAATCACACTATGATAGATGCATATTACTTGGGAGAACCTGCCGTATCTTATTTTATTGAGGAGTCCGGGCATAAATATTTATTTGATGCTGGTTATTCGGATGTGGTTTTAAAAAATGCCTTGGCAATGCATATTTCGCTTGCTGATCTTTCAGGAGTTATTTTGTCACATGGACATAATGATCATACCAGAGGCTTAACATATTTGATCAAACAAAAGCGTCAGAAAATGTTAGCGAAGCCAAGACTCATTGCCCATCCGGATGTCTTTTTAAAAAGATCTGAAAATGGTGCGGAGATTGGTTGCCCCATTAAAAAAAATGTTTTGGAAGAATACTTTTCTTTAAGCTTAAGCCGGTCTCCGCTTTGGCTTACGGACCGGCTGGTCTTTTTAGGAGAAATTGAACGATCCAATGATTTTGAATCTAAAATTCCCGTAGGGACTTTTCAAGAAAATAATAAAAATATTCCTGATTATGTGGTTGATGATAGTGCACTGGTTTATCATGCAAAAAATGGTTTGGTTGTCATAACCGGTTGTTCACATTCCGGCATATGCAATATCATTGAACAGGCAAAAAGAATTTGTAAGGAAGAACGAGTGACTCATGTTATCGGCGGGTTTCATCTTTTGCATACACCACCTGAGAAAATGAAAAAAACATGTGATTATTTTAGGGAGTTAAAAGCAAGGGAAGTTTATGCAGCACATTGTACAGACCTTAATGCTAAAATCGCCCTTGCAGCTGTGACAACTGTAAAAGAGGCTGGCGTAGGCGTAGAGTTATACTATGAATGAAAAAATTTATTTTAAAGTGGGGACTATTATTGAATCATACGAAATACGTTCTGGAGAATATAGTTCATATTGTTGTGAGATATTTATAAAAGTGAGTGATAGGAAATGCAAAAAAATATATGGTATAAATTAGGGATACTTGCTCAAATGCTTCTGGGGACAGGTTTGGCTTTGTATGGTTTAAGTGCTTTACTTTATGTAGATATGGGAGATTATCCTGAAATATGGGGTGCACGTGGTGCGTTTATTCAGGCGATTGCAGCGCTGATTATGATTTGTGTTACCATTAGCATCCATTTTCATCAAAGCAAGATTGAGGCAGAAGAAGAGAAACTAATGGTTTGTCAGATAAATCTTTCCTTGTACGAAAAGCGGTATAAAATTTATGATGCAACGATCAATATCTTGGATAATTTTGGACATAAAGACATAAAGACACCAGAGAGTCCGAATCATTGGCATGCTTATCACGAACGCATAGATACAGCTGTTAATGAATTTTCGTTTAAGACGCGAGAGAAGAATTTTTTATTTGATGATGTATTGGTGAGATACATAAATGATATTGCTACCATGATAAACAAACTAAAATATTGTAAAAGCGAGGAGTTACATGAAACAAGGCAGCATATTTGTGCGACATTCGATCAGGTCAACGAGAGATTTGAACCATATCTTGATTTCAAGAAAATATGATTTACTTGAGGTATAGGATGGTGTAGTTTTTCTTACGTTCAGGCAGGTAGCTTATGCGTTTCCAACAGAACATCGGATGCTTTAAAAAAGGCGATGAAATATCATCACATAGGTGCGTGATGAGTCGTAAATTATTTTAAAAATATGGCCAATATTTTGGCCGTTATCCATGGGATATATCAAAAAATATGCTTGGAAAGGAAAATTGTATTCTTGAAAAAGATTTTTAAATTTTTTGTTGACAATGAGATGCTTAGCTGATATAGTAACATCCATCAAGAGAAAATGTGATGAACAGGAAAAGTAAATGGCTGAGATCTTTACAGAGAGCTGCGGGTAGGTGCAACGCAGTGGTTGGGGCCATGGAAATACACCTGTGAGCAGCAGGCTGAAATGAAGTAGGCCGGGCCGGATGCCACCGTTATCATAGGCTAGAGTATGTCAGTACTCGAAGAGAGAGGCTTGCTTTCCGGCAAGCAGGGTGGTACCACGGGTTATAAGCTCGTCCCTGTAGAGGGGGGCGGGCTTTTTTTGTGTATTTATTTAATTAAAAGGGAGGCATATATTATGATTATCGTAATGAGTCCGACGTCTACACAGGATGATTTGGAAAAGGTCCAGCAAAAGATATTGCAAAGGGGTCTTCAGTACCATATGTCTACGGGCGAATCGAGAACTATTGTAGGCGTTATTGGTGATAAAAAAGCAATCGCGAATTTGCAGATGAATGCTTTTAGCGGTGTAGAAAAGACTGTGAGAATCACAGAAAAATATAAGCTTGTAAGCCGTGAATTCAAGCCGGAGGATACCATTGTTGATGTTGGCGGAGTCAAGGTAGGCGGCGGACATCTGGCGATTATGGCTGGTCCATGCGCAGTGGAAAGTATGGACCAGCTCATGGAGGCTGCGCAATGTGTTAAGGCGGCGGGTGCGCAATTTCTGCGAGGCGGTGCATTTAAACCGCGTACCTCACCTTATGATTTTCAGGGATTGGAGGAGGAAGGGCTGCAGATGCTCCGTCAGGCAGGGGATGCAGTTGGATTGAAAGTTGTAACTGAAATCGTTAACATGAATGATATCGGACTTTTGTGCAAGTATGCCGATGTGTTGCAGATTGGTGCCCGCAATATGCAGAATTTCCAGCTCTTAAAGGCGGTTGGCAAGACACAAATGCCAGTGCTTTTGAAACGGGGTCTTTCTGCAACAATCAATGAATGGTTGAATGCCGCAGAATATATTATCAGTGAGGGAAACGAAAATATAATATTTTGCGAACGAGGCATCCGTACATATGAGACCTTTACACGTAATACACTGGACCTCAGTGCCGTGGCAGCTGTTAAGGAATTGTCGCATTTGCCTGTTATTGTGGATCCAAGTCATGGCACAGGCCGTTGGCAGATGGTGCTGCCGATGTCCCGGGCGGCTATAGCGGCTGGCGCAGACGGACTCATGATAGAAGTACATCCGCATCCGGAGGTTGCGTTGAGTGACGGAGATCAGTCCCTGCGACCAGAAAATTTCAGGGTTCTTATGGATGAGGTACACCGTATCGCGCAGGCTATGGGGAGAAAATAAATGGCAAAGATACAATTGGCAATTATAGGTGTAGGCCTTATTGGAGGATCTTTGGGACTGGCTTTGAAGGATAAGATGGGCGACGATATTTACATTACAGGTATGTCGCGTACGCAGGCTTCGATGGATGCTGCCTTAGCGTGCAGGGCCATTGATATGGCTTCACCGGATATCGAGAAAGTCGTAAAAGATGCAGATATTGTTTTTTTGAGTACGCCGGTACTTCAAATCGTGCCTATGGTACAAAAATTATTGCCATATCTGCGCCCAGGGACGATACTGACCGATGCCGGGAGTACGAAGCAATACATCTGGCAGGGAATCCGGGATCTATTGCCCCCGGATATATACTATATTGCTGGTCACCCAATGACAGGCAAGGAAAAAAGTGGTGTTGAGGCGGCAAATAAGGATTTGTTTGTCAATAAATGTTATGTCATTGTAGAAGATACCGGTGCACCGAAGGAGGCTCATGAAAAACTTATGTCGGTACTCTGCTTTACAGGAGCAAATTTTACTACTTTGGATATTGCCAGGCATGATCGCTGCGCTTCTGTCATCAGCCATGTGCCACACATAGCTGCTGCTGCGTTGGTTACATTGCTCAACCGGAGTGCTGATGATATGGAATCCTGTCTAAAGCTTGCGGGTGGGGGATTCAAGGATACGACACGGATTGCTTCATCTAATTCAGATATGTGGGCGGATATTTGCATGACGAACCCAGAGGCTATTGTGAAAAATCTAAGAGAATTGCAAAGCATACTTGGAGAGGTAATATCCTCTATTGAGCTGCAGGATCGCCAGGCCGTATATGATTATTTTTCCGCGTCAAAGAAACGCCGTGATTGCATACTTGACAAGACAGAAAAGATGTTTGAGATTTGAGATTACATTTGAATTCTGTTCCATGATACCCTATAATAGGCTTATCAACTTGAAATGGGGTAGCGGGATTGAAGGTAAATTTGGCGGATATAGTAACAGCGTTGAAAAAATCTGATGTGATGCAGGGCTATGTAGATATAGCAAATGGCAGGGTGGTTTTATTCGGTGAAGATTTTTCTGAGGATATGGCTGATCGGGATGAGTCTGAGGAAGAAAGACTGGAGCATGTTTTTTCTATTGAGGACCAATGGCAGCAATATGTTGCACTGCCCAATGTGTATGATGAAGAAAAGGAAATAATGCGGAGATTTGCTTCTGATTTAGAGGATGCAGACCAAAGAAGCGTACTTTTACAAGTCGTACAAGGTTCTGGGGCAGTAGCTCGTTTTGAACGGCAGTTAAAAAAAATGCTGTTGACTGAAAACTGGCAGTTGTATATGCTTGAATATTTACGGAATGTGGCTCGTGATTGGTGTGAGGAAAATGCGATTGAATATGAAGAATGATTTTGTATATCCGAAGCCATCATAGAAGGTGGTTTCGGATTTTTTTTTAAAATAGATGAATTAAATTTTCATCTACGCGTTGACAAGATATGGATGAATCGGTATAATAATATTTGTCGCTGATACAGCGTCATGAAATTTTGTAATGGCCCGGTAGTTTAGTTGGTTAGAATGCCGCCC
>DCFU01000029.1:50782-64885 GCA_002319795.1 Megamonas sp. UBA1796
TTAGAATGCCGCCCTGTCACGGCGGAGATCATGGGTTCAAGTCCCATTCGGGTCGCCATTTTTCTTTTGAGATTATATATGCGGAAATAGCTCAGTGGTAGAGCACCACCTTGCCAAGGTGGGGGTCGCGAGTTCGAGCCTCGTTTTCCGCTCCAGATATGGCGACATAGCCAAGCGGTAAGGCCGGGGTCTGCAAAACCCCTATTCCCCAGTTCGATTCTGGGTGTCGCCTCCAAAAGAAATAAAAGCCCAAGGTTACGTATATATGCGGAAATAGCTCAGTGGTAGAGCACCACCTTGCCAAGGTGGGGGTCGCGAGTTCGAGCCTCGTTTTCCGCTCCAGATGTGGCGACATAGCCAAGCGGTAAGGCCGGGGTCTGCAAAACCCCTATTCCCCAGTTCGATTCTGGGTGTCGCCTCCAGACAATGTAGCCCGGAACTTGGTTCCGGGTTTTTTTTTGTTATGCTGCTGGCCGTGGCAGTATTAAAAATTGAGGTGTAAAATGGAAAAGCAAAATGGTTTTTTGAGTATCACTGCGAATTTGTCTGGTGTATTCAATTACAGCTTTGTAGAAACAGTTCCCTATGAGTTCTTTATCCCCAAGCCGGATAAGTATATTCCGGTAAATCTTACAGGCAAGATGTATCATTGTCAGAAGTGCGGTAAGGAAGTTGAAGTCAGATATCATCATACAGGAGTGACCTATTTCTCGAAAAGCCGGCTAGCTGCGCAGCGAAGAAATTATGAGAAGCTCGGACTCGATTTTCCGGTGCTACAGCGTATAGAGGCAGAGGAGCCTTTTACGAACCATGCTATCGGGTATTGCGGTACGTGTGCGGAAGATGAGATTTTATGTTCCATGGAATACGGGCAGAGGATATATAATCTTTGTGAAACGATGCATAAGGCGGATGAAAACATTGTTTTGCAGGCCCGGATGCACATGGGAGATGTCTTGCAGCGATGCCTGCATGATGAGCCGATGGTTGCGGAATTCCTTTCCTATGACATACAGGATCAGCAAGCCTTATGCAATCTCATCTCTTCAGTGATTCTCCGCGATACGAAGGCGATTGCGGCGGATTTATCGGCGTATCGGTCTCTGCAGGAGAAACTGGCTGCGGAAATTAATGATCTGCAGGCTTTGCAGCCAGCGGCATGGCCGGTTTATGCGTCGCGGCCGACAGATGCCTATGAGTCCATGTCGGATGAATTTTATCATGAATATACGGTTGCATTCCCTGCAGCGGGTACCTGCGGGCAAAATTTTTACATTTATCGGATGGTTGAAAAAAACCGCGTGCGGCTCTTTGTGGAACAACGCCGGATTGCTACGCTGGAAGAACTTCTTCTGGAAGCTGGGATTCAGCCACTGTGGGTACAGTGGTTCATGGCGAAAGGAATCGGAACAAAGGCGTAGATGATTTCATAAACAAAAATCGACGGATAAGGAAGTAAGAGATATGGAAATTTTTTTACGGGCCATAGAAGGTGTCCTTACACTTATTATCATTGGAATGGCTGGTTATTTTCTCGCGTATAAGCGATGGTTCAATCCGGAAACAAAGGCAATTCTGCCCAAGCTCGTCAATTATGTAGCGCTGCCACCTTTTTTGTTTTATAGTTTAGTACATGCTTTTACGAGGGATGAGCTTCATCATTTGATTTATGGCGCAGCGGTTCCATTTTTATCGATGATTGCCTGCTTTGCGATAAGTATAGTGATTGGACGGGTGTTTTCCGTGGATAAACATCATCTGGGTGTGTTCCATGCCTCGTTTACAACCTCAAACTCTATTTTTGTTGGTGTACCGGTAACGCTTGCTCTTTTTGGGGAAAAGGCGCTGCCGTATACGCTGCTTTATTTCTTCGCTAATACGACATTTTTTTGGACAGTCGGTAATTATTCTTTGAGTCTTGATGCTGGTGGAGGTCCGAAGGTTGCCTTGTTCAGTGCGGCCACGTTGAAACGTATTTTTTCCGGGCCGATGCTGGGATTTCTGTTTGCAATCGTATTTATCTTAGTTGGTGCGGTCATGCCGGATTTTGTCATGGAGGCAGCGCATTATCTGGGGAATATGACGACGCCGCTTGCCTTGATTTTTGTGGGGATTACGCTTTTCGGTATGGATCTGCACAAGATACGCATGAACGCGGATCTGTTTTGGGTGTTGATGGGGCGTTTTGTCGTAAGCCCGGTGAGTATTTACCTGATTGCGCAGATACTCCCGATTCCGGATCTTATGTTCCGGGTGTTCATAATCATGGCTTCTTTACCGGCAATGGTTCAGATTGTTGTTTTATCGAGTTTCTACAAGTCTGATGTCGAGTATGCTACGCTTGTTGTATCTGTAACGACTATTTTGTCGATTTTTACGATACCACTTTATATGGTGCTTTTAGGGTAAAATAATATGTTTGTAGTGGTGGATAAAAATGTTTGAGCAGCTATTTTCTGCATGGAAATTGTTGCAGTAGGGAATATTATATATGCAAGGTCAATTCCATTGTTACAATGTAATGGCCTTCTTTTTTTGCAAAAAAATGGGCATTGTCAGTGAGCCTCTTTACTGTGACAATACCCTTGATAGAATAAGACAAGATTAAATATAATGGATACTCGAGGAATGATCCATAGCATGTAGGAGCTTACTGACAGGGAGAACTTTTAACAAAAGAAAACAAATAAAGAATTCCGGTATGAGGTAAGTGGCGTTGAAGGTGAAAGAATAGAGGTAGGGAGAAGTTCCTGCAGGAGCGTAGGAACCAAAAAATACAGCTCCGGAGATGAAATGACAAAAGAAACGTGCCAGAAAGGCGAGAGCCGTGCTCAGGTACATATGGCGCGGCAGAACCGCAGCGAGGCCAAGAACCATATAAGGCAGGGGATAATCAAAGACTACTTGCAGCGGATGGAGGATAAAGGGGTCTTGCAGCATATTGATAAGGCCATATAAAAAACCTGTAAGTGCGCCAATGCCGCTGCCGTAACGATACGAGATAAAGAGAAGCGGTAACATGGCGCCACAAGTTATGCTCCCTCCCTGCGGCATATGATAAAAACGGAGCTGATGAAGGAGAATTGTGAGTGCAAGCATCAAGGCAATATACACAATCATGCTGGTGGTGAATTTTATATGACGCGTATATAGAAAGAGCAAAACAAGAAGAAGGACAGCCAAAAGGACAAAAAGGCTTGCCGGGTGGGAAAGCAATTCGTTGCTGCTTTGCAGCAGTTTATCTAACATAATAAAGATCTCCTTTGAATATGAAATAAGATATATTGTTCAGGAAAGACGGATAAAATGAATCCGTGCTTTCGTAACTCTCATTAGAATACTACGCAGAAGAAAATTTGGCAATTTCTTTAGAAATGTATAAGTTCCTTTAAGCTATATGTTGGTCAAACAAGACCTTTTTACAGTATAGAGACTGTTTTTTTGTTATTTGTGTTATAATATATAGTAAGTTGGATTTTATTATGAGGAGGGGTTATTTATGAGAACGTTCATGGAAGCTGTAACGAACAGGCGTACTAATTATGCATTAGGCAGAGATATTGCCGTATTGCCTTCGTCTATTTCGGCTACGGTAGAAAAAATGGTATATGAGGTACCATCCGCTTTCAATATGCAGTCCAGCAGAGTGGTTCTGGCATTTGGGGAAAAACATGATAAGATTTGGCAGATTACAAAGGAAATTTTACGAGGAATAGTCCCGCAGGACAGATTTGCGCAGACTGAGGAGAAAATAAATGGATTTGCTGCTGCTTACGGTACCATACTGTATTTTGAAGAAACGGAAACTATAAAAAATATGCAAAAACAATTTGCTGCGTATGCGGATAATTTCCCTGTATGGGCACAGCACGCAAATGGAATGCTTCAGTTTGCTGTTTGGACGGCATTGACTGATCTGGGGCTGGGGGTAAATATACAGCATTATAATCCGATTATCGATGATAAGGTTAAAGCTTTTTTTGATGTGCCGGACAGCTGGAAATTGACAGCGCAAATGCCTTTTGGAGCAATATTGCATGAGCCGTCTGTGATAGAAAAAATGAGTATCAAAGAGCGGGTAAAGATCTTCGACTGATCTGGTCAAGGGAGATTTTGGCATAAAGAAGTGGAGTTTTATTGTAATTCCCGGCTTTGTGGGCTTTAACCACAAAGCCTTTTTTATTGGAGTGGGGTAGTGTTTTTTGTGGAATATGCGTATGGGACATTTATGGGAATTGCTTAAAGTCTTTTGCCGTGCTAGTATGGTAAAGCAGGGTTTTTTTCATCATAAAATTCCCGTAATAAACAGAATCTCAAAGAAAAGGGCGAATTAAAATTTATGTTAAAAAAGTTTTTATGTGTAGTTTCAATTTTTATGCTGTTGTCGTGGGACTCTTCTGCTTTGGCTGCAGCGAAAGGCGATGCTGCGACGGCAGTACCACAAGGACAGGCTGTTTCAGCAGAGAAGAAGCCGGAAAATGTACTCAAAGATGAAAAAAATCAAAACGTAGTAAAAGAAAATAAAGGAAAAAAGGCAGAGGATAAGACGATAGCTCCTAAGGAGATAAAAAAGGATACGAAAAAAATCGTTATTAATTTAGCCAGCCGTTCCTTGGCAGTATATGATAATAATCAGAAAATCAGCCTTTATCCAATAGGCGCCGGAAAGGTGACAACGCCTACGCCGGTAGGATATTATTCAATTTTGGAAAAAGATGAAAATCCGGAGTGGGTTGATCCGGAAGATCCAACCGTGTCCATTCCGTCGGGAGAAAAAAATCCGTTGGGATATCGCTGGATGCAGTTTTATGGTAATTATGGTATCCATGGCACGAACCGGCCGGAAACCATAGGCGGATATGTTTCAAATGGTTGTGTACGGATGAGAGAAAAGGATGTCGAAGATTTGTTTAACAGGGTAAGTGTAGGTACTCCTGTAGAAATTATGTATAATCGTGTTGTGATAGAAAAAATTCCGGATAACACAATCGTATATTATATTTATCCGGATGGCTATAATCGCCAGCCTTTGGATATAACAGCCATTAATAATTGGCTGGCTGGCTTTGGGGTACGTGATTTTGAAAGTGATGCGGATATTGCGGAAAAAATTCAGGCTTCGGATGGGAAACCTACATATGTTGCCAAAGCTTTTGGGATGGAAATCAATGGGCAGGCTATGCAGGCTAAAGCTGTTATGAAGGATGATATCTGGTACTTGCCGGCGCTTCCGATTGCATCTGCGCTAAAACTGGCTTTGGATTGGAATGCTGAGGATGGCTTTCTTGTAAGCCCATACGGAAAGGCCGCAGGGTATGTGAAAAAAGATATTCTTTATTGTAGTGCAAATGATCTTGCGGTATTATATCATCTTACTGGTGTGTTGGATGCACGTAATCAATTTGTTCTGAAATCGCTTGCATAATGGATGCAGAAGAGGTGGCTATTATGAAAAAACGTTTTGTGATTTTGGATGGCAGCAGCTTATTATACCGAGCTTTTTACGCGTTGCCGCTTTTAACGGCAGCGAATGGAGCATATACCAATGCGGTTTATGGATTTTCAACGATGCTGCTCAAGCTATTACAGGCATTATCCCCGGATTTGTTGGTAGTTGCTTTTGATAAAGGGAAAAAGACTTTTCGCAATGATTTGTTTGAGGCGTATAAAGGCACACGCAAACCAACGCCGCTGGAGCTTTCTTCACAGATACCCTTGCTGCATGAACTCATGGAGGCCTGGGGAATCTCTTTTATTGAAATGGCGGGATTTGAGGCTGATGATATTATAGGAACCCTGGCATCGCAGGCAGCAGAAGCTGATTTTGATACACTTGTTGTTACAGGCGACCGGGACGCATTACAGCTCATTCGTCCTAATCTTCGCGTCATGCTTACAAAACGCGGCATTTCAGATATGGATACTTTTGATGCGGATGCTTTTCAGGAGGTATATAGACTCAAACCAATCCAGCTTATAGACCTGAAGGGGCTTATGGGAGATGCTTCGGATAACATCCCAGGGGTACCGGGTGTGGGACAGAAAACGGCTTCCAAATTATTGGCGGTCTATGGCAGTTTGGAAAGCGTTCTGGATCATACGGAAGAGATAGCAGGCACTAAGCTGAAAGAACGTTTGCGGGAGAACAGGGACATAGCATTATTGTCAAAACAGTTGGCAACGATCGACTGCAATATACCAGTTAAATTTGGAAATGAATTGTATAAAATTCAGCCGGATTATAATAAAATGCAGGATTTTTGCCAAAAATATGGGATGAGTTCTGTGCTCAAGGGCTTCAAACGTATATTTCATGAAGCAGAGCTGCCCTTTGAACCCGCGAAGGAGGTTGTTCTGCCAGCCTATTTCATGGCAGAAGGCATGCCGGAGTCAAGAGAATTTGCTGTATGGGTCCGGCAGATAGGGCATTTTTCTTTTTCAGGTACTTATGAGGGCCAGGTTCCTTGGCTGCGCTTAGAGGGAGCAGCTGTTTCCTGTGATGGACGCATAGCCTATTTTTCCGCAAATACACCTGCATGGAGCATTTTTCAGGATTTGTTACAGGATGATTCTTTGGAAAAAAATAGCTATGATTTAAAGCGTTTGTATCATGTGGGACAAAAAATTACTGGAAAAGTATTGGACATAGAACTGGCTGCTTATTTAGTGGAGCCTGCTTCGGGTACATACGAGCTTGCACGTCTGCTGGCGGAGTTTTGTCCGGAAGAGGCTGTGCCTTCGATTATCCGTGCTCCAGCCGAAGCAGCCGTATGGGAAGCGTATTCTATCGAAAGGCTTGGTAGTGGCTTGCACGATAAGCTCAGGACACTTGGGTTAGAGCTTTTATATGAGAACGTGGAGTTTCCGCTTATAGAAGTTTTGGCATCTATGGAGCAAACGGGTGTTTATGTGAACCGCAATCATTTGCAGGCGAAGGCATTAGAAGTTGCGGGGCGTATCGAGAAATTACAAGAAGAAATCTATGTTTTTTCGGGAGAAAAATTCAACATAAATTCTCCTAAGCAGCTGGGCGAGGTATTGTTTGGCAAGCTGCAGCTTCCGGTTATTAAGAAAACGAAGAGTGGGTACTCAACCAATGCTGAAGTACTCGAGGAACTTCGTTTTTCTCATCCGATTATAGAAAAAATCCTTTCTTATCGCTTATGGAGTAAACTAAAATCTACATATCTGGATAGTATCAATATGCTTATAGATGAACGGACACAGCGTGTGCATACACATTTCAATCAGGCTGTTACAGCAACAGGACGACTCAGCAGTTCGGATCCGAATTTGCAGAATATCCCGGTACGTACAGAGGAAGGAAAACAGATTCGTACGCTTTTTGAGCCGGGAGAAGGTTATGATTGTTTGCTGTCAGCAGATTATTCACAGATTGAATTGCGTATTTTAGCCAGTTTGTCGCAGGATAAGAATTTTGTTGAGGCTTTTCGTAAAGATGAAGATATACATACAAGAACTGCTTCGGAAGTATTCGATGTGCCGATGGATGAAGTCACGTCAGAGTTGCGCCGCCGGGCTAAGGCCGTTAATTTTGGTATAGTCTATGGTATCAGCGATTATGGGCTTTCCAGAGATTTACATATTTCGCGCAAAGAAGCGGCAGGCTATATTGAAAGTTATTTTAAAAAATGCAGCGGCATTAAGCACTTTATAGATAAAGTAGTTGCGGATGCCCACCAGGATGGTTATGTAAAAACCATTCTGGGACGAAGAAGAGATCTTCCGGCACTTCGCAGCACCAACTATAACCAGCGTACTCTGGCTGAGCGTATGGCCATGAATACACCGATACAAGGTTCAGCAGCAGATATCATTAAACTGGCTATGATATCTGCTTATCGAAGATTGAAAAAGGCAAAGGTTCATAGCCGGATATTGTTGCAGGTACATGATGAGCTGGTATTGGAAGTCGTTGAAAACGAACGCGCACTTGTGTCGGAAATTTTAAAGGATACTATGGAAAACGTTGTGGAAATGTCTGTTCCGTTGCGTATAGACATCAACGTTGGAAAGAATTGGGCTGAGGCCAAGTAACAGGGGGTTTTTTCATGCCGGAATTGCCGGAGGTAGAGTCTATCAGGCGTTCTTTGGAAAATAAGATATGCGGCTGCCTGATTTCAGACACGGAGGTGCGGCTGCCAAGACAGATCAAGTGGCCGGATGTGCCTGGGTTTGTGGCCAGGACTGTGGGCCATAGGATTATACGTTTAGCACGCAGGGGAAAATATCTTTTGTTTGTTTTGGATGACGGAGGATATCTTGTTTTTCATTTACGTATGACCGGTAGGCTGATTTATACAGATACAGGTATCGTACAGGATGCGCATACAAGAATTATTTTTCGTCTGGATCATAGTACAGCGTTAGTCTATAGTGATACGCGCACCCTGGGGGCAATTTATGCTTTGCATGCCGATGAGCTCTGGCGGATACGCGGCTTGTCAGAGATGGGCCCGGAGCCATTGACAGAGGCATTTTCTGTCGAATATTTACAGCAGACCTTATCAAATAAAAAGACGAAAATAAAAAGTTTTCTTTTAAACCAGAAAGCAATTGGTGGTTTAGGAAATATTTATGCAGATGAGGCGCTGTTTTTAGCGGGTATACATCCTTTGCGGCTGGCAGCTTCGCTATCCGCTGATGAAACAAATAGGCTGCATGGGGCTATTAACCAAGTGATTCATGACGGGATTGCCGAAGGTGGAACGACTTTTCGTGATTACTGTGACGGTAATGGCCAAAAGGGACGGCATCAGGAACATTTATTTGCGTATCATCGTGAGGGGAAGCCCTGCCGTAAATGCGGGGAAATTATCCAAAAAATTGTTGTAGGCGGTCGTGGCACACATTTTTGTCCGCATTGTCAAAAAATATAGGGGGCGGCTTTGATGTTTGTTATTGGATTGACAGGTGGTATTGCCAGTGGGAAAAGTACAGTGTCCCGGTACCTGCAGCAACGCAAAGTGGCGTTGCTGGATGCCGATGCGATTGCGCATGAACTGTCCCAGCAGGGCAAGCCTATATGGAAAGGATTTGTGGAACATTTTGGCCGCGGAGTTCTCTCAAAAGAGAATGTTATACAACGCAATAAGATTGGCCAGATTGTCTTTTCGGATGAAAGAGAGCGCCAATGGCTGGATCATATGACACACCCATTGATTCAGGAAGAAATTTTTAAACGTTTGGAGTTGTATCGTCAAGAGGGGCAGCCTTTTGTTGTTTTAGATATTCCTCTGCTTTTTGAGACAGGCTGGGATAAATTCGTCAATGCAGTATGGGTTGTTTATGTCGATGAGGCTACACAACTTAGAAGACTTCAAGAGCGTGATGGCTTTGATGAGATTGCGTCCCGACGGCGAATTGCCTCTCAGATGAGCTTAGAGGTTAAAAAAGGTAAAGCAGATGTTGTCATAGATAATCGGGGCTTGCCTGAGGCAATGATACAGCAGGTTGATTTAGCATTAACGCCGTATTTAGCAGGACAGGAGGAATAGGATGACACTAAGCTTCCACATGCGTCTGCAGAAAAAAAGACGTGAAGAAATGCGTAAAAAATATGCGTTATGCGTGGGCGTTTTTCTTTTAATATTCTCCTTTGCCATCTACTTTTTCACGATGTTCGAACCTGTACAGAAAAATTATTTATATCCTTATCCCTATCAGGAGCTTGTAGAACACTATGCTGAAGAATATCATGTTGATAGTGCGTTGGTCGCGAGTGTTATTATGAATGAGAGTAAATTCAAGAATGATGTACATTCTCATCGCGGAGCCATTGGACTTATGCAGCTAATGCCTGATACTGCGGAATGGATTGCAGAACAGATGGGGGACGATGGATTTTCTGTGGAAAAACTTCATGAGCCGGAAACAAATATACGCTACGGAACGTGGTATCTTTCCTCACTGCAGCGCGAATTTGCAGGAAATGATATTTTGGTTTTGGCGGCCTATAATGCGGGAAAAGGAAATGTCTATGCATGGATGCAGGACAATAACTGGGCTATGGACTTTGACAGGATACAGGAAATTCCCTATGAGGAAACTAAACTTTATGTGAGGGCTGTATTGAAGAATAGAGTCAAATATACGGAGTTATATAAAAAGACAAACACAGAATAGAACTGGTTGTACAAGAAAGGACCTCTATTCCTGCGGTTAATGACATAACCTGGGAATATGAGGCCCTTTTGTTTGGCAAAATGGTTATATGAATTCAAAAGAAAATTTTTTGCCGGGAACTATATAGTTGATGAGAAAGGTATCATCATTCAGGACCTGAGCCGCAACATTTGTGCGTTTATCTGCTGGCTGAGGACGCTTAATAATCTGCAATTCGCCCATATAGCGCAAATAGTCTTTATTGTCGATTGTTACGGCGCCATAAGGCCGTATTTTCGTGTTTTCTGGCAGAATCGTATCTGTCAGGAAAGTTCGGCTTTCTTGCGTGCGTACAGCATCTCGTGCTTCATCAACACGTGAGGTAAAGGTATGTTTTAAAAGTTCGATTTGCAGTGTGTCATTTGTGAGGAGCTTGGCATGGAGTGTCACCTGCTTGTCACGCAGACGGCTGAGGGTCTGGATTTCTTCATCAGACGGCAGGGAATCTGCTATAAAAATAGAATCCATGCCCATAGCAGCAAGATGCCGTGCGGCAAGACTCAGGCTGCAACAGCGATGCATTTCAAGCGTAGGCAGTCCGGCGCGCAGTGGAGAACGGCGCCGATACTGGCTTGGGATAAAGGCGCCGACTTGTATGCCGGCCTTGTGGAGCATGGCGGTCTTTCTTACGAGCGTTTCTTCAGAAAGTCCCGTGCCCTCGCGGGGATAAAAATTGTGCAATGCATCAATATTATCGAAATCTGCTTTTTGAATCAAAAGGTCTGTGAGGATTTTGCTTGTAATTGTGGACGCGTTTAGCTGAATGCGCATATGCTGGGTATTGCGGCTCAATTCGGCGATTTCTTCGATGCTGTACCCATAATCCAGGCGCAGCGTGTGGATTCCAAGTAATTGGAAGGACGACAGCCGAAACCGTTCCATGCCAAGAAGCTTCAAAGTACCTGGTGATACATCAGAAATGATTTCCATATGATGCTGGTGGGCGAAATGCAGTAATTCACCGAGTTCTGCTTTAAATCTGGAGATGTTTGTCTCTGGAATATGAAAAGAAGTAAAGAGACGGGTAATACCGTTTTGGGAAGCTGTATCAATTAACTGTGCGTTTTCTTCAAAGCTGTTATCTAAACCTGGATAAATTGAAATACCGGTTTGCATAGAGATTCCTCCTAAATTATTTTGTTTCTTCTGGGTCAGTAAATCCGATGAGGTATGTAGCTATGAAGCCAGTTAGATAAGCTGTGGCAAGTCCTATAAGGTAGATTGCTGGATTATCGGTTATGGCGGCCAGCGGCAGTCCGGAAATGCCCAGTCCGGAGGCGCCTACTACAAAAGAGGCTTGTACAGCTCCGCCAAATGCACCGCCAATACAGGCACCGATAAATGGGCGCCCAAGGGGCAGTGTTACTCCATAAATCAATGGTTCACCGACGCCCATGATTCCTACGGGCAAAGCAGAGACAATCGTTTTTTTGAGAAAGGCATTCTTGGTTTTTAAATAGACAGCCAAAGCAGCTCCAACTTGCCCGGCCCCAGCCATGGCAAGTACTGGCAGCAGAATAGTTACGCCATTACGGGCTAAGAGCTCAGCATGGATTGGTGTAAGCGCCTGATGGATACCAAGCATAACCATAGGGAGGAAGGTTCCGCCAAGCAAAAAACCGGTTATGGCACCACCGCTGCCAATAGAAGAAGTAGCGGCTGTGCCAATGCCTTCGGAAATCATGCCACCAAGTGGCTGTAAAAAGAAAAGAGCGGCGGATCCAGCAAGCAGTATGATGAGCAGCGGTGTAAGAAATAAATCGAAGATTTCTGGGATGATATGGTGCAAGCGCTTTTCGAGCCAGGCAGCAAAGGCTGTGACAAACAGGACTGCAATGATGCCGCCACGCCCCGGTACTAAAGGCTCATTGAAAAGAGTGACAGCGGAAAGCTGCGGGTGTGTAATGATGACTGCCAGTACTCCGCCGAGCATGGGGGAACCGCCAAATTCTTTGGACGAATTAATGCCAACAAATAGATTCATGCCGAAGAATACGGAATTTCCAGCAATGCTGAGTAGTTTGATATAGGGCGAGGATGCTAAGTCAGGCGCGAAACGCAGTATTACATTTAAAATACCCACGATAAGCCCGCAAGCAATAAAAGCCGGTATAAGTGGAATAAAAATGCTGGAAATACGTTTGAAGAAAAGCCGGATTGGTGTACGGTTACGTGCGCGTATCTGTTCATGAAGTTCTTTACCGTCGCCAATTTGCGGGCTTTGGAGGTTGGTTGTAGTGTTTAGCACGGGATGAGATGCATCATGATTTACTAGATCTTGGAAGATCGATGTCACTTCGTTGACCCGTCCCGGGCCAAGAATAATCTGCAGCTCTTGTTCTGTATCATGAATGCCAAGTATACCAGGGATTTTTTTCAGCTCAGATAGCATATTTATATCTTTATGCTCCAATTGAAGCCGTAAGCGTGTCATACAATGTTCAATGTGTAAAATATTGGAGGCCGGGCCGGTAGCGGCAAAGATTTCTTCTGCAATTTTTTGATAGTTCAATGTGAACCCGCTCCTTTAGACAGATTATGCAAAGCTTTACCGATATATCCATCGGCAGCAGTAAGAAGTTTTTTGGCATTATCGAAAGGTTCACCGGATAACAGATGAAAAATAGCCAACTTTGCACTGCCGTTTGCCGTTGTCAGAGCTTCACTTGCTTCGTTGTGGGAACAACCCGTGGATTCCATGACAATATGGCATGCGCGTTCCTCTAGTTTTTTATTTGAAGCCTTTACATCGACCATGAGGTTGCCATATACTTTCCCCAATTGTATCATTGTAGCTGTAGACAGCATATTCAGTATAAGTTTTTGTGCGGTTCCGGCTTTCATACGGGTTGAGCCTGTGATGATTTCAGGCCCGGTAATGACGGTAAGGGGGCAATCTGCAATGCCGGAAATGATGGAGTCCGGGGTACAGGCCAGAGAAATGGTAGCGGCGCCAAGAGCTTTAGCGTGCTTTAATCCTCCAATCACATAAGGCGTGCGTCCTGAGGCAGCAATGCCAACCAGAACGTCCTTTGGCGAAAAGCCATGTTCCTGCAGATCTTGTGCGGCAAGTATTTCTGAATCTTCAGTTCCCTCGCGGGACTTGAAAATAGCGTTATAACCGCCGGCAATAATGCCCTGTACCAAGTCGGGGGCAGTTCCGTAGGTGGGCGGACATTCCACCGCATCAAGAATGCCAAGGCGTCCAGAAGTTCCTGCTCCTAAATAGAACAGGCGTCCATCGTTTTTTAGATGCATGGTAATACAATCTATGGCATCTGCAATTTGTGGCAGTATTTTTTCTATGGCATAAGCAACTTTTTTATCTTCCTGATTTATGATTTGGAGCATTTGCAGGGTAGTACATTGATCAATATGCCTGCTGGCGGTATTACTGGCTTCGGTAGTAAGCTTGTTAAGATTTATCATATATAAACTCCTTAATGTTTGTTATTGACATAGATTAGACAGAGTTGGATAAAAATCCTGCAAAAAAAGGAGTTGACAAGAGATAAAGAATAGCGTAATATAATACAAGTCGTCAGCGAACAGCATGGCGGGCTTCGAAAAAAAGAGCTTGGAATGGCGCCATAAAAGACGCATGAGCAGCCCTTGACAAACTGAAGCAATTGAGGTAATATATAAAAGCTGGTTCGTGAGAACAGCTCACGCAAACAGCGGTGTTCCTTGAAAACTAAACAATGCAGAATGAATCATCAAACATGGTTCAAGCCAGATGTGCGGGTACAACGTAAGTTGTACTAAACAAACAGATTGTGAAAACAATCGAATTTCTTAAAGAAACAAAGAGCCAATCGGTTCTTCAATATTTATTGGAGAGTTTGATCCTGGCTCAGGACGAACCCTGGCGGCGTGCCTAACACATGCAAGGTGAGAGACGCACCAGGCTTCGGCATG
>DCFU01000002.1 GCA_002319795.1 Megamonas sp. UBA1796
ATAAAGATTAACGAACACTTGTACGGAAACAACAGCTTAGTTTTTACCGTCCAGTAAACCTTCTCTCTGCTGTTTCCGCGCCAGTTCGCCGGCAGGTGCCAAAAGCACCTGTCTTTTTTCTATACAAAATTAAACGCTGGGAAGCTTCACGGCTTTCTGCCCCGTATAAGTTTCCCAGCGTTTTAGAATGACATCTACATAAATCGGATCCAATTCCATGGTGTAGCATACCCGGTTTGTCTGCTCTGCCGCCATGAGCGTTGAGCCACTGCCGCCGAAACTGTCCAACACAATCTCCTGCGGACGGCTGCTGTTTTGAATGGCCCTCGCACAAAGCGGTATAGGCTTCATGGTCGGATGCTCGCCATTGCGGATAGGCTTCTCAACACGCCATGTCGTCATGAGCGCATCGTCAGCCTGCGATATGACCTCAGCCTCCTTTGCGCGTATAACCAGCTGCTCCGCGCCAATCGTAATGCATATCAAGGTGTTGTCTCCATCCGCCTGCAGCACTACCGGTGAATCTCCATCAAAAACGGTGCCTTGCTTACGGCCACCAAAAAATCGATGCGGCCCATCCGGACGCCAGCCGTATAGAATTGGCTCATGCTGCCATTGATAATCCTGACGACCAAGTACAAACTGGTTTTTCACCCATATGAGACATTGCCGGATAGACCATCCGGATTCGTCCAAAGCTTTCCGGAAATCACTGCCAGCACTGTCTGCATGACAGACATAGATTGCAGCGCCAGGCTGCGCTGCTGAATACAGGCACGAAAAAGCCGACGCCAGGAACTGATTGAATTCCTCCGTCGGCATATTGTCGTTTTGAATTTTGAGCTTATCTTTAGTACAGCCCTGATAATCTACGTTATACGGTGGGTCCGTAAATATCATGGCTGCTGACTTCCCATCCATCAACCGGGATACATCCGCTTTGCAGGTGCTGTCCCCACACATGAGCCGATGCCTGCCGAGCTGCCATATATCTCCACGTTTTGATACTGGCTCTATGATGTTCTCCGCTACAGTCGCGGCATCGAAGTGGTCATCCTCGACTCTTTCGGTGCGGACATCCGCCAGCAGATTATCCAGCTGCTTAACAGAAAAGCCGGTCAGGTCCATATCGATATCCAGTCCATCCAGCTCATGGAGCAGCTTGGCCAGCACATCATCATCTATCTCAGCCAGTTCAGCGATGCGGTTATCTGCAATAAGGTCAGCCCATTCCTCAGCCTCCGTCGCGTAATCCTGCTTATCGACCGGAACCTGACAACCAAGCAGCAGCGCCGCCTGTAAACGCCCATGCCCGCGAACAACAAAACCAGAGCGATTGGACACTGTCACCGGTGCCCGCCAGCCCTGGCTCTGAATTATTTTGGCGAGAAGTTCTATTTGTTTTTTAGGATGCTGGTTTGGATTCCGTGGATTCGGCACCAGCGTTTCCGGATCCGAAAGCTCTGTATAAGCGCAATGGATTTGTGGTTCCATTGAATTCCTCCTAATTTTTATTAAATTCGTATTTCAGTCTTTTAGGGTATCATTAAGTATTAACAAAACCAAACAACAAGTGATATTTAATGTAAATAATACAAAACTAAAAACTTGGACTGAAAGAACTCCTTTTTTGATAGTATTATATTGTAGGAATAAAGGAATATATATTTTCATGTAGAATATAGAAAAATTAAATAATAAATAGTGAGGTGTTTTTTATGGCTTTTTGTTCTAAATGTGGAAAAGAATTACAAGATGAAAATTTTTGTCCCTTTTGTGGAACGTCAGCAAAAAAGCAAGATGAAAGTAATTTGACAGAAGAATGTCCTTTTTGCGGCACAAAAGTATCAGTAAATGCAACTATATGTCCTGGTTGTGATGCGCAAAAAGGAAATAAAGCTGACTATATGTTCATAAGCATTCTGATGATGGCTGGTATAATATTGGGTATTATTATTTTTTTTGTCGGGATAGCAACAAAAATATTTTTTATTTCTTTATTGGGAATAGTTTTTTGTTTAATGGGCTATATTGGATTCAAACGATCTTCTTCATCTAAAAATGGGTGGAAAAGACCACTACGACATATTTGATTTTGCGGACTTCTTCGCAAAGAGCTGTTATTTTCTGCTTTTGGAGAATTTTAGACCAGTTATACTACTCAGCATTTGAAAAGAAGATATTTATAAAAAGTACTTATACTGATGTCCCTCCCTTATTAGAAATAGGTAATATTGAATATAAAATCAAGGCTTGACGATTTATTTTTGATAGAGTGCAATTAAGTTCGCAAAAGTAAAAAAAGGAAAAGCCATCGAAACTCCGAAAAAGGTAAGTGTCCAGCAAACCAATAAGGAGTGAAAATCGATGGCTTACCAAAATTCTACCGTATCTTTTGAAAAAATGCTATTGAAATTTATAACCGATGAAGATCCAATGCAATCCATGCTTAAGTGGCTTTGCGAGCGGTTAATGGAAACTGAAGTTGAAAACAAGCTTTGTGCCGAAAAATCGCAACGAAACAATGAACGCCAAGGATACCGCTCAGGCTATCGCGTTCGACGCTTTGACACAAGAATGGGCACGATATATCTTATGGTTCCTAAAATCAGAAATGGAGGCTATATTCCATTTTTTGTGGAAACAAAAAGACGTTCAGAAGCCGCACTCATGAATGTTATTCAAGAAGCTTATATCAATGGTGTTTCCACACGAAAAATCGATAAATTAACGAAAACACTAGGAATAGAATCCATCTCACGCAGTCAGGTTTCTGCAATCACCAAAGACTTGAATCAACAAGTCGACGCGTTTCGAAAACGAAAGCTCGAAGCCACATATCCCATTCTTTGGGTAGATGCGTTATACGAGCGAATTCGTGATAATCAAAGGGTTCAAAATATGGCTGTATTCGTAGTCACAGGTATTAACCTAGAAGGAAAACGCGATATTTTAGCGGTAGAACCCATGTATGAAGAATCTGCAGCCAGCTACACTAAGGTATTTGAACAACTCAAAGAACGCGGTTTAGAAAATGTATGGCTTGTCGTATCGGATGGACATAAAGGCTTGGTAAAAGCTGCCCGAGAAACTTTCCTTGGCTGCTCTTGGCAACGATGCAAGGTTCATTTCATGCGTAACATATTGGCAACTGTTTCTGTTAAAAGCAAGAAACAGTTTGCCGAAAAGCTCAAGCAGATATGGCTACAGCCAGACTATGAAAGTGCTAAAAAATATGCCACTGCCTTCATGAATGATTATGAACTGAAATATCCCCAAGCGGTAAAGGTATTAGAAGATGGTCTGGAAGATTCACTGCAGTTTTTCACCTTTCCAGAAATTGATTCCAGAAAAATATCCTCTACGAATCTGCTGGAACGGTTAAATAAAGAAATTCGTCGCAGAACAAAGGTAGTAGGAATTTTCCCGAGCATGGATGCATACATCCGGCTTGTAACCAGTTATCTGATTGAGTACAGCGAAGATTGGTCAAGTGGACGTTCCTATATAAACCCCAAAATCATTACAGATCTTATCGCAACGAAAACCGCTTAACCCAATTCGGAGCTTGATGGTTTTTGCGAACATTGCTTGACACTATCTTATTTTTCGTCAAGCTCTTTTCATTTTTATACGCGCATAGCCTGTTATCACAGCACACTGTCATCCTGTCACCTCCTAAATCAGGGCAAAAGAAAAGCACCCCGTAAGGATGCTTAGATATTACACCGTTAAGTCTTCCCTATACAATAACTATGAAGATATCGCTTCTTATATTCAACCTAACACTTTATTAGTCCAAATATATACCATAAAATCATGGAACATGTTGCATCACTTGATAAATAAAAATAAAACCGAGAATAAGACTCACCGAAAATAAGAACATAACTGCAATATATAAGTACCTTGCTGTATTATGATAAATATTAATTTGATGATGATAGACTTGAGTAACGAAGGCATTTATATCCAAAATACTAAAAATAATAGTGAATGCAAATAATATAAGTGAACAAATAAAAATATCCTTTATAGCTAATGAAGACTCCTTATCTACAACTCTAGCAAATAAAGTCACTACAACAGCAACAAATCCTATAGAGATGGTAGTATACAATTTCAATGTATCAATAATAATCATCATTGCTGTCTCATTATCCTTGATATTTGGCCTTTTCATCTTGAATCTCCTTTATTTGCATGGATATATCTCACAATATTTTCTCATAGATTTATCCAGTTTTGCATTATAAATGGATTCATGAAGCAACCTCGTTCTCCCCCTCGATTGCATTTGTAAATTATCTCTATAAGAGTTCTGTATCTTTAAACGATGATGCATATAATCCGACAATACCCTTGCATATCTATATGCCATGCCATGAATAAACTGTAACTCTTCTTCATCATTTGAATTTTTTGCAGATACAATTCTTGAATGAAAAATCTCTTCCATTTTTTCTAAATTAAAATGCCGTTCAATGTCTTGTAACTCACTGGGGGCAATGCCTTTACTATGAGTTACGCTCCATCCTTCAGTAAAGCCTTGCTCTAATATCCTTCTTACTTCAAATTCATTTTGCATACAAAGCTCCCTCCCCCACACATCTATCATGGATTTAGAATTTCGACACTGTTTTATTATTTCCTCCTTGAAAAAAATCTTAGTTGCAACATACTCAATCCCAGCACACCCAAAAGCAGATTTCTAAAAAAATGTGTGTAGGGGGAGATGAGTCATTGAACATATCAATTCATTATTTATTGGTATATACACAAGAACCTCAAAAATAATCAAACTACCCACTCAAGCTACTGATTCCTGTTGCATATTTTGCATTTCAGACAATCGTTTATCTTTTTGTTTTTGATTTTTCAATTTTAACTTCATAACGCTAAACAGACATAGAATAATTATAATAGTTAGTAGATCATATTTGTCCTTAATTCCTCTCCACATTGGGCTATTATCTCCCATTTTATTGTAAACATCATCAAACCTCAATAACAAAAGCCTTTATGATATTACAATTGTTCCGACCAATCCGAAAACAATACTCACAAAATTTATAGATTGGAATTGTATGGTCATACCATACAATTCCAATCATAAAAAAACAACCGCCAATAATATTTTGACGGTTGTTAACTTTGCCCTAGATACACGTAGCAAGTATCTAAAATATACCATTTTGTCAACTAATTGTCAATGGTTATGATATTCACCAGCCAACGCTGCATTAATCTGTGCCAACGATTTTTTCTTGCCTGGCTTCTTGGGCTTTCCCGTACCACCGCCACCTCCAAGAATCTGCTCTCCTGGCTGCAAACTCATGGATACATAGTTATTGCCATGTGCTGCCTCAAATGCTGCCTTACTGGCAACACCGCGCTCCTTGAGCCACAATTCAGCACCGCACTCGGGGCACTTATAATAATCATCCAGATTCGGGACCATACTTACCGTTTCGCCCAACTTTACCATACACCTCGGACAATTGATTTGTTTGGCCATCTACACATCCACCTTTCTGCGGTACACCCTGTTCTCGTGATAATTTTCCACCTTTCGGACGTCCCCTAGCATTCGCTCAAACGCCTTGACCGCAACAGGTATTTCCTGCCTTGCCATACAGAGTTTAATTTTTTCAGCTATTTCAAAAGCGTCTTTATCGATGCGACGCTCCCTCCGGACGACTGCAAGCTCCTGCGTCAGGGCCAGCAACTCCTCATCCGTATGCTCGTTAAGCTCAATATCATGCAAAATGTCCTGCGTCCGGGCGTCCTGCAGCTTGATGCGTTCCAAACTACCTGCGTACCGTCCGCCGTTTTCACGCACCAGGGCGAGAAACTGCGCTATTATTTCCGATACATCCAATCGGACCAACTCCCTTTATATCCAAAATTCAACAATCACCGCGTCGTCCTTGGCATCGCGATTTATTCTGCACATCCCCATGGGCGCTACCAGTCGCCTTATATCCTCAATTCTATCGCGAACTATAAAGGTGTCTGCCGATGCCCAGCATAGCCCCTTACCTGCAAAATGCACTCTTCCTACATACTGGCCAGGGTAATCCTTTGGACTCTCATATACCACAACAAATTGGATTGCATCGCTACGCTGCAGACCAACCCGAACAGCTATCTCGAATTCTGTATCTGTCATCCCGTCCATTTCATATCAGCTCCCTTTAAAATAAATCCATCTGAATATTACCTATCCCTGCCGCACTGCACCGCTTGCGAAATCTACGCAGAAATTCATCCGAGCAGATAAGCGAGCAGCCTGATCCACAGAACATCTTCGTTTCCGTCTGCTTCATATGGATTTTTTCTGCCCAACCCAAGTCAATGATTGGACAAGGGCCTTCAAGCTCTCCATATTTGTTTACATGCATTTTCTATACGCATACTCTTTCATACGCCGTCACCCTTTCCTATAACTTTGCTTTTTACAGCATCCCAGGTGGCCAGCGTTTTATCCATAGCATCCATTCGCCGTAGTGCCGCTTGTGCCAGTCCTACAGCAACATAATATTCTGGTCCCTGACCTACTTCCAACGCTTTTATTGCTTCTTCATTTGTCATAATTCGTTCCTCCACCGTCTCGCAATACATTTCCGCACCTTGAACTGTTTGAACTTACGCCCATGTGCTGCATGCCCGCAGTAATCGCAATTATATAAACCATTGCCTGTACGTGGGTTTTCATAATAGATTTCATTATTACCGCATTTAGGGCATATTCCTAAATGATTTTTAACGCTCTTAAAAGCGAATTGCCTTTGTACATATTCTGTTTGTCTTGAGAACCAATCTTTTATGAGACATTCCATCACTCATCAGTCCTCCATTTACAATTGCCTATGTAGCTACCAGCGCACCGTACCATGCAAGCCCTTTTACAGCCAATACAGCACGATTGTTTTTTTATTTTCTCCTTTGGATAATGTTGAAATAAACATTTATATTTAGTTTCCGGGCATCTATTTTGCATGATCAATGCCTCCAACAGCGATAACGTAATGCACACCCGGCTTGCCCTTCCTGCCTGCTGCACGCTTCTCCAGCAGCTCCTCCACATCGTGTACGGCATCGCTGTAACCCTCCAAATAGGCATCCGACTTAACTTTCATATCCTCAATATTTTTCTTGATTTCTTCCAACATGGTTAGCCCTCCCGTTATTTGTGTTGTTTTGTGTCTGGCTGGCAGGCTTTCTTGCTTCGCCGCTTTCCTCAAACCGCTTAATTTCCTCCGGCCCAAGTTCCACATGCCAACCACACCTGCAAGACCGGACAAACCTATCCGTATGAATTACTAACGCCCCGTTGCCATTGCCTAACAGCGCATTCCCGCAAACAGGACAGGCTGCATATTTCTTTATGAGCTGGATACTCGTATTTATTTTCATACCCTACACCTCGCTCAGTATCTTTACGAAAGCATCCCTGAAACCATTCAGGAGCGCCTTCGTCTCGTTATACTGCTGGATTGTCTCCCATGCATCCGGTCCAAATATCGGCTGTATCACCCAATGCCATTTCCTATCCGGTACCGCAATCGCTCCTGTCCCACGAATGCACATAAGCACCGCATAGAGGTCATAGCTGACTGCCTTCGCCCGTGTGAGTATCTGCAGCCATACACCGCTGTCCCTTGGAGATTGGTTGCCATACGGGTCTGTAATGACATCCTGTGCCATTTCTGCCAATACCGCAGAATGCTTCTCTATGGTCTCCATTGCCCGCTGCTCCACACGCTCTACCATGAGCCGCATAGCAGGGACGGGCGACTCCGGTACCTTTGGCGGTTCCATCCGCTGAATCTGGTTGAAATATTCCATTTCGCCCTCCTATTGTTATTTATTGTTTATAATTTGTCCCACTCGTTTGTTATCAGTCCCACACTTTTTTAATCCGTGGGAACAAGCACCGTCCCATATGTGACAAGGATTTACGGACTATTTATCCCACAGTCCCACGAAATTCAGTATATATATTATGTTATTTACAGACCACCCTATACCCCTTAAGGTGGGTGGTATATTTTATATGGGATTGTTTATAAATTGGTGGGACTGTGGGAAATAGATATATTGGATTCTCTTAACCCCTTATTATATAAGGCTTCATAGCTGTTCCCACAACTTACCCCACGGGGTCCCCCACCAAATTTTCGTGGGAACAATAGTAGACATTAGCCCACTACAGGAATACGAATTACACGTAAGGCCTTACCGTTGTGTCTTACCTTCACCCGGAAGCGCCGTTTTTGAGTTGCGCCTTCTACGGTTGAAACGATCCGGCCATTCTCCGCAAACTCCTTTAAGAGCTTGTCTGCAGAAAACCCCATATTGTTTAAAGCCTCCACCAGGTATTCCGGATAGATAGAGGTCACACGGTTTTCTATATAACCATACTCCGGCGTGAGTTTCCGGTAGCTTGCTGTCCCATCATCAAACCGTGCACTATTGCTTTCCAGCCATGTCTGCACGAAATTCCACCCACGCTCCACATCTGAGATTTCCCCTTCGGTCGGCAGCTCCTGCATAATCTGACAGGCAAGGTCATAGGCTTCCTGCTGCGCTTCAGCCGGCGTGGCTCCGAATATCCAGCAGCTTACAAGATAATCTGCAATGGCCACCAGTGCCACGTTATCGATATGTATGCTGAAATGCTCCGGAAAATCCCGATGCAGCACTGTGACCAACGCATCCCTGGCGTTATGAATATCCCTATAATCATTGCCTGCGTCCTGGATCAGCCGCTCCACAAAGAATGGCCCGGCCTGCCCATGGTTCTCTTCCACATGCGCATAGACTTTCTTAGCTGCCGCATCTTCCATCACCGGATATACATTGAGTTCCAGGAGGCGGGTCTTGACGCCCTGTACACTGCTTTCCTTCGACAGGGGCTCCTCGCCGCTCGCCATGCCGATACTGCGCCAAGTCGATGTGCGCTGCATACCGGATTTTCCGGACCTTACTTTCCCATGGCCACCTTCCAGCATATAGACAATCTGCTCCAAGGCCCCTTGCTTATCATGGCCACCCATGACCTGCTTTTCATTGATGACGGTCGGAAAATCGTTACTGAAGGCCAGCACCTTCTCGATGCCGTTCTGTGTGGCATAAAAGGATTTCATCATGTGCTTGGGGCTGCCCCAGGGCGATAGGGAAAATATTTGGCTGGCCGTTTTCCCGCCGCCGGATGTCCCCCAGAAATAAATCATGAAATTACGGTTCTTGAATATCTTTAAAAGCGGCGCCGCAAAAGACGCTGCCAGGACAAATCGCGCAAACGGGTACCGCCTTACCTCTATGGCCATACGTTTCCATTCGTCAAATGTGCCGCACTGCCCGAAGGCTCCGGATACCTCGCCATCATCGTCCATATCGATGTAATACTGCGTATGGGAGGGTATAACAAAATCGGTAAGGGTACCGTCACGCCAGCCGATTTTAGACACAGCGTGCGCCAGTGGAATTTCCGGATTCACAGCCTCCAAAGACTGCAGGTATTTCACCAAATACTTGGCCGTCTCGCTTGAGGCGTTGAGTCCAAGGTCTGTAAGACCCACAATGGCACGGGAGGAAAAGATTTCGCTGCGCTTGCAGACTACATGCCGCCAGCGTCCAAAATACTTAAAGGAGAGCCGCACCTTTTCCATTTCTGTGTCCAGGTTATAGATCCGCTGGCTGATAACAACCGGCACACCGGAGGCAAGATGCCTTACCAGGTTCTCGCCAGACTGCCGGCATTCGTGGATGCCATCATTACCATAAGTAAAGTTAGGCGGGATGCGCAGATTAAGCGGCGTATCCGCTACAAACTGCTGCGTTGTCAAATCACCAAGGGTTTGTCCAGGCTGCAGCATAGCGCCGGCACCATCGACAACGGAAAGGCCGGCTGCTTTTGCTTTGGCGAGCTTCACCTCATGCTTCAGGTTATTTAGGTTCACACGCCCCTTGCAGCGTTCTTCAAATTTCGCATATTCCAGACTGTCGTACTGCTTTAAAATGGCCAATGCCCCGAGAGTTTCCTCGTTGAGCGTATTTTCCACGTCCGGCAAAGTAATCTGCCGAACCTTGGCCAATGCCTGCGGAACCTTTCCTACGCTCCAGGCGCAAGGTGCCTTGACTGTACATTGGTAACAGCGCTTGAATCCCAGCTCATTTTGAATATACTGGCAGGTCTGCGGTGTGCAGCCATTCAAATAATGCTGCAGCTTTTTGAGTGTATCGCCTTCGTTGTATTTTTCTCCCAACCATTCCTTGGCAGCAGCAAGGATGATGTCCTCACCGCCAATGCCCCGGATAAGGTTCGTACAGGCGGCTTTCCATATAGGTTCCGGTAAAGCTTTAAAGTTCTGCTGCCAGTCTTGCAGGAACATGCAGTTATCCAGCATATATTTGGCCGGCCCGTCCGTTTCCCTGCGCTCAAACTTGCTGCGCCGGCCACTGTCCAGGCGTTCCTCTACCGGCGGCAAAATATCGAAATCCTGTGGATCGTAACGTCTGGCTGTATCGTATTCAATCACAGTACAGGTTGCAGGATTTTCCTGCCCATTCTTCCAGTTCTGTGTGCCAGGCATACGGAGTACACGGCAGATATCCGGGACAGAGTCCACATGCCAGCCATGCGCTGCCGCATTCGTCTGGATCATTCCCTGCAGCCGCCGCAAGAGGTCTTCGGCTGCCTGCTGTTCTTGCGATGTACGAGTGTCCATCATTTCTTTTAAAAGATAATACACATGGATGCCATGACCAGAGTAAACGATGATGGACGGGTCTATGGCGCCTGGAAGAAGCTCACGGGCACTTGGTACATCCGGCGGAAGATTCGCCGCCTTATGCGCTGCATCCGATATATCGATATCAGCCCATAAAGCCGGGATACCAATAATATCCGTATTCTTCGGGCGTTCATACTGGCCAGGCTGTTTTTCTGTAAGGCCGGGTGAGAAAAAAACGTCTTTATATTGGCTGTTGCATAGAGCGGCTTGCTGCACCATTTCCCCTGCAGCGTCGCAGGGATGGCAGTACGTCCGCTTATCCGGAAGTGTCCACAGATAGGAATTGCCTTCGGCATATGCAAACAGCTGCGTCAGAAACTCTATGGTATCCACTTTGCTTTCTCACCTCTCTTCCTTCAATATGTCCTGTGCCTCCAAAGCACTATGTGCAATGCCTCCGATAGCGCCTGCCTCAGCCAGAAAGGCATGGATGTGCTTCTGCTCCTTACGTACGCGCCCGCCGGGCTTTTTTACTTCTATAAATGCGAATATGGCGATTTCCTGGCCAACCATATCCGGTGTGATTTTTACTTTCTTAAATCCGAAGAGGTCGGGAAAACCCGCTGGCAGTCCGGTCGTGAAACGCCTGGGATTCTTTAGGATAAGTGTGTCGCCCTGCCATTCGGCTTCGCCGGTCCATGCCTCACCGACATTGGCCCGGAAAAGGGTTGCCAGCTGACTCTGCGAGACAACGACACGAATTTCGTTTTGTATTTCATGTTCTGATTTATTCATCCAGTTCTCCTGATATGCTTGATAGCAGCCATTTTTGTGACCCAGCGCATGGAGTATCCGCGCTGTATGGCAATTTCTTCTAATTCCTGTATGGTCCTTGCCCGGCCAACTTCCTGCCGTTTGAGTTTACGTTGGACATCCTCGACCTTTAAGAGTGCGCCGTCCTTTTCCTCTGGCATTTCCTGTCGTTCGGCAGGAGCGAATTCGAAGCCGCATACCGGACAGGCGCGTGTATTGCTGTACATAGCCGTAAAACACTGCGGACAGGTCTTGACACCCTTCGTACGTGCCTGCGGCTTCTTCTTTTTTGTTTCCAATGACCATTCTCGGTCATCGTCCGGCATCCCATGCCGGAACACATTGCCGACATGGTCAATGACGATTGCCGTCTTATTCGCATTCTCCGGATCCGGCCGCATCGGGCGCATGGCCTGCTGGATGTATAGGGTAAGCGATGCAGTCGGCCGCGCAAGGATAACCGCTTCCATCGCCGGAACGTCGAACCCCTCGCCTAACAGCTCTGCGTTTGAGAGTATCTGTACCTTCCCCCGGCGAAAATCCTCAATAGCCTGCATCCGGACGGCTTTATTGGTCTCACCATCGATGTGCATCGCTGAGATTCCTGCAGCGTTAAAGAGTTTTGCTACGTGCTCGCTGTGCGCACGATTAACGCAATAGCAGATGGCCCGTTTACCGTCCGCCAGACGCCGGTAGTTTTGGACAATATCCCCGATAACATCTGCATCATCCACCTGTTTGATAAGGTCGCTTTTTACAAACTCCCCGAACTTCACATGCACCTCATCGGCCTGAAATTTGCTTGGCGGTGCATAATAAGCGTACGGAGTAAGATTCCCCCAGCTGGTGAGTTCCTTTACCGTAGGGCCAATTACAAGCGACTGAAAGACGTCACCCAGCCCCTTGCCGCCGATGCGTTCCGGTGTCGCTGTGACACCCAGTACGCGAAGGTCCGGATAATGGTCGATGATCCGGCGATAGGTATTAGCTACGATATGGTGGCACTCATCACAGATAATGAAGTCCGGTGGCTCGATATCCTCCAACCGCCGGACCAGTGTCTGCACCGATGCTACCTGTACCGGAAGGTCATAGTCCTTCGGTGCGTTTGTAGCGATGACGCCATGCCGTATGCCCATATCCTGAAAGGTACGGCTTGCCTGTTCTATAAGTTCCTGCCGATGCACCATGAAGATGACGCGGCGTCCGGCTAAAGCCGTACCACGTGCCATCCAGCCCGACAGGATGGTTTTTCCTGCACCGCAGGGCAGTGTTGCACATATGCGTGTCTTTCCCTGCTGAAATTCATATCCCACATCATCCAGCACCTGCTGCTGGTATGGCCTGAGTGCTATTTCCATCTGTTTCACCCCAAAAAGAAGGGGCGGTTTCCCGCCCTATCCAAATCAATACGGCGCATTCGCATAACTGTTTGGTTGCTGTCCCCAAGGAGCACCGGTGCCACCACGCTGCGGAGCTGCCGCTGGTGCCGTGGCCGGCGGTGCTACATATCCCGGCTGTGGTCCAGCCGGTGGCTGCGCTCCATAACCGGGTTGTGCTGCTGGCAGCTGGGGAGCATAGCCTTGCCCTTGTGTCCGCTGTGGCTGTGGTGCTGCGGCGTAACCCCGTTGCGGCTGTCCCTGATATCCCTGGGCTGGTGCTGTATGCGCTGCGGATTCTGCCTGCGTATCAACAAAGTCAAATCCATTCATGGTGATATCGATGCTCACACGAGGCTGCCCATCATTTCCCGTCCAAGCACGGATGTCCATGACTTCCCCATGGACAACAATGCGGTTGCCCTTATGAAAATACTGCTGTATGGTCTCTCCCTGCTTGCCGAATGCGCTGACCGTGACAAATACGCTCTTATTTTTTCCATCCTGTCCCCGACTGCGCACCTGCGTCGCAACCGAAAAAGATGTATAGTTCTGCCCGTTCTGTGAGGTCTTAAGCTCTGCCTCGCCTGTAAGTCTGCCAAAAAATGATACGTTCATAAAATCAATCTCCTTTCAAAATGGTAAATGCGATATTTTTTTGTTTACATAGACCGGATTGCCATTCGCGGCTTCTTCTTCGATATATTTGATATTTTCCATGAGGACCGCCTTATAGGTGGTATCGTTGAGCGGTGCCCGGTTACGCTCCGCCCAGTTATTGACATAGCCGGTCAGCTGTGCAGGATTCCAACCAATAAATTGCCAAAATCGCAGAAGTTCTTCCTGGGGCGTTGCATAGTCGTTTACGATAAATTCCTTGGTGGGGCTCTTCGCAGCAGGAACCTGCGCCATCGTCTCCGGATTCCCCTTGACTGCATCCAATAAATCCGCCTCGACAATCTCAAAGGCCGTCATATAAAGGTACCGGCGTTCGTATGTAATGACGGCGCCTAAATTCTGCACCGGGTGCGCTGCTTTCAAAGTAGCGGAACTCATCGGAGCCGTAAATTCGATATGTGCATCCGGCTTCTCGATATCAATAAGCGTGAGCGTCGCCGTATCCGCTGTGAAAGAACACTGGCTTGTCATCTTATGTTCCTGCATGAGTTTTTGGAGCTCCGGCAGAAAGTCTGCCAGGTTATAATAATCGTAATTGCTGTAGGTATTGCGACCGCCTTTCTTGATATTCTTGGCGGCAAGCTCCACGCGTATGGCCTGCAGCTTTTCATAGATATTGCTCATCGTATCCTGAGGCTCCTTCCCTGCTCAAACCATGCGCCAGGAACATTCACCCCAGCCTTCAGGTCCGCCTTGAGACGATCCTTATTAAGCTCAAAGGTCTGCGGCACGATATCAAAATATTTTTCCGGAATTTTTACTTCATCGTATTTGAGCGCCGGAGGATTTTTCTGTATGGCCATTACGCCACGTTCCGTAGTGACCTTATCCTTACCCATTAGCTCCAAATTCTGCTGATACCATGATTTTATGGATTTAATGCGATTATCGATAACACGCTGCCGGTCCGTGAGACGCTTCGCTTCGGCCTTCATCGCCTCGCTATAATGCAGCAGGGATTGAATAAGACCTATACCATTCAGCACTTTTGTGTTAACGTCTGCCTCTATAGCCTGCAGGCCACCTTCTAATTCGTTGAGATCCATCGTTTCATCTGTCGCCATATCGAAGATGTTATTGAATCCTGCCGATAATTCGTATAAACTCTGTGACATATATATTCCCCCTCAAATAATTTCTTTCATGATGATGCGTATTTCACGCGAAATTTCAATGGTCTGTGTCGTCGTGGTCGCCTGGTCCGCCATACGGTCCTGCAGCGTCTCTACGAGCTGACGATATACTTCCTGCTTATAAGCAAAGGTTTCAGGTTCTTCTTGCTCTGGATTATAAGGTTTCAGCAAAACAATCGATTCTTTCCCATCCTGCTTGTCTATGGCGATAAAGCCACGCTTTTTCAGCCGGAACTTATAACGCCGCACTTCCTGATTTTCCCAGTCAAGGCCTTTCATAACCGTAGCGGCATCCGCTTCCGGATATTCCTTGTAAAAATAATAGAGTTGCTCACAATGCGTCATAACCTACACCTCCATCAGATTGGATGCTGCCAAATCTGCCATATGCAAAAGCGTGATGAGCTTGCACTGGTCCATAGCCGCTGAAAGCGCCTGCCGGCCTCCATACGATGAACTGACGTCATCAAAACCTGCCATGTGCCAACGGATGGCCAAAGTCTCATCTATGGATAGTTGCATGAAGCGCTGCAATATGATGACAGATTTTTCACCATGCCCCAACGGGTACCTATCTTTGATGGTATAGAACGGGACTTTTTCCCACACTCCCTGTTCGTTCTTATTATTCCGAAGTTCCGTAGCATAAAAATCTGCTTTACAGATATCATGCAGCAACCCACAGAGAGCAACAGACCCTTTAGAAATAGAATTCTGCAACATGTCATTATCCTCATACATGCAGAGAAGCATATCCAGCTGCTCATATACTTCCAATGAATGATCCAGCAGGCCACCCTCACGGGCTCCATGGTACTTTGTACTTGCCGGAGCTGTATAAAAATCTGTCCCATGCAGATAGGTAAGGAATTCCTCCAAACCCTGACGCGGCGACATTGTTCTTAATATCCCATCGAATTTCTCTATTTTATTCATGTAGAACCTCTCAATCTGTGATATAATAATCACGGTTAAATTAAATGTTTTGTCTTTTGTCCGCACCGGTTTGCACCCGATGCGGATTTTTCTTTTGCCCAGGCATCCGCCATTGCCAGCGTTGGGGCTAATGCAGCAACGTTCTCTTTGCCGTACCTGCGATATAGTTCTTCACGATGCCCGGCATCACAAAGCCCCTGTATGACGCGGCCCATTTCCCAATCCAAAACCATCACCTCCCTCCTAAAAAATATCCGACAGCGAAACAGGCGATAAATAAGATGCCTGTCCAGACATAATCCTGAAAATATGGCAGCTTCAAATTTCCGCATCCCCTTTCACCCAATAATTAATTTTCAGCTCATCGCCTGGCTGCAGCTGGTCATGCGATTCCAACAGCCAAGGATTCAGTTCCTCGATACCGGCCTTAAACTCTAAAATATATCGCCTCCCTCCGGTATTTTTTACGATATGCGCCTCAGCGATATCCCAGAGGTTATCTCTCGGTTGGACGATATACACCGTTTCAACTAATTTCTGATCACCGCTGTAAAAGCCGGTTGCTATGAGGCCTGATATTGCAAGTACGGCGCATATGGTTGCTTTCTTAATGGTCGGAAATAATCTCATTCGTTTCTCCTCTCGTTATGCTTTTCTAACGACCGGATGAATACATTAATGTCACTTAGTAGATACTTCCGGTCGCTTGCTGGCGGCGTAATAACATAGCTCAACAAACCCTGATTGACATAATCCGCAATCCTGTTTTCATTGACCTTGAGCATTTTTGCTGCCTGTTTACTGCTCACCAGTACTTCCATCTGCAATGGATAGTCTTTAGGCAGCGACGCTAGTATTGGCCCGCTATTTTGAGGAATACTCTTAAGCTGGATAAGCTGCGGAGTTTCCTGCAGGATATTCTTAAGTTTTTCGGCTTTTTGGATAAGCTCATCTAATGCAGCTAAATCAAGTGCTGCTCCCACCTTTCCTACCTCCCTTCACTCCTAAACTCAATTTTTAATCCAAGAATCTTACATGCTTTTTGAATTGAATCTTCATTCCATCGTTTATTTTCTTTTTCGTTAACTAGTTTCCATAAATATTGATACGAACAATTCATTTCTTCTGAAAGCCATGTAATACTCTTTTTTTGAAGCGCCAGATTTTCTTTTACTACTTTTGAAAAGTTCACTTTATCGCCCCCTTATTTCGCCCTATAGGTATATATTAAACCTATAGGGCGATGACAATCAAGGGCGAAATGAGCTCATTTTTTAAGAATATGCTTAATAATCTCCTTTTTTCGCCCCATAGGTATTATTTTCTCCATATTTTAACCCTATAGGGTGTTGTTTTTTTATCCCTATTGGGGTAAACTTATTACAAATAGGGGATTTTAGAGGTGTATTATGAATAACATGCCTAATAATTTAAGAAAAATTCGCTTATCACAAAAAAATAAGGAATTGCAATCCGCAAGTAAAGTTGCGGAATTAATGGACGTTTCTCCGCAATATTATTACAAATTAGAAACAGGTGGAGAAAATAAAAAACTGAATGTAGAGCATTTAAAAAAGCTATCAAAAATATTCAATTGTACTGCAGATGAAATTTTAGGCAATCAACCAATGCTCGAAGAAGCATCTGAAGGTACAAAAAAGCCCAAGGATCTATCTAATTTCCTTGAGCAAGCTGAAGTTATGTTTGATGGCGAAACCTATAAATTGGATGCTGATGATAAGGAAAAATTGCGTTCGGCACTTGAATTTGCCTTTTGGCATGCCAAAGAAAAAAATAAGCGGAAAAAGAAATAATACTGGGTGGTGTTATGGATGAATATCCCTTTAAGGGTGCAGAATTTAGTAAAAAGACATGGAACGTCTAACCCATATATAATTGCTCGCGATTTAAATATTGAAATTATTCCGTTTGATTTACCTATGGCAATTCGTGGTTTTTTATTAAGGGTCTTACGACATAGAATGATTTTTATTAATGAAAGCCTAACTGAAACGCAACAATTGATTGTTTTATGCCATGAATTAGGACATGCAAAACTACATAGTAATTATGGCTATTATGTACGTCCTAATATGGTTTATTATGTGCCTAACAAATATGAGTATCAGGCAAATGAATATGCCTTAAATTTGCTTATGTATTCACATAATATTGATTATAATTTAGCAAAAATTATGTTGGACACACTCAAGACTTCGCCTAAATTAATACATCGAATGCTAACTGAGTTAGTTCTTTATGATAATTTTTAACCTTTTTATAGAACATACATTCTGTAAAATCACATAAAAAAACCGCCTCATGCTACCAACATGAAGCGGCTAATAAAGCACGAGGTTAATCGTACTCATCTCAAACAAATTATATCACGATTGACCTCCTACTTACAATTCAAGGAGGTTATTTTTATGTCAAAAATCAGAACCCGCAAGCGCGGAAAAACGTGGTCGTACAATTTTGATATTGGTACAGACCCAGTGACCGGAAAAAGAAAAATGATAGAGAAAGGAGGTTTTGAAAATGAAGATGCTGCCTATGATGCAGGCGTAGCGGCTTATACTTCATGGAAACATGGCAATATCAGCATCACATCCGAAAAAATAACTGTCAAAGAGTATTTGGAAAATTGGCTTGAAAACGCTTCGAAACCCAATGTAAAACAAAAAACATACGAAAATTATCGTTTACGGTTAGATAATTGGGTACTTCCTTATCTCAGCAATATTGTTTTACAAGAATTAAAACCACGAGATGTTGATCTGTGGATTAAAAAACTTGCGAGCGAAGGTAAATCAAAAGGGACCATCATATCTGCTAAGGGCTTACTATCCGCCGCCTTAAATTATGCTGTGTACCCCGCCGAGTTAATTCGAGTGAACCCTACCTTAGGCATTAAAATCCCCCGTTATGCCCCTACCAATATAATCAAGCGTACTATCATATCCAAAGATGCCATGCACAAGATGTTGCTACAGTATCCTGTTGGGCATAAATACCATATATTTCTTCTCCTTGCCTATCATACAGGTATGCGGCTAGGAGAAATTTTAGGACTTGACTGGAAGAACGTGGACATTGATAACAGCTCCATAACTGTAATGCAACAAATCGAATATAACCGTTATAGCAAACAGTATTATTTCGAAACGCCAAAGACACCGGACAGTCAACGACAGTTCTTTATTGACCCAATTTTAACCAATGAGCTGAAAAAATGGAAATCCATACAATCGGCAAATGAGTTAAAGGCGGGAACAAACTATCAAATCATTTATGAAGATGCTGCTACGCACAACCTAGTAATGCTTCCAAAAAAATTAGCCCCATCTCAAAATTGTACGCGCAAGAATATAATCTGCACATGCAAACTCGGGGAATTCATACACCGTTATTCCATTTTAGCTTGGCTCAACAATCATGGCATTAACGCCCATAGTTTCCGCCACACACACGCAACCATGCTTGTTGAGGCAGGAGCAAAGCCCAAGGATGTAGCCGCAAGGTTAGGACATAAGGATGCTGCGATAACAGAAAATCTGTATACGCATGATACGGACGAAATGAAGCGGCAAACTGTAGCGATATTTGCTAAATCACTGTAGGCAAAGTTCCATGTAGGCAAAATGTAGGCATTTCAGCAGCAAAGCTAACAAGAGCCATATGAATAAAGGGCTTTAGCACGAATGTATTGCTATATATTTAAAAACTAATTATAATGAAGGAAACAATCGAAAAAGAAGGGTGCATACCATGCGCATATTGGAAAATAATTTTCTAAAAATCTCTGTAGACGAACACGGCGCAGAGCTCCACTCTTTACGCTCCAAAATATCTGGAAACGAATATCTTTGGAGTGGTGATGCCGCTTACTGGAAATACCATGCCCCATTTCTCTTTCCCTTTGTCGGGCGCTGCAGGGATAATACGTTCCGCATCGCCGGAAAAACATACGAACTGCCACAACATGGCTTTGCCCGACTACTTGACTTTGAATATCTGGGAAGCGCAACAGACTCAATGTGCTTTGTGCTCAGATCATCCGGGAAGACGCGCTCTGTATATCCATATGAATTTTCCTTTTGCATTGATTATCTACTCCAGAAAAATACCCTGACAATTTCCATGACTGCAAAAAATACAGACAACCAGCCAATTTATTTCTCTTTTGGTGCGCATCCTGCTTTTCGCTGCCCCTTTAATGATCATGAAGAGTTTACGGATTACTATCTTGAATTTTCTACACGCGAAACTGCAGACATCTATCCGGTTACGCGTGATGGCTGTCTACAGCGCAGTAAGAAGAAATTCTTGAAAGATGCTGTCATTCTGCCACTCACAACCGATTTATTCGAAAAAGATGCCCTTGTTTTTGACGATCTGCTTTCCTCCTCGATTACTCTGCGTTCCCGCAAAAACAGCAATGCTCTTATTTTTGGCTTTCATAACTTTCCGTACTTTGGCATCTGGTCACCATCGAAAGGAGCTCCCTTTATTTGTCTTGAACCTTGGTTTGGTCATGCTGATTTTGAGGATTTTACCGGAGATTTTCGCGATAAGGACGATATTATAAAGTTGTTTCCTGCACAAGAAATCACCCGCAGTTTCAGTATATCCATTGAGGAACCTTCCCAAACAGTATAAGGGGCTGTGACAAAATGAGAAATCATTTTGTCCACAGCTCCTTTTGCTATGCATATTGAGAAAGCAAGCGGGCAATTACTGGAAAA
>DCFU01000012.1:0-73983 GCA_002319795.1 Megamonas sp. UBA1796
ATTTGTTTTTATAGGGGAGTTATTTCACAGCCTCTATCTTTAGTATATGATTGCAAGTATCAGCACGAAAATCTTCCTGTAAGTTCTCCTATTTGCTTGTTTTCCAAATCCAGTACGTCATCTATAATATTCCCAATTTCATTCGCACTAAATCGGCTGCCCGACAGCGAAATAAATTTTGCCCGTAAATCATTGAGTGTCAAGGGCACATCATGATCTCCTTTTGCATTGACGATATACTTATGATATTTTTTTCCATCTTGCAGGGTAAGCGTGAGCCGACAGCCCCAATTTTGGGGATATGCCGCTGTAAGCTCGTCACTCGAAATTACCTTTACCTTGCTGGCCAGCTCAAGCACTTGGGGGTTCTGTATACGCCTCGCGCTAAACTGCGCGAGGCCCATGACATGATCATAAAGCGTGACTGCCACCGTATAGGGGATTGAGAACTGCGCCTCCGAAATATTTCTTGGCGTAACGCACAGCCCGCATTGTTTGTACCCTACCTCGTAAGTCTCTACTTCAATATGGGAAATATCCTCCGGCCGTAAAACCATCTCACCCTGCAGCTGCATAACGGCATCAATCGCCGGATGTGTACTCCGGCAGCAGGGGAAAGGCTTGCGGTCAATGTTCATGATCTCCCATACATTCCCCAGATCTTTTGTAACTGCCGCATAGTCATATTCCTTTGATGAAGCTTTATACAATCCACCATCCGCCGCCTCCAGGACAAACCTGGGCCCCGTCATGCCGCCTTTGGTAAGCAAAGCTGCCAGTACACCGCCATGTGCCGCCTTGCCGGCATGGAACTTCTTACAGGAAGCACCATCTGCTGCAAAGGCCCAGAGACCGCTGGCTTGTGTGCCCGCAAGTCCAAGTGCCGAAACAAATTTGGCTTCATCAAGCTGCAGCAGCAAGGCAGCAGCAGCCGCCGACGCAAAAATCCCACAGGTTCCCGTAGCATGCCAGCCCATAAGCCGATGGCTCGAAGCCCCTATGCCGATGCCAATACGCAGAGCAATCTCATAGCCTAAAGCTACTGCGCGCAACACTTCTGTGCCTGTGGCCCCAAGATACTCACCCAAGGTCAATGACGCCGGAACAACGATTGCTCCTACATGCGTCTTCGCAAGTTTATGCACATCGTCCATTTCGGTTGTATGCCCCATGGTACCGTTCAGCAGCAAGGCTGTCTGCAAAGAAGTTCGCTTGTTCGTTCCCCATACCAGGGAAGTTGTCTGGTCTTTTTCAAACGCCAGCAGGGACTTGATGATACCGGATACATCCGGATAAGAGGCCGCCGCCAGCGCACCACTGAGCGTATCAATAATACATTCCTTAGTATTCTGCACAACCTGAGCCGGTAACTGCGAATATGGATGGGCAAAGGCAAATTTTGCTAACTCTTCTGTTATACTCATAAAAAAATCGCTCCCATTTTTCATGGACGCAGAAAAACACAGATGCATCCACACTATCTCCTGACAGAGTTTTTCCGCCGGTCTGCCTCAACAGAAGCGCAAAAAGCAGCACAATTACGCAGGATGATTTCCTTCCCAGACGAAAAATCTCTTGTCAAATAAGCTGGTTATTTCATCCGCATTTTCTTATTTTCCCTGCTGATTGAAATTAATAAGGCACCCTGCCTGGATGATTTCCTTTTCCTTATCTGTTAACTTTGCAATGTAAAGAGACATTTCCTCGATCTTTTCCCGGATGATATATGCCTTAATATCCTGCATATCGCCATTAAGCAGCGTTTTGATATGTGGTATATAGATGTAGTCTCCCACCTCAAATGCCGGTGCTTCCTTTAACTGAAACGGCAGCATGCCCCAATTGATGACATTGGAACGATACCTCTTCGTGGCATATTCCTGTGCGATATTCGCCAGTCCGCCGATAACCCGCTGGCAGCTTGCTGCCTGTTCACGTGCTGAGCCGTCTCCCGGTTTTACAGCATAAAGCAGGCTACCTATTGCAACTGCATCCGCTGCAACATTTTCATTACCCGGAATTGTGCGGATTGCATCATATACCTTCTGTAACTCAGGATACTCCTCAAAAAGCCCCGCCTCCTGACGACCAGCTTCCATTTTTGCAACCTGCTTAGTACGTTCGACATAGCCAGGATCCCGGCGGGAAAGCGTAAATTCTGCAAGCCCCAGCGGATTCGAACGATAGGACGATGTTTCTCCCGAAGGAATGAGTTCATCTGTAGTTGTGACTGCATCCATGAGCTTTGCGCAAACCTTCAATAAAATATTATCGGTCAGGGGACTCATTTTGGGCCAGTCTTTGATATTTGGCCCATAGATGAGTGCAGCCTCTTTCTCTGCTTTCCCAAAACCGGAATAGACCCGGGAATCATAGGCGGAAGAATCAAACGTATATGCCGGGACCTCATAACCATCGGCAATTTCCGTAGCGGAGGTAAGTATACCACCGTTAGCCGCTGTAGCAGCAATCGAACGCGCATCCATAAGTGCTACGGCAGACATCTGTCCATTATTCGGTTTGGAACCCTCACGATACGGAAAATTCCTTGTCGTATGACGGATACTCAGCCCATTGTTCAATGGGGTATCGCTGGCACCAAAGCAGGGGCCGCAAAAAGCGGTACGCAGCGTGGCACCACTCGCCATAAGAGCTGAAACCGCACCCTTTTTCACGAGGTCCATATAAACCGGCTGCGAGGATGGATACACCGATAACGAGAATATACCATTCCCACAGCTTTTATGCTGCAAAATGTGCGCTGCCTCCATGACATTCGTATAAGTACCGCCCGCACAACCAGCGATAACGCCCTGCTGCAGCTGCAGCTGTCCATTTACAATCTTGTCCTGCAAACTGAACCTGATATCCGGATTGGAAACCATCGCCTGCGCCTTTTTCTCTACGGTTGCCAAAATATCTGCCAGATTTTCCTTAAGCTCATCAATCTCGAACGCATTGCTCGGATGGAAGGGCAGCGCAATCATTGGTTTTATTTTCGAGAGATCTACATAGACCAAGCCGTCATAATAAGTTAAAGACTTCGGAGCCATTTTTTTATAATCCTGCTCGCGTCCATGTACCCGCAAAAATGCGCGTGTATCCTCATCGGTCTGCCAGACCGAACTCCAACAGGTCGTCTCGGTTGTCATTACATCAACACTGTTACGGTAATCCGTCGTCATAGAGGCAATCCCAGGGCCTACGAACTCCATCACCTTGTTCTTAACATAACCCGTATCGAAGACAGCACGTATAATTGCCAGGGCAACATCCTGCGGACCCACACCAGGATTTGGCCGTCCTGTCATATAGATACCTATGACCTCCGGGTAGTGCATGTCATAGGTGGTTGAAAGCAGCTGCTTTACCAGCTCTCCGCCGCCTTCACCTACAGCCATGGTTCCAAGCGCACCATAGCGCGTATGGCTGTCCGAGCCCAATATCATCTTGCCCCCGCCTGCCATAGTTTCTCTCATATACTGATGAATAACCGCCATATGCGGCGGCACAAAAATGCCGCCATATTTCCGTGCTGCCGAAAGTCCAAAAATATGGTCGTCTTCATTGATTGTACCGCCTACGGCACAAAGGGAATTATGGCAGTTTGTAAGCACATAAGGCAGTGGAAACTTTTCCATGCCTGAAGCCTTTGCCGTCTGTACGATGCCCACAAAGGTAATATCATGTGAAGTCAACGCATCAAACCTGAGTTCTAGATCATTGATATCCTCCGATATATTATGGGCCGAAAGGATCTGATATGCCATAGTCCCTTTTCTGGCTTCCTCTTTGGACATATTTCCCTTATACTCTTTTTCCCCAAGAATTGTTTTGCCTTCCGAAAGATACACTCCACTATCATATAATTTAACCATACTGTTCCTCCTGGAATTTTTTATAATATTTTAGTCCCGAATATATACCGTACCGTCCATGATTCTTCTTGCCGTACGCTGGAGTGCGACATTTTCCACGTGCTCTTCTCCATCATTATGGCTTATGGATGCAGCAATATTGATGGTTCCGCTCGGATGCCCGATGCGGACCAATTGTTTGCCCTCTGGCAGCAAACCTGCGAGAATCGTGCCCTGCAGGCAGCAGGCAGCACCGATAGCACCGGCAGCCGTAATCGGCGTTGCTTTATGACATTTGAATACCGATATCACACGCACACAGATATCCATGCTCTCCCTGCATATATTGCGGCCAGCAATATCGACAAAATCCTGTGGCCCGGTAAAAAAAGCTATTTTAGGAGCGCCCGGGCTATTCTCTGAAGCATCGGCCGCATTCTCAGCAAAACCAAGCCGTATCGCCGCTGTGCTGCGGATTTGTTCCAGCAGATCCAGCGCATCCTGCCGCGCATTGATTTCCTCTGGCAGTTCTGTGCCCTTCATACCGACGTCCTGCGCACGCACAAGCACGAGGGGATTCGACACGTCAATCACCGTAGCCTGTATATCCCCATATCCGGGGATGGCAAAGTTCTCAACAGCCTTCCCTGTAGGAAACAGCTTACCCGTCTTGGCTCCTTCTGGTTTGAGAAAAGCCACCCGGATTTCCGGAGCCGTGCCTTCGATGCCGTCAATGTGGCAATCACCATTCTCTGCCAATTTTCCATCCTGGCAAGGAATCGCAACATCGATATATTTATTTGTATTGCGGTTCAACAGATGAACGATGGTCAACGGCTCCCTCACTTCGACCATTTTTTCCTCGATAGCGAAAGGTCCGACGGCCGATGTCATATTCCCACAATTCGCCTTATAATCCATCGTCGTGCGGCCTACAACGGACTGTACCGCGAGATATTCGATATCGACTCCCGGCACCTCACTTTTCCATACCACAACGATCTTGTTATTTGACGATACCGTCCCACCAAGTCCATCCATCTGCTTAGGGTCCGGATTTCCCATCACCTGCGAAAAAATTGCATCCCATTCCTTTTGCTCCTCCGGCAGGTCATTTTTGCGGAATATACATCCCTTGCTTGTACCGCCACGCATGTACACCATTCTGAATTTTCTCATGCTGCATCCCTCTTCATTTGTTTCATCCGTTTATTTTTAATACAAACCCAAAACCTTAAGCCACACAAGCCCTACAGATATAAATATCACGTTTTCTAAAATCGTCAGGAGCAGCCCGGTTCTCCACCAATCTGCCTGCGACACATATCCGGCACCATAATAAATTGGTGCCGCTCCTACGGAGTAATGGGTGAGCCCCTGCATAGAGGTATTGGCGAATATGAGCACAAAAGCTGCCAGATAAGGCGGTGCTCCCAAAGCTACCGTCACCGTATAGAAGGCCGCAAACAGAGCAGCAATATGCGCTACGAGGCTCGCAAACAAATAATGCGTAAAAACGTACATGAACGTAATGACCGCAAGTGCCACCGGCCAGTTCAGGCTTCCCATATACAGCGTAGCCTGCTGGGCAATCCATGGAATGAGCCCCATCTTGCTCAGGAATCCCGCTAGGCACATGAGCCCGCCCATCCAGATAAGCACATCCCAGGCATTTTTCTCACCTGTAATCTCATTCCATACCAATACATTCGTAAGCAGCATGGCTGAAACTGCTGCAACCGCTACCGTCGTAGCGTCCATGCCTGTCCATTGTGAAGTAGCCCACAAAAACAGTGCTGTTACAAAAATCACCAACAGGCATTTCTCAGCCCGCGTCATCGGCCCCATTTTTTTCAATTCTTCAACAGCCGTTCTTCTGGCCTCCGGTGTCTTTTTGATTTCCGGCGGATCATATTTATAAAGAAAATACGGAATGATAAGCAGTGCAGAAAGAATTGGAAGGCTTGCCGCAAGCAGCCATAAACCCCAGGAAATCTCTATTCTCGCCGCCTTGGCCACAAAAGCCGCCATGAGGGGATTGCCTGCCATAGCCGTCATAAAAAGTCCCGAAAGAATATTGTCCCCATGAAACATCCCTTGCAGTAAGAAACGTCCTATACGATTGGAAGTTGGACCGGGTTCTGAGCCATAGGACGCCGACAAGCTGCGGATAATCGGGAAGAACATCCCACCGGAACGCGCCGTATTTGAAGGCGTTACCGGCGCAATGATCATATCACTTACAAGCATGGCATAAAGCAGCTTCAAGGTACTGCCGCCAAACCACTTGATGAGTAAAAACGAAATTCGTTTGCCGAGCCCCGTCTTGCCAAAGCTTTTGGAAAACAAAAAAGCTGTGGCAATGAGCCAGGCCGTAGGGTTAGCAAAACCACTGAGCATCTCACTGATCTGCAATGTCCCGGTCAGTGCCGTGCTGGCCAAAGCGATAAAGGCCATGGCTCCTATCGGTAACGGCTGCAGAATAAACCCCACAATGGTAGCGACAAAAATCGCCAGTAAATGCCACGCCTCCGGTTTTATGCCTTCTGGGAACGGCATAAACCATATCATAAGAGCAACTCCTACCGTAATGAACAGATGCATACGCTTTTTAGACATAAAATAGATTCACCCCATCAATTTATTGTTCGTTGCATTTAATCCGCAAAGTGATACAATTCATTCGGATTCTTTACGAGGATACGATGCCATACGTTTTCATCCTGCGCTTGCGTTCTAAGCAAATCAAGATTCCAGGCGTCATCGGGAAAAGGATTGCCTGCCGAAAAACTGCTGGGATGCGGCCAATCTGTTCCCCATACCATACGCTCCGGAGCCGCCTTTACAAAAGCGGCTCCCACCGTAACTGTATCTATGTAGCTTGGATATCCCACTTTGGTATCATGATCCAGTCCTGAAAGCTTTACCCAGGTATTTCCTTTCCTCAGCAAATTGCTGATAACTCCGAAGGCTGGATGTTTTGTACCTTCCGGCTGGGGAATGTGTCCACGATGATCAAATACAACCGGACAGCATACCCTGTGAAACATATCTTGCAGTTCGGCAATATCGTCCGGTTTGAGCCAAAATTGCATGTGCCAGCCAAATTGCGCTATTTTTTCAGACAACGGTATTATTTCTTCATATCTATTGATTTTCAAAGGAGAAGCCAGATTAACCCGCAGTCCACAAACTCCGAGCTCTGCCATTTTCTCCAACTCCTTTTCGGAGACATCTGAACGGCAAACCGCTATACCACGGGTGTTTTTCCGCCCCATGGTGCTGAGTGCATCCAACAGGCAGGAATTATCGGTTCCATAAGCAGAGGCCTGGATGATCACATCCCGCTCTGTCCCGAGCCGTTTCTGCAGCAAACGATATGCGTCTACTGTAGCCGGCGGCTGATTTCTCTTATCCTCAGGGGCATATGGAAAATGGACTGGATCATAAATGTGATGATGACAGTCACAGGCCCCTGCCGGCAATTTATATTCCGGAAGTCTTCTTCCTGTAGAATAGGGCACCTGATGTAAAATTTTTACTGCTTTTTCCTGGTTCATTCTTCTTATTGTCTCCCCTTTTACCAAACATTTCTGTTCTGTCATATAAAATCCATTTCTGTTCTGTCGGTCAAAACCCTCCCTGCACAATCACCTTGCTCTTATTATATAAATAATTCAACAATTCAGGAAATAGTATCTGCCTATCTCTAATTATATCGGCTTCCTATATAGTAAGAAACTCCCATAAATATTGCTTTTCGCATAATAACTAAAAATAATGTATAATAAACGCAGGGTTCCACGAAAACACATACAAGCCCAATACAAAAAAATTGCGAATTCAACTTAGGAGGTCAGGTGCTATGGATGAAAAAGACTGGAGTCTTTTGAAAATACTCAACGAAGAACAAAGCATCAATAAAGCTGCAAAACGACTGTTTTTTTCACAACCAACCCTGAGTGCCAAAATCAAGCAGCTTGAGCACGAGCTTGCGTGCAAGATCATCGTCCGCAGCGTGCGGGGCATCCGCTTTACTCCGCAGGGCGAAATGCTCTGTCAGTTTGCTACACGTTTCCTGCACGATTTCCAGCAAATCAAAGATGACCTGCACAGTACAAATAAAAGTATGTCTGGGACTTTATGCCTTGGATGCTCCAATACTTTTGCAAAGTATGCCCTGCCGGATATCCTGCAAGATTTTTTCACTCTGTATCCGGGGGTTAATCTTCAATTGAAGACCGGTGCCAGCCAGAAAATCTTTGATTTACTACACGGAGGCTATATCCAGCTGGCAATCATGCGCGGTGATTATCCTTGGTCCGGCCAGAAAAAACTACTGCGACAGACGACCTACTACATTGTCAACACAGCACCGCTCAACCTTACAGACCTGCCAAAGCTCCCTATGATTCACCGCCAGCTGGACCGTCCGCTGCAGGATGCCATACGTGATTGGTGGACGACTACCTTCAAGGAGCCTCCCCTTATCCATATAGAGGTCGACAATTACGATCTTTGCGCGCAGATGGTAAAAAAAGGACTAGGTTACGCTATACTTCCCGGACTAAGCATTCATGCTTTCCCTTCCTTGTGGAGCCAGCCGCTTACCTATCCTGACGGAAGCCTGCTCACACGTTCCATATGGGCCTATCTGAATGAGAACTATACCGATAATCATCTGGTAAAAACCTTTTACAATTTTCTCATCCAAAAAGATCAGACCAATCTCCAGACAAATAACCAGCCAGCTGATTTACTTTTCAATTAAATTTTTTATATAAATGCAAAAACTGGTGATTTCATGTTGCATACATATTAGATTGTATTACAAAAAAATATGGCCTATTATATTTTAAGATTACTGCCAAAGCCATAGTACACATGCCTTTACATTATTTTTTATTAAAATTTATAGTCTACCATATTTTATAGGTCAATCGTGATTTTGCAGACAATTTATAGGCAAAGTTTAGGCCGCTCTATCATTCAGAGCGGCCTTTTTGAACCTTTTATTCTATTTGATAGCATTTCGATTCTTTTCGATTCATGCATTGCGAATTTCCAAAAGTACATCGATGTTGAATCCTTATTTGCACGGTCAAATAAATAATAAATATACAGCCCCATCAATCCAGCAACATATGCCCCGCAACCAGGGAGCGGCAATAACATCTCTACCTCATTTACTATTCATCCATTATAACAGTACATCAAATAACTGCTTAAAGTTTAAAACCATTCACCGCACCTTGCAGTTCTTGTGCCAAGTGTGCCAGTGATTGCGACGCCGAGGCTATTTCTTCCATTGCTGCTGATTGTTCTTCTGCTGCGGCAGAGACTCCTTCTGCCTCAGTTGCTGATTTTCTTCCCAAGCCATCAATTTTCTGAATTGAATTGACTATTAATGTACTTTCTTGTACTAAATGCTGCATTGAAGCAGAAATCTTTTCAATTTGCTGTGATACATCACTCACCAATGCCGTAATTTCACGAAAAGCCTTCCCTGCACCATTAACTACCGCAGCCCCTGCTTTTACTTCCTTGGTTCCACTATTCATTGCCTCAACGGCCTGCTCCGTATCATCTTGGATCGCCGATATCAGCAAGGCTATCTTCTCTGTTTCAGACTGAGACTGCTCTGCTAATTTGCGAACTTCTTCTGCCACGACCGCAAATCCACGTCCCTGATTTCCAGCCCGAGCTGCTTCAATAGCAGCATTCAGGGCCAACAAATTGGTTTGCCCGGCGATGTTAGAGATTGCATCAACGATGTTTCCTATTTTCTTTGAACGTTCTCCCAACTTAATGACAGCCTCTGCCGATTTTGTTACTGTAGATTCCAGACGATTCATCTGCTGTACAGCCGCATCAGATGTACGATCACCTTCCCTAGCTGCTTCAGCTGCACTAGCACTGTTTCGTGCAACAACATTTGCATTTTCAGCTATCGTTTTCATGTTTTCCGACATATCTGTCACAATCTTTAACGCTTGCTCCGCAGACTCCATCTGTTCCGTGCTCCCATGCGCTACGTGGGTAATCGATTCTGCAATGTTTTCCGCTGCAAGTGCGGATTGATCAGCACTTGCTGTGAGCTCCTCCGAGGATGACGATACCTGTTCCGTTGCTCCTTGAATTTTGGCAATCAGCTTACTAAGATTCATTGTCATTTTTTTAAAACTACGACCCAAACGACCGATTTCATCTTCGGAATCAGTGTCCACATCTATTTCTGTAAGATTTCCATCAGCAATACGCCCTGCTGAAATGTCCAATGCCTGTATTGGTCTCGCAATACGACGAGCATAAAGTACGATAAAGATTCCCGCTAGTATAAGCATGACAATTACTGTTATGACTGAGATCAATGTGAATGAAGTCATTACACCAGAAACCTCTTCAATCGGAACATTCAATGCCACTGACCAATTTGTTCCATTCACCGGTGCATAGGCAATCATCCTTTTTGTACCTTGATCATCAAACACTCCTGAGCCAGACTCCCCTTTAACCATCCGCTGACCAAATTCCTTTAAATCAGCCGGAATATCATCGTCTGTGAGCACATTACGTTTCATAATCTTTGATGCATCAGGATGCATAATAACTGTACCATCATTCTGAATCACATAAGCATACCCCGTAGTCCCTACCTTAATCGTCCCAACCATTTTAATAACATCGGTCAAAGCAATCTGTCCAGATAATATCGCAGTAATCTTCCCATTTCTTCGAACCGGCGACACAGCATTGACAATCAAACTACCATCTTCTTTAGCGACTATAGGATCTGACACGCACATATCCCCCTGCATCGCTGTTTTAAAATAGGCTCTTTGACTAATATCTCCTGTCAGCCTCGCTGAATTTATATATTGTCCATCTGGCAATGCATAAGTAATTGACTTAAACTCCGGATGATCCTTTACTACCTGAATCAAAAAATCAGGTATCTCGATTTTATCTCCGTTTTGAACTGCCTCCGCCGTACTAATACCACTGACCTTGGACTCTCGATTAACAATCCAATTAGCAATAAATGTAGCTGAAGTAGCAGCTTCCTTATTCATGCTATTACTAATATCATTCAAAATAACCTCGCGAGCTTTCCAATAATTCAAGCCGCCTAAAATTGTTAAAGCCAAAAAAAGAATTGTAAGTATAGTAATCGTCAATTTCATCTGAATTGTTTTCATAACGTTCCTCCTCATTGTTTTTTAGAGTACAGTTCTAATACGCATCACTATATTCAGTAATTTCTAACATCTTTTGAAAAATCCTTCTATAAATCTACATAGAATTTATTTTATGCAACAAAAACGCCCGCAGCCTGTATTGAAGCGACCCCATAAAGTTAGGCCTAAATTTCTTTGCCAGAGCATGCTACCCGCTGACACCTTGCAGGTATTGCTGTACAATCTGCTACTTGAATTCGTAACTGTATTTTGCCATAAAAAACTGACCCCAAAAAGTTAGATTTGTTGGTCTAACTTTTTGGGGTCAGTTCATTCAGCGTATGCATGTTGTTTCATACATAAAACTACCAGTTTTTCTTTTGTTATTTTTTTTCTTGTACTAACGAAAGCGGCGTATCGCCCATAGATATACGCTGTATATTCTGCCAGGCAAAAGCAGTGCGTCGCAGCCACCCTTCCGCGCTATGCCCAGCGACGTGCGGCGATAATAACACATTTCCAAGCTCCAAAAACCGGCTTCCCGCCGCGATTGGTTCCTCATAGAATACATCGAGACCTGCGCCCATGATGCGGTTTTTCTCCAGTGCCTCCAAGAGCGCTGCCTCTTCTATAATTTCCGCCCGACTGGTATTGATCAGCACCATGCCCGGCTTCATCCGGGCAAATTCCCTTTTACCGATAAGGGAACGGGTTTCCGGGAAGAGCGGCAGATGCACCGACAATACATCCGCCTCGCACACAATTTTTTCCAGTGTTGCCCGACGCGCTCCAATCTCTTTTTCAAGATATTCCGAAGGGAAGCAGTCATAATATAAAATATTGGTATCAAATGCCTTATAGCGTTTAGCCGCCTTGCGCCCAATATTTCCGGCACCCAGGATTCCCACGGTCTTTCCCGCAAGTTCAAACGTAGTGAATTCCGGTATCGTCTGGCGCCAGTTGCCATCGCGCACCGAACGGTCACACGCGCCCAGTCGTCTGTAGATGGCCAAAAGCATGGCCACACTGTGCTCTGCGACCGCCCAGGCATTTGCACCGCCATTCGTTGCCACAGGTATGTCCATTTCCCTGCACAGGGGCATATTCATTTTGTCATAGCCCGCCGTGAGCAGTTGAATGAGCCGAAGTGAACGGCCTGCACACAATAACGCATCGGATAATGCCGCCGGGTGCAATACGAGGAAAGCCGCATCCTCCAAGGCTGCAGCTTTTTCTTTTTCATCTGCCTCTTTGGCCAGACAGACTGTCTCGAAACCCGCCGGTACTCCGCTGCAAAAAATATCTGCCACACGCGCACCGCCGCCGTTGATGAATACTACTTTTTCCATTCTGTTCCCTCCAAAATTTCCATTTGAATTTTCCGTTAAATCCTCTTCTATCCGAAGTCAGTATATGCTAAAATCAGTATAAACACAAATACAGTTTGGCTATTGTATCCAATAAGAAAAACTTATTTCAGGAGGAACTATGGACGAAAAAGATTGTCTCTTTTTGCAGGCTTTATATGAAAAAAAGAACATCACCCAGGCAGCCAAAAGTCTTTATATTTCGCAGCCTGCACTCACCGGTCGCATCCAGCACCTCGAACGCGAATTCAACTGTCAAATCCTGATCCGTAAGTCACGCGGCATCGAATTCAGCAGCGAAGGTGAAGTACTCGTACGTCATACCCTGAAAGCACTGCACGAACTACAGGAAACAAAGGACACCATCCAAGGCATGCAAAGTGCCATACGCGGGACCCTGCGGCTGGGCTGTTCCAATATATTTGCAAAATTCAGGCTTCCTGCTCTTCTGCGTCTCTTTCATGAGGAACATTCCAGCGTTGAAATCAAACTTCAAACCGGCTTCAGTCAAAAAATATATGAAAAACTGCTGGCTGGCAGTCTCCATATCGGCATCATCCGGGGCGATTACCCCTGGCCCGGCTCCAGATCTCTGCTTTGCAATGAGCCATATTACGCGGTAAGCGCTGTGCCCATTGCTTTAGACAGACTGCCTGAACTGCCGCAAATCCATTACGACACAGACACACCGCTCCAGCTGACACTCTCGAACTGGTGGTTTTCCCGTTACAAACGACCGCCCCGGACAACTATGGAGGTAGACAATGTCGATACCTGCCTCCGGATGGTGCAGCAGGGGCTCGGCTTTGCCCTGATTTCAGGTCTTTGTCTCAAAGATGCACCGGAGCTTTATACAGCGAAGCTGCTGGGCCAAAATGGTGAGGCACTGCAGAAAAAAACCTGGCTGTATTATGAGGATAGCTCCCTGCGCATAAACACTGTAAAAGCCTTCGTTGCTTTTGCCAAAGCAGCGAAAATGCCGCATACTTTACCACTCTGAGCATTGGTGCCGTATGCGGCATACAGAACTGCTGATACCCATCAGACTAAATTATAAAAACAACATGAGCACCATAAGCGAAATCATGGCTAAAACCATCCCAGGCGCATTACGCTTTGCCGTTTCCATCGGCGAAACACCTGCCAGAGTTGAACAAATGATCATGCCGCCTGCCACAGGTGACATCGTACGGCCCAATGCTCCTGCAATAGCTACGACACTCCCCATATTCATAGGTGAAATGCCAAAATCCAGTGCATGGATTGTCACCGCTTTATTAAATGCGACCGCTGCTGCATCTCCCGACCCGCTCATAATACCAAGCAGGAATGGTCCTATACCTGAGCTGAGCTTTGCAATAGCCGGTATAGCAATCATGAGATCAATAAGCTGCTGGATGAGCCCCATAGTCGTAAGTCCACCGACAAACACAAGTGCACAAATAATTATGCCAAAAACCGAACCAAAGGCATTGCCTGCGCCTTTCCAAAACTCCTTAGAAATGTCCTGCGGGTTCTTCCGCGTAACCAAAAAGGCGCAAAACACACCGATGATCATAGCATGCGATATGGAAAGGGGTTTAAACATCGGTACTAAATTCATACTGCCAAGTACAAGTATGAGAATTGGAATGAGCGGTACAGCGGCATAGGAAAGCTTTATATGGAACTCACCAGTTTCATTGACTATGCCTTCCGGCAGCAAATAACCACGGTCTTCATGGCGCAGCTTGGCAATAACCCAAAGGCTCAGTGCACCGATAATGCCACAGAGCAATAAGGGATAAAAATGGTTGGCAACCACGGCTACCGGATCCGCATCGGATACACTTACAATCAATGCTACCTGCGGGTAGCCTGGATTGAACATAGCTCCATAAGTACCTGCGTATATACAGGCACCGGCAATAGCGGGATGAATCCCTGCCGCCATCATGAGCGGAATAAGGATAGATCCTACCGCAGCCGAACAACCAGCGGAGCTCGTAATAGATATATTAATGAAAAATGTCACGAGCACAGACGCCGGTATCAAAAGTCCGCCGGCCTTGCGCAGCGGCTTGATCAGCAGATTTATCAAATGCTTATCGCATTCTGTAAGTTTCATAACAAGCGCAAATCCCATAACAGCGATAATAGATTCAAACAGCTTGGTTTCGAGCATCGCCTTAGAAAAAGCCCGCATAGTATCCATCGGCACCCCGCCTATGATTGTCATGAGCAGCCCTGAGCAGAAAAGGACCAGCCGGGTCTCATAGCGCTTGATAAGGCAGTATATTGTGCCCAGCACAATAAGGATACCAGATATTGTCATAAGCATTATTTTATTTCAGTCCTTTCATTGTTCCGTATAAAAGTTAATCAGACATCCGGTCAACAAAATCTGCCGCTCAGATTCCGCAAGATTTGCCAGCTTCAAATCCAGAGATAATTTTTTGCCATCGCGCCGGATTTCTGCTTTGACACTTTCCGCTCCGGATGCAATCGCACTGCGGATATTCCTTACGAGCAAACAATCACCAACCTGGATACTGCCTTTATCTTTTTCATCAATAACAAATGGAATGATGCCCCAGTTGATGAGATTACTGCGATATCGTTTTGTCGCATACTCAACAGCTATATTCGCATCGCCTCCCAGTACGCGCTGGCAGGATGCTGCCTGCTCTCTGGCTGAACCATCGCCTGGCTTTATGGCGAATATAAGACTGCCAATGCCCGTATTCTCCATACAGCCCTTTTCCCGCAAATCTTCCGGGAAAACCTTCTCCGCTTCTTCCAAAGTCCTATTCCCTTCCAGCCAATCCTGCCGTATGGTCTCCATGCTTTGCACATCCTTGGCACGTCCCACATATGCAGGAACTTTGCGTGAAAGGGTAAATTCAGCCAAACGCAGCGGATTCGAACGATATGAGGAAGTCTCGCCCGAGGGGATCAGCTCATCTGTCGTCGTAACCGGATCCTGGATCGCGGCACAAACGGTCAGGAGCAGGTTCTCCGGCAGTTTTCGTATCTTAGGCCAGGGAACAATATTCGGCCCGGAAATAAGGTCAGTATCTTTCTTCCCTTTGCCAAAGCCTTCATAAACGCGATGTTCGTAGACAGCCTTGTCAAAAGTATACGGGGGAATATCCTCCAAAGATTCTGTAGCAGCCGTAAGAAAACCACCATTTTTGGCTGTTGCAGCAATCGAACGTGCATCCATAAGTGCTACAGATGCGATCTGCCCTTCATTCGGCTTCGAGCCCTCACGATTCGGGAAATTCCGGGTCGTATGACGAATGCTGAACGCCTGGTTTGCCGGTACATCCCCGGCACCAAAGCAGGGTCCGCAGAAAGCTGTACGGATGCTCGCTCCTGCGACCGTAAGTTCCTCGATTGCCTGATTTTTCAGCAGTGCGAGAAATTGCGGCTGGCTGGCCGGATACACGCTCAAAGGGAAATCTCCTACGGATGTATTTTTCAGCGTATGTGCTGCATTCATTACATTTTCGAATGTACCACCCGCACAGCCTGCAATAATCCCCTGGTCAACCTTAAAACGTCCCTGGATGATCTTCTTTTGCAGTCCAAGATCCAGCGTCTTATTCGCAAAACATTCCTTAGCTGTTTCTTCAACCTGATGCAGAATATCCGATAGGTTCTCATTGACCTCAGCAATCGTATATACATTGCTGGGGTGAAACGGCATAGCAATCATCGGCTTAACAGCTGCCAGGTCAACGGTCACTACACCATCATAATACGCCAGCCCCAATGGGTTAAGCTCCTGATAATCAGCCTCACGGCCATGTATCTTAAGATATTCCCTCGTCTTTTCATCCGTACGCCAAATGGATGAAAGACAGGTGGTTTCCGTTGTCATAACATCAATGCCATTACGAAAATCCATCGAAATATTATCTATGCCTGGCCCGACAAATTCCAATATTTTATTTTTTACATAGCCTGAAGCAAATACGCTTCCAATAATCGCGAGAGCTACATCCTGTGGGCCAACGCCTGCACGAGGTTTACCTTTCAAATAAACAGCCACGACCTGTGGACGCTTCACATTATATGTATGCTGCAAAAGCTGCTTTACCAATTCGCCGCCGCCTTCGCCAATCGCCATGGTACCAAGCGCTCCATAACGCGTATGGCTGTCCGAACCAAGAATCATCTTGCCGCATCCGGCCTGCGTTTCACGCATGAACTGATGGATTACAGCCTGGTGTGGAGGTACAAAGATTCCGCCGAATTTCTTCGCCGCCGAATAGCCGAAAACATGATCATCTTCATTGATGGTGCCGCCTACCGCACAAAGACTGTTGTGGCAATTCGTAAGTACATAGGGCACGGGAAATTCCCGCAGACCGCTTGCCAGGGCAGTCTGTATAATGCCTACAAAAGTAATATCATGTGAAGCAAGCGCATCGAATCGCAGACCCAGACTTTCCATATTGCCGCTCGTATTATGCGCAGCAAGTATATCCCAGGCTATTGTGCCCTGACGCGCTGTTGTCTTCTTCGCCGCGAGTGCTGCACCTTCCGCACAGTCTTCGGTTATAAGTTTGGTGCCGTGCAGAAGATATGCACCTTTTTTTGATAACTCAATCATGAATTATACAACCCCTGTCTAAAAATTTATTTAATCATAAAAAAATTATATGGTTTGTATTGCCCGACATTTTAAAAATCCTTGAAATAACATATAATATGGTTTAAGGAGAGGATATTTTATATGGATGAAAAAGATTTGCATATGCTTGAAATATTGGCAAAAGAGAAAAGCATCACGCGTACGGCCAAGCGTCTTTTCTTTTCCCAGCCAGCTCTCAGCAATAAAATCAAACAGCTGGAAAAAGATTTTGGCTGTCGTATCGTTGTACGCGGTGCACGCGGTATCACCTTTACGGTACAGGGCGAGCTGCTTATCCAGTACGCAGTGCATGCGCAGACCGAGCTGCGGAAACTCAGGGAGCGCATCAACAATGTGCAGCAGGAAGTCTGCGGTACCTTGCAGATTGGCTGCTCCTATCTGATAAGCAAATATATTTTACCGCCGCTTCTCAAGGATTTTTTATCTTTCTATCCGCAGGTGAATATTCAGCTCAAAACCGCCATGAGCCAGGATATTTTCCATATGGTCAATGAACATCAGGTTCATATTGGCATACTTCGCGGCGACTATACCTGCCCCGGAGAGAAATGCCTGCTTCAGGAAGATCCGATTTGTATCGTAAGTGCACATCCATTAAATATTCACGACTTGCCAAAAATTCCACAAATTCATCGGCAACTCGATAAGCCATTGCAATCATCTATCAATGAATGGTGGAACACGCAATACCAGCAGCCGCCTTATATCCACATGGAACTGGAAACACAGGACAGCTGCCTGCAGATGGTCTCCGAAGGCTTGGGCTACACGATTTTATCCGAGCTCGTTTCAAAAGATTATCCGCAGCTCTGGAAAAAACGCATCGAATTTCCCAATGGCGCGTTGCTCACACGCAAAACACATGCCTATATTCTTTCTGAAGCGCGCCAAAGCCGTCTTGTAAGCACATTTTTTGACTTTCTGGCTAAAACTTCCACCAACTGACACAGAATTTATGCTCACCCGCTCTCTTATAGTAATTCGAATTGTTTGTAAATTCAAATTGTCATTTCAAATTGCTAGGCATTGCAAAATGTTATGAGGACTATAGTTTTATTTTTTATGGACTTAGTCTATGCTGAATTTATATTTTGTTCAAGGAAAAACCACGTAAAAGAGGCCTCACACAATTTTGTGAGAGGCCTCTTCCTTATTTCCCTAGTTCTTCAGAACGCAACCGGATCAGCCCGACCGCCATAATACGCTGTCAGCATCGCCGCAATTTTCGCCTGCATCTGTGGCACCGTATGACGGCGAGACCGTGCACACTCTTGTGCCTGCCTATTACAGAGCAGGCACCTGCGAAATACCGGACGCGAAAGCTTTTTGCCTGCGGCGTCGAGTACATCGATATCGAAAAGCCGTCCCAGCGGATGCTTTTCCTCTATGTCCGTCATCATGGATTTGACTACTGCTGCATCCTGTGTTTTAACACAGAGCAGCAGCTCATCTCCTGTGCCTGCATGACTTTCACTTTGCACCAGAACCGAAAGTTTCCGCCCGGTTAACAGAGAAAATATTTCTTCCCGGCCCTCCGTAAAAAGCCGCAATAGCTCGGGCGTGGTTTTCACTGGTCCCGGGATGTTCAGACAAAAGGAAATAAGCGGTTGCTGGAATCGCACCAGGTATTCCTGCTGCTGCGCCGCCCGACGTTCACGGCAAGCCAGCATTTCCTCCAAATCTACGGTTTCACCGACCAACATACATATTCCCTCCTTCAATAATGCACAACATCCTGCGCCGCAGCAATTTTTTGCAAAACAGGCTTTGCTTCCTCACACAGGAAATATTGCCGCGTCGTCTCCGGCACAAGCCCCCGAAGCGAATCTACTGCGCCCTCTTTGAGCAGCTCGCGTACCGTCGAGGCGCTGATAGGCCTGCCATCCTTCGCCTTGCGCGGCACAATGATACAGTCGATACCAGCTTTTGGCAGTTCCTGCTGCATGATCTGGTTGTAGATGCCCGTAACCTGGCTCGCAGGTTCTTCCCCCACATAGCGCCTTTGGATATGCAGTGCCTGCGCAATTTTGGTAAAAATTTCAATGTCCAACCGCGCGTGTCCCTCGATGACCGCCGCATCATCCTTCTGAAAATAGCTTGGGAAAGTCGCATTGCTGATAATATATGAACCGCTAGCATGATAACAGATATTATTGAGATGCGCCGTTCCCTGTTCTATAAGACGCCTGCGCACCGTAAACGGAATCAGGCTCGCGTCCTCGCTCACCATGAAAAGATGGAGTATATCATTTTCTGCCGCGGCTTTTTCAACCAGATACAAATGCCCCAGTGTAAATGGGTTGGCATTCATAACTACAGCCGCAGCACGCACGCCTTCTCTGGCCTGTTTATGCAGTTCCTGCAGATAATCATGGAAACCATGCCGGTCGTTCTCCATAAAAACGACATTTTCATCCACACGAGCAATCTCGTAAAAACCCAGGTCCTGAAAAAAACGCATGGAATTGCATTTTGTATATAAAAACAATTGTATATGGCCCCGTGCGAACTGCACCTCCATAAGATGTGTCACAATGCCATTCATAAGGCCCTCACCCTGATGGGCATGGTTCACAGCCAGACAGCGCAGCGTATTGCCAAAACAACTGCCCGTAGCCACAAGTTCCATATCTTCGTCAAACATGCCGCAAGTATAATCCAGATTGGCATCGCGGCGGATGCCCTCCTGCTGCAGCAAAGCTTCAACCTGCCGCGTTGCACAAGCGTCATCGGGATAAATCTTGGAAATCGTATAACTCATGGTTCATTCTCCTGCTTCTTATTTGCAATATCACGCACAACCTCAATAAAAGCCCGGACCTGCGGCAATGAGGCGGATTCCTCTGTATAAAAAATATGAGTTGGGCGCGTAAATGCCCTGCCATCAGCAAAAACGAGCGGCCGCACAGTACCTGAAAACCCATTCAGGCATATGCTGGGTACAACCGCCCAGCCAAGACCACGCTTCACCATCTCCACACAAATGGTGATATTATCGACAAAAGCACCGTTTAAATCGGGCTGAAGATTATTCTCATGCATCCAGCGGGCCAGCTCACGTTCAAATACCGAATCCGTCTTGCGCCCTATATAAGGAATCTCCGATAAAGGAACATCCTTATCTTTTTCATGGCATATGAGGCAGATTGGCTCACTCGACAAAAGTATCTTCTCCCCCTGCCATGAATATTCACCGCGCATGACGGCTACATCGGCATCCCCCTCCAAAAGCTGCATATAAAGTTTTGGGCTTTGCCCGGTCGCTATATGCGCCCTGGCCTGCGGATAAAGGTAATGATATCGTTCCAGCACTGCTGGCAGTGTATACATCGCATAATTGATGGAAATTGCGGCTTCCAGGGTACCGCAGATACAGCCCTGGCTGGTCGCGAGCGCATCCCGCATACGCTGCAGATTCCCGGCAGCCGCTTCCGTATGCTGCAGCACCGTCTCGCCCTCCGCCGTAAAATGAATACCCTGCCGGGAACGCAGCATGAGCGTAGTGCCCAGCTCCTTTTCCATAGCGCAGATGCGTTTCGACAGCGATGACTGCGATATATATAAGAGCTCCGCTGCATGCGTGATATTCTTTGTTTTTTTCAATACTGCCAGTAACTCAAAATCCCGTTCATCCATACTATACGCTCCTCAGCCAATCGATAACAGCTTCGCAATATCGTCAAGAGATACCTATGTATATTATAGCCGAACAGGGCCTGCTTGGGAACCTGTGAAAAGAAAGGCTTTAACTGGTCCTTTCCTCAATTGTATACAAGAAATGTGTGACAGCCAGCAAATCCGCACAACCTCCCGGGCTGATCCAGCGTCGGATGAATTCCTCATCCATGGCATCGACTGCCACCCGCCCTTCCGGCGTAAGCATACCGCCCTGCGCGAGCACCTGCTGCGCATATTGTCTGGCATATGCAGCCGTCTCGGGATCATGCCGGGAAACAATGTTCGTATCCTGTGTCTTCGCGATAAGGTGCAGCAGTGTCTGTATAAGTGCATCATTTATGGCAAGTCCCCTCGTGCGCAGCTTTCGGTAAACCGGCAGAGACACCTTACGAATCGTTTCATAACCGCTCTCCACCTCACCGCGTACGCCACGACAACCATATTGCAGATACATGCGTTCTCCCTTCGTACGTGTCTCCTGCTCCGCAAGGCCCCCGAGTTCCCTGTTGCAAAGGCCGCGACACATTTCTGCCGCCAGTGCACAGAGTGTCTCCGATTGCAGTGGCAGCTTTCCTCCTGCCCATCCCGCACAGGCACACAGAATACCCATAGTAAATATCATGCCCTTATGTGTATTCACATTCCCTGTAGCCGCAAACATCTTCCGTTCCGCTTCCCTGCCGATTTCCCGCAGCGGCCCCAAAAGATCTGCCACGGGCCCGCTGTTGCGCTCGATTCCGAGTGCAGCCATCGCGGCAAAACTCGCATGCAGGGCGGCTGCAGAGGACATGAACGTAAAATAATCCATATCGTGATGCGCGCCGCAGTTCCTGCGATCCACAAGACCCGGTTTTGGCGTCGACGCCACCTCAAAAAGCATGCTTTCCATAGCCGTCGCCCCAATTGTATGGACGATCTCCATCATTATAAAATTTCTCCCCCTATCTGTGCAATGCACTTTCCTCGCGGTTAAAAACCGCAGCATTGCTAAAAAATGCGCCCCGAAACACTATACCATTTCGGGGCGCAGTAAAAATATTCCTGCTATCATTCAAGCACTAATGGCTTGATTTTTCGTATAACGTCAAGAATCGTGCCGTCTCTGGCTTCGAGAACCGCAATAACCTTGTTCTCCCACTCGAGATCATCCGGTGTCCCGACAAGGCTATATGCCTTTTCCTGCAAGGATTCGATGCTCACATGCGGAATATCTGCTTTATTGAGACATTCGATAAGATCCTGACGCAGCGGATTTACCGCAATACCATAATCCGTCACAAGTACATCGACTGTATCGCCCGGAGTCGTAACCGTTACGACATCCTTGCAGACCGTCGCCATCCGCCCGCGTACAAGCGGCGTTACAATGATGCAGACCTTGCTGCCCTCAGCTGTATCCGGATGTCCGCCCGGAGCACCGCGCAGCACACCATCAGAACCCGTCAGTACATTCACATTGAACTTCGTATCAATTTCAAGAGCCGCCAGCACGACAAAGTCCAAATGATTTACATAAGCTCCCTTGTTCGCTGCGCTTGCGTATTCACTCGTCGAAATCTCAAAATGCTTATCCGGATGATCCGCCAGATGCTGGATCGTTACCATATCAAAATCCTGCGTATCAAGAAGTTTGCCTACGAGGCCTTTATCCTGCAAGGCACAGATATTGCCACTCATGCCGCCGAGTGCAAAACCCATCTTGATATTTCTCTCCACCATGTACGATTCCAAAAAGCGGTTCACTGCCAAAGAAGGCCCGCCGACACCTGTCTGGAAAGAAAATCCATCCTTGAAATACGGTGTAGCGGCTATGACCTTCGCACAGTTTTCCGCCATCATAAGGTCACGTGGATCCTCGGTCATGCGCGCTTCCTTCGTGCCAATTTTGGAAGGATCACCGATTTCGTCTACCACAACGACACAATCTACGTCAATACAGTCGATTGGCGCCGGGATATTCGGATAATCGGCAAGCGTATCTGTGACAACAACAACATGGTCTGCATAATGCGAATCTGCTACCGCATAACCCATAGCACCACAGTTATTCTTTCCGCCTGTCCCCTTAGCGTTACCACAGTAATCAGAAGTTGAAGCTGCCGTGAACGCTATATCGATATGGAGCTCGCCCATCTCAATAGCACGCGGACGGCCGCCATGGCTGCGAATAATTGCCGGTGTCCTGAGCTTGCCAGCCGAAATGGCTTCACCGATACGACCGCGCACACCGGATGACTGGATGCCGATGATCTTTCCCTGCTCGATATAATCCGCCAAAAGATCCTGTGCACTGCCGAGCGAGGTCGTGGCAACTGTCAGGTCCTTCAGTCCCATCTCCTCAATGAGAACTTCCATGACCATGCTCGTCACATAATCTCCATTGCGCAGTGCGTGATGAAAGGAAACCGTCATGCCATCATGCGCGCCGCATTTTTCACAAGCCTCGCGGATTGTCGTGCACAGCTTGTTCTCTGTCGGCTTTTCGCAGCGCCTTACCTGCGGACCAGCTTTTTTAAAACACTTGCCATCCATATAATATTTTCCCTGATAGACCTCACGTCCATCCTGCAAGAGTTCATCAGGAATATTTCTGCCTACTGCATTTATCATTCTATCTCACGCTCCCTATCATAAATCGCCATGGTATACACCACAGGCCCTCGCCAAAGTGATCACGCGCTTTGCATCCTCAGCAAACGGAATATCAACCATCTTTCCATCGACTGTAAATACACCCACACCGCTCTTGGCATGCTCTTTATACGCACGAACAATCTTTTCAGCATTTGTGATTTCCTTCGGCGTAGGAGCAAAGGTCTCATGCACATAACGAATCTGACGAGGATTGATAAGGCTCTTACCGTCAAAGCCCATCGCATGGTTTTGGCGTACCTCAGCCTCAAAGCCTTCCTTATCGTTCAAATGCGGATACATCGTATCAAAACACTGGATGCCAGCCGCGCGCGCTGCAAGCAGCATCAGGCTGCGGGCCGTATTGATCTCAATGCCGCCCGGAATCATCTGCACATGCATACTCTTACGGAAATCACCGCCCGAGATAGCAACACCAAACATACGTGGAGATGCTTCACCAATCTCATACGCATGCAGAATGCCCTTCGGACTTTCCAGCGCCGCCATCAAAAGCGTACGGCCTTCCGTTACGCCAAATTCTCGCTCTGCTGCCAGCGTATGTTCTTCGACCGTTTTTACATCCTGCGCACTCTCACATTTTGCAATACGGATACCATCCGCACCACCTGCAACAGCACAACGGATATCCTCTTCCCAATGCGGCGTATCAAGTCCATTGATGCGTACAATGACTTCTGTATCTCCATAATCAATGCTCTTCAAAGCATGATAAAGAGAGAACCTCGCGGCATCCTTTTGGTTTTCTGCTACCGCATCCTCAAGATCGAGTATAATGCTGTCTACTCCATAAATATAGGCATCCTTAATAAGTCCCGGCTTTTGCGCATTCATAAACATCATCGTCCTGCGCAGACGGAATCTTTCCGGTATTGGACGTGGAATCATCTTACAACGCCTCCCCATGGGATATTTTTCTGCGAGACGCCGCAGCTTCTGAATACAGCTGCCTCAATACGCGCCTTCAATGTGCAATCAAGCGCACCTTTATCGACAACCTTGACTTTTCCTTTTGTTATCCCCAGCTCCCGGAGTTTTTCTTCTGCCGTTTTCTTGATCTGGCGGCCATATTGGTTCATAACACTGCTCTCAATCGACAGTTGGATTCCGCTGTCGGCAGGCTCAACCGTAATCTGCGCATCGCTGGATTCCAGTGTTCCGGCCATTGCCGTTTTTTGAATTTCCATACGCTGTTCCTCTTTTCACTATTTTCTGACGATACTATTTATCTTTCGTCCACCTTTTATTTAACACGATTCTGTTTCATTTGTAAAAGTCATGTTTTTCATTATTTTCCATTCCTAAATAGAATGAATAAAACCATCATCATTTTTCTTGTACCTTATAAAAAAACACCATTGTCAAATAGCTAATCACCCTTTTTTCCCGACAAAAAAAGGACGCACCGCAGTACGCCCTTCCCTGTTCCAGCTTAAAAAATGTCTCTGGCAATGATTATTGTCTGGTCGCGATTCGGGCCAACCGATACGATGCCCAGTGCAATACCTGTTACCTCAGTCATGCGCTTAAGATATTTTTTCGTATTCTCCGGTAGTTCCGCATAATCACGGATACCACTGATATCCTGTTTCCAGCCGGGGAAAGTCTCATAGACCGGTTCTACCTCGGCCAGCACCTTGAGACTTGCCGGTATTTCATGCAACAGCTCACCTTTATACTTGTAACCTGTACACATCCTGATTTCATCAAAACCATCAAGGATGTCCAGACGCGTAATCGCCATGTAATCAATACCCGAAAGCAGTCCCGCATAACGTACAACACAGGCATCGAGCCAGCCTGTACGGCGTGGGCGCCCGGTAACCGTGCCATATTCATGGCCTGCCTCGCGCAGCTTATCGCCAACCGCATTCAGCTGTTCCGTCGGGAATGGACCTTCACCAACGCGTGTACAATAAGCTTTAACAACGCCTACGACCTTATCAATCTTCTTCGGCGCAACTCCCGCACCTACGCCTACACCGCCAGAAATTGGATGTGAGGCCGTAACATACGGATATGTACCATAATCAATATCCAGCATCGTTGCCTGTGCACCCTCAAAAAGGATTTTCTTGCCCGCATTGATTTCATCATTGAGCAAAGCAATCGTATCGCAAACATACGGGCGCAGACGCTCTGCATAACCTTCATATTCGGCAAGCATTTCTTTATAATCCAGTGGCTCATGATTATAAAGCTTTTCAAGTTCATTATTCTTAATTACAAGATTTTCCTTGAGGCGTTTAGCAAATTCATCCTTATCCATGAGATCACAAACACGGATGCCGATACGGTTATCGCGATCCATATAGCATGGACCAATGCCGCGCTTTGTCGTGCCAATCTTATTCTTGCCGCGCGACTCATCGCCGATACCATCCATAAGGCAATGATACGGCAATACGACATGCGCACGATTTGACAGGCGGATACCCGCCACATCAATGCCCCGGGCCGTCATAGCATCCATTTCCTCGAGCATGATCTTCGGATCTACTACCACACCGTTCCCTACAATACAATGCGTACCTTTATAAAGTATACCGGACGGCAAAAGACGCAGTTTATATTCCTCGCCCTTGACCGAAACCGTATGGCCTGCATTGCTGCCGCCCTGATAGCGCACAACCGTATCGGCCTGCTGTGCCAAGTAATCGACGATCTTGCCTTTACCTTCATCGCCCCATTGAGTTCCCGTTACAACAACTGCTGACATAGAGAAAACCCCCTCAATCTGTTCTTTTTATATATCTAAAGCAGCATACCGCAGAGGCCGCTGCCAGTAGATTCGCACTCAAAGCCCGAAACGAGCCATGATCATATCAACATGGCGCAGGAAATATTTATAATCGAAGCATTCGTCAATTTCCGCCTTGGACAGATATTTGGCAATATCCTCATCCTTCTCGACATTTGTACGGAAATCTTCACCAGCCATCCAGCGCTTCATCGCATTGCGCTGTACCCACTTATAGGCATCCTCGCGCAACACACCCTTGCTTACGATGGCAAGCATGATGCGCTGACTGTAAATAAGTCCGCCGGTTTTATTGAGATTATCCATCATCGCCTCCGGATATACGAGCAATTTATCAATGATGTTCGTGAACTTCTTGATGCAGTAATCCACGTTGATTGTACTGTCCGGCAAAATCACACGCTCAACCGAGGAATGCGAAATATCGCGCTCATGCCAGAGCGTAATGTCCTCCATAGCTGCAATCGCATTGCCACGTACCAGCCGAGCCATACCAGATACGCGCTCACAGGTAATCGGATTGCGTTTATGCGGCATGGCCGAAGACCCCTTCTGCCCCGGGGTAAAATATTCTTCAGCCTCACGAATATCTGTACGCTGAAGATTGCGAATCTCGGTTGCAAACTTCTCGAAAGAGCTGGCTACAATAGCAAGCGTCGTCATGTATTCCGCATGACGGTCTCGCTGGATGACCTGCGTGGCGAGCTTGACTGCCTCAATACCAAGCTTTTTGCATACAATTTCCTCGATGCGCGGATCAATATTAGAATATGTACCTACCGCACCAGAAAGTTTCCCCACAGCAACCATCTTGCGTGCATGCTCCACACGTTCGATATCACGGTCAACCTCAGCACTCCAAAGGGCAAACTTCAATCCGAGCGTCATCGGCTCTGCATGGATTCCATGCGTACGCCCGATACAGACTGTATGCTTGTGCTCTGCGGCACGGCGCATGAGAACCTCACGGAATTTTCTGAGATCGTCCAGAATGATATCCGCAGATTTTTTCATCATGATGCCAAGAGCTGTATCCTTGACATCGCTGGAGGTCAGTCCCTTATGAATGTATTTTGAATCCTCCCCGACATATTCAGCAACATTCGTAAGGAACGCGATGATATCGTGGTTTGTTACTTTCTCGATTTCCTTTACGCGTTCCAAGTTGAACTGTGCCTTCTCACGGATATTTACAGCAGCTTCCTTCGGAATCTGTCCGAGTTCAGCCATAGCGTCACAGGCAGCGATTTCAACATCGAGCATGACCTCAAACTCATGCTGCAACGTCCAGATCCTTCCCATTTCCGGGTTGGTATAGCGTTCGATCATAAATACATTTCCCCCTTATATTCATCAGCACTTTTCTGCCGTATGAAATCAACACAAAAAGGACTCAAATTGACATAGTTATGCCTCATTTTGAGCTTGGAGACTATTTGTACCTTATTTCCCTCGTATATCATAGCATTGATACAGGAGTGCTGTCAACGCAATTCAAGTATTTCCCAACCTGCAGCTCCTGTTTGTTTGTCTTGTCCACGTGCAGTGGATTGTTGTAACTTATATAAGCCGCCATCGTACCATAATGAAATTTTAGGATTCATCTTGTGCAAACCATATAAATCCGTTAAATTATATATGGGAATCTTTTTATTTTATTTTTCAACAAACAGGCAAGGAGTGCATATATGATCAGAGAAATTGTCAAAGATACTATCTTTTTAAGCCAGCAAGCCACATCTGCAACGATTGACGATGTATGGATTGTCGATGATTTGCTGGATACAATCAAGGAACATGCCGACCATTGCGTAGGATTAGCCGCCAATATGATCGGACAAAACAAAAGCATCATCATCGTAAAAGCAGGACCTGTATTCCTTCCCATGCTGAATCCAATTCTTACAAAAAAATCCACAAAAACATACGAAACCAAAGAAGGCTGCCTTTCCCTTCCAGGCGAAAGAATAGTTATCCGTCATGAGAGTATTGAAGTAAGATATCACGACCCAAAGTTCAAAAAACAAAAACAAAGGTTTAGCGGTATTACGGCGGAAATCATCCAGCACGAAATAGACCATTGCTGCGGCATTTTAATCTGACCTGTGAGGTGCCAAAGATACAAATGTGATCTGCATTTACAATATATAATGAAGTAATCAACAATCCAGACATATAAGATAAAATCGTAAAGCTTACAGTAAAACAACCAAACTTCTGCCATATACATTGGATATATCCAGCACAACGTATGTTAGTATAGGGATATTTGAACCGCAATAAAGCCGTTCCCCGTACGTTACAGAGGAACGGCTTTATCAATATCTTGCGAAACGTAAAGCGAAAACTGACTGCATGCTTTATATTGTCACCGTCCAGGCACGCAGAAAATCGCTATATCCGGCAGCTGCACTTTCAGTGCTGTTCTACGATCTGTGCATTGTCCACAGCTGCCTGTTCCAAATAAGCACGATTCAGTTTATAGCTGCGTCCTAAAAGAGCACACAGGAAGTAAGCAATGGCTGGCAAAATAGTGAAAATGAAGATAATCCCTGTAACCGTATCTCCCGATTGAATGGGCACACCCGCATGGTAATTGACAGCAGAAAGTATCCAGCCAATCAACGCGCCGCCGCAAGCAAAACCAACCTTCAAAACAAATAATATTCCGGCAAAGCTGATACCGGTAATACGGCGGCCCCCCTGACGTTCACCGTATTCTACGGTATCAGACATCATAACCCATTGAATCGGCGTGGTCATCCTATGAAAAAAACCAATAACGAACATAAAGACAAACATCGGCGGCAATGAATCTGTCGGAACAAAAAACATAAGCAGACTCAACGACCCCAGAATGATATTATCAAAAATATAGACTCTGACCTTACAAATCTTATCTGTCACCCTCTTGGCAATTGCACTGCCGAGGATACTGCCAACAGAGTAGAGTCCCAAGAACAACGCAAAATACGAAGCGCTGCCTAAAATATAGGTGACATAATACATCATCGAACCGCCACGAATCGAAAGTGCCATGATGTTCAGAAAAGTAAAGCCGGCCACAATCCTCCACTGATCGTTTTTTGCCAGTTCCCGTATATCCGAGAAAAAACTGGATTGATACGCCTGCTTTACCTGTACACGTTCTTTGGTGCTATAAAAACAAAGCAGCAGCATCAAGCAAGCCAATACAGCCAGAATCGCAATACTGCCCTGGTAGCCAAGTGCTTTATCATTGCCGCCAATATAATTGGCCATCGGAACCATAAGTACCGTGCTAAGCATCCCGCCTGCAGTCGCAAGCACAAAACGATAAGACTGTAAAGACATACGTTCCTTATCATTGGCGGTAATGACGCCGCCCAGAGCACAGTACGGAATATTGACGAAGGTATACATTACCATGAGCAGCGTATAGGTTACCGCAGCAAAAATCATTTTTCCATTCATATCAAAGGATGGTATTGTATAAACCAAGATGCAGGCAACCGCAAACGGTACCGCACCAAAAAGGATAAACGGACGAAACTGGCCCCAGTGCGTACGCGTCCGATCAGCCAGATGCCCCATAACCGGATCTGCCACAGCATCCAGCACTCTGGCGAGCAAGAACATACTGCCGACGAAAGCTGCAGGTATGCCGACAATATCGGTATAAAAAAACATCATATAAAGCATAACATTATCAAAGACGATATGGCTGGCCGCATCACCGAATCCATAGCCGATTTTTTCCTTACAGGACAGCTTCATGCCTTCATCTGTTCCCAAAACGGCCTCTCCCTGTGTTAATGTGCTCATCATTGCACCTCATTATTTTTCATTTTGCACTTTTTCGAAAATCAATTCCGCTGTATCCGGAGCAATACACCACTTACAGCTGTCGTCCCCATCAGGTCGTGCAGTTCCCTGCAGTAAACGATACCTGCCGGACGGCAGAAGAATACTGCACGATTTTTTAAGACCGGTAAAACGAAGAACATACCTCGAACCCTCACGGCGAGCCTCTGCTTCAACAGCATAATCACGTTCCAGAGCAGTGACCTTCGTATGCGCTGCCGCTTTATCGTTCAGATGTGCGAGGTAAAAGGTGACCTGATCCAGATAATCATAATCCGGCCGTTCCTGGTTGTTTCCTAACGCCAATATAGTGTTCTCCCTCACGAAAATCGGCAGGCTCATAAAGTCATAGGTCTCTTTCAGCCAGCAATTCCCCACGACGCTTTTACCTGTAAATAAATGCGTCCATGTACCAGCCGGCAGATAATAGGTAACCGCGCCGTCCTCCTGCATCACCGGAGCTACCAGCAAGGAATCCCCCAACATATATTGGCGGTCAAGATATTCACAGGCAGGGTCCTCCTGAAACTCAAGCAGCATAGCCCGCATTAACGGCACACCAGTTTCATGCGCTATTTCAGCCAGCTGATACAAGTACGGCATCAGGCGGCATTTCCACTGCGTGAAATAGCGTAAGACATCAACGGCTTCTCCATCATAAGCCCAGGGAACACGGTAAGACTTGCTGCCGTGCAAACGGCTGTGACTGGAGAGCAGCCCGAAGGCACACCAACGTTTGTAAACATCTGCAGGTGATGTGTTTTCAAAACCGCCGATATCGTGACTCCAAAAGGAAAATCCGGACAATCCGAGAGACAGTCCCCCACGCAGTGTCTCTGCCATAGACTCATAAGTTCCATGGCAATCGCCGCCCCAATGAACCGGGAACGATTGTGAACCAGCCGTAGCCGACCGGGCAAAAAGGACAGCCTCTCCCTCCCCGCGTTTCTTTTGCAACAGATCAAATACCGTTTTGTTATAAAGGTAGGTATAATAATTATGCATTTTCTCTGGATCAGAACCATCAGCATATTTGACCTCCGTCGGAACAAACTCACCGAAATCTGTCTTGAAGCAATCAACCCCCATGTCAAGAAGTTGTGCAAGATAGCCTGTATACCATGCACAGGCCTCAGGATTCGTAAAATCAATAACCGCCATGCCCGCTTGCCAGCGATCCTGCTGCCAGACGCAACCGTCCTTGGTCTCAATGAAATAGTGCCGTTGCATACCTTCATCAAAAAGTCTCGACTGCTGGCTTATATAGGGATTCAGCCAAACGCAGATCTTTAACCCTCTGGCTTTCAGCCGGGCAAGCATTTCCTTCGGTTGTGGAAATACTTTTTCATCCCAGATAAAATCGCACCAATGCAATGCTTTCATCCAAAAACAGTCAAAATGGAACACATGGATTGGCAGACAACGTTCCTGCATACCATCAATGAAGCTTGTCACTGTCTTTTCATCGTAGTCCGTTGTAAAGGAAGTCGACAGCCACAGTCCAAAGGACCATGCCGGCAGACGTGGTATCCGGCCAGTCATTGCTGTGTAGCCGGACAGAACCTCTTTGAGATTTGTTCCGCCAATAATATGATAGGTCAGGGATTCGCCCTTGACTGAAAATTGTACCTGAGAAACCTTTTCCGAAGCAACTTCGAGCGAAACCTTGTCCGGCTGTTCAATGAAAACACCATAACTGCGGTTCGTCATATAAAACGGAACATTCTTATATGCCTGCTCTGTACTCGTACCGCCATCAAGATTCCAAAGTTCAACATTTTGCCCATTCTTCACAAAAGACGTGAATCGTTCTCCCAAGCCATAGACAAGCTCTCCAACCTGCAGCCCCAGCTGCTCATACATATACGGCGTCTGGGTTTCTATATTCCTCGCATAACCAGCAGATTTCACACCACTCGACGTAAGTTTCCGGCCTTCATAAAAGAAGTCCATCTGCCACTCACCCTTTTTATACAAACACACAAGCATTTTGCCGCTTCGCAGCCAGATTTTTTCCTCATCCTCTGTGAAACTAAGTTTGGCTTCGGGATCGTTATGCAAATGAAACTTCGGAACTTTTACATAATTTCCACGAAAATGTTCTATACGGACGCAAATAGTATCTGTCTGCCGCGTTGAAAAGGTATATGTAAACAAAGGAACATCTACCTGGTTTTTACGTTCTGCAACATTTTTAGGAGCAACATGTACCCGCAGTTCATCTGCCTTTTTTTCTGCCTCAAAAAAACATATTGGGTTTATGACTTGCAAATTTTTTTGAATAAGCCAGTTGCCGTCACTTATTTTCATAATCGAATTCTCCTTTTATAATAAACTCCTGCATCGGTGATTTCTCCAGTAAAAACATTTTGTCTGCAGCAGCGGGCCCTGCTCACCGAGACAACTCTTATTTCTACTTATTTAAAATCCATTTTCAGTATAATTTATATTGATTTATCCCTCTTGCTGTATTTTGTCCTCGATTAACACTATTTTGACTTTTTGAATTAATCGGTCATCAATTCATAAATCTCACTTTTGCATAAGGGGAATTTGTGATACACTATAGCAAATCATATAGTATGCTGACTCATCACTTATATATACGGGGGACAACGGTAATGGATAAAGAAGTATTAAAAGAGCATCGAATCCACGGCACGCATTTTTTTCCGTTGGGGATCTATAAGAACCAGCACGGCCCCGGAGAAATGGTGTTGGATTTCCACTGGCATGATGAATGGGAATTTTTTTTGATTACACAAGGAAACGGACTGTTCCAGGTAGATGATAAACAACAAAGTTTGACAAAAAATCAGGCCATATTTTCACAAAACCGAGCCATCCACGGTGGCAGACCATTGCTTGACGATGGTTGTTCATATCAGGCTGTCGTATTTCACCCAAGATTTCTGGCCGACCACGCCATCGACCCGATACAAATCGAATATATCGAGCCTTTTCTTACAGGCAAAAAAAAATTTCCGGATTTCATCCTGAACCAGACAGCTGCAGAAAAACAAATCATTCTTTTACTTAAAGACATATTTGAATCTTGTGAGCAAAAGCCCCTGGGTTATGAACTGCATGCCAAGGGAAATCTACTCCTGATCTGGTCTGTCCTGTTATCCAACGGGAATTTTTCTGAAACCAAAAATCCCCTACGCCAACAGGAACAAGTAGCCAAAATCAAGCTTATCCTCACTTTTATCCACGAGAATTATCAAAAAAAAATAACCGTGCCACAAATGGCACAAAATCTGGGAATGAGCGAAAGTTATTTTTGCCGTTTTTTCAAGCGTATGATGTACATGACGCCAATGGAATATATCCAGCGCTATCGAATCCGCATCGCCGCCAATGAATTGTCCTGCAGCAGTAAGCACATCATTGAAACTGCATATAACTGCGGCTTCGACAATCTGAGCTATTTCAATCAGATCTTTAAGAAATATATGGCCTGTACTCCATCCAAATATCGCAGTCTCTGACAGCTCCTTGCACCAGAAGAATTTATACCTGTTTTCCGCGCCCTATCCTATTGTCATTCATTATAGGATAGGGCATATGTGTATCTGCCGGAGCCGGAAATATGCGTATCAAATTAATTTTAAATTTGTACAATATATGACAATCAGTAAGCAACGTTCCACAATATGTAGTAATTTGGCTGAATTTACCGTCTTATGCCCCTTGTTCATGCTAAGGTTTCAGCTTTATAATAAATTATGCTTTAAGAGCGGCCCAGGCAAAAAGGCCGCTCATTTTATTCAGGAGTTGAAGACAATTGGAAAAATGGTATGAAACAGAAATCGGCAAAGGAATCTTAAAAGCGAAATATTACCATACAGGAGAAACGAAGCCGCAGCAGCTTATCGACCGCGTGACCTCCATCTTTTCATCTGGTGTTGGCAAGTCCATGCAGGCCTATCTCAAAACCGGCTCTATCTGCCCCGCAGGCCGTACGCTCTACGCTGCCGGTGCCAAGGGAAAATTCAAGAGCAGCCTGAGCAACTGCTATATCCTGCCATCGCCGGCGGATGACATCGAATCGATCTTTAAGGTCAACCGGGAAATCGCGAAGATTTTTTCCTATGGCGGCGGTATCGGCGTCAACATCAGTAACCTTCGTCCAAAAGAAAGCCGCGTCAACAACGTCGCACGGACCTCTACAGGTTCCGTATCCTTCCTGAAAATTTTTAACACTACGGGCGAGGTCATCAGTCAAAACGGCCGCCGCGGCGCAATGCTCGCGGGACTGAACTGCGACCATCCGGATATCTACGAGTTCCTGCATATGAAGCAGCACAATGAAAAACTTGCTTCCATGAACCTTTCGATTCTGTTTAAAGACGATTTCATGCAAGCCGTTATCGACGGTGCAGATTACGAACTAAAATTTGATGTCCAGTCTACCGGCCAAAAAATCCGCACGAAAATCAAAGCCGCAGACTTTTTTGATGAATTCTGTCAGACACAATGGGATTGGGGGGATCCAGGCGCACTATTCATTGACCGCCTGAACGATTACACTCTGCTCAGCGGCTATGATGAATACAACATTGAAATCACCAATCCATGCGGTGAATTTGGCGGCAATGCCTACAATTCCTGCAACCTCATGAGCATCAACCTCTATAACTTCATTGAGGACAGATTCAGCGACAATCCGCATATCAATGAGGACGCCTTCCTGCAGGCCGTACATACAGCTGTCCTGGCACTCGATGAAGTGCTCGACTACAGCTATGACACACAACCACTTGAGGAAAACCGTCAATGCATTGATGACTGGCGCAGCATCGGTCTGGGACTCTTTGGTGTCGCCGATGCATTGATTGCCATGAAACTACAGTACGGCAGCAACGAAGGTAATGATTTCATAGCCTGCATCATGCATCTCATGTTTGTAGAGGCCGCACGCACTTCAGCAGAACTTGCAGAGAAAAAAGGGGCTTTCCATCGCTACGATTGGGCAAAGACGGAAAAATCCCCTCTCCTCGAGCTACTGCATAAAGAAGCTCCTTCCGTCTACGAAAAAATCAAAGCACATGGCCTCCGCAACGGCACTTTGCTCTCGATTGCCCCTACAGGTACGATCTCACTGCTCATGGGGGTATTCTCCGGCGGCTGTGAGCCTCTCTACAAAATCAGCTACGAACGCACTACGCATAAAATGGAGGGAGAGCACAAAACCTTTAAAGTCTATGCCCATTCGGTAAAGGATCTGCTGGATTACTATCATCTGAGCTATGATACCGAGGATGAAGAACTCAAACGCCGTTTCCCCTGGATCATCGAAAGCCATGATGTACCGTATCTCAATCGCGTAAAGATGCAGGCAGCTATGCAGAAATATGTTGACAACTCGATTTCTTCCACAGTCAACCTTCGTCACGATGCTACTCCGAATGATATCCGAAGCATCTACACCGCTGCCTGGAAAGCTCGTTGCAAAGGCATCACCGTCTTTCGCGATGGCTGCAAACGCGGCAACATCCTCGGTGTCACCGACGCACAGTCAGAAATCAAATACGACTCAATACAGCCCATGAAACGCCAAAGCATTGAACGTCTGGATGGCTGCACCGTTATCCGGCACACTTCCTGCGTTGATAAAATGTATATTACCATCAATAAGACACCCGATGGACAAATATTTGAGATTTTCACCAATGCTTCCGGCGGCTGCGCGAGCAACATCGCTACAATTACACGCCTGACCTCGCTGGCACTGCGTTCGGGTATAAGCGTGCGTGACATCATCAAGCAGCTCGCAATGTGCCGTTGCTCTGCCTGTCAGGCTCTTATCCGCGACGGCCGTCGCGATATTTCCCTCTCCTGTGGAAGTGCCATTGCCTCCGCCCTCGCCGAAATCTACAACGAATCTCAGGAAAAAACTGAAGATAAATACACGGACAAGCGTGAGAATGTATCCATCAACCGCCAATGCCCCGAATGTGGCCACTACAGCCTGCGCCCTGAAGGGAACTGCCTCACCTGCACCTACTGCGGCTGGTCGAAATGTGAATAGCATCTTATGGTAAAAAAAGACTGCACAACGACTTGCTCGTTATGCAGTCTTTTCATAAGTAGGGCGAAAACAAATCATAATGGATGCCGCCCTGGTAGCGAAGATTGCCACAAGCGATTATTGCAGCACATCCAATACATGCCCCCCAAAGTCCTTATTCCCGGCAGCCTTCAGGACACTGCGTAGGTTTTTGATATCCGGCAGACTTGGCTGGGCTCCCAGTCGGGACACGGTAACAGCTGCCGCCTGCGAGGCAAATTCCAAAGCCTGCGCATGACCAAGTCCGATACACCTGCCTGTGCAGAAAGCTCCTACAAAGGAATCTCCGGCAGCCGTAGGATCCTCCACCCTGACATTTTTCACGCAGGGACAAAAAATAAATTCCTCGCGATTGACCAGCACAGCGCCATTCCCCCCCAACGTGATGATAACATTCTTCACACCCTTGGCAAGCAAAATCTCCGCTGCAGCCTTAAGGTTCTCTTTGTCCACACCATTTTCATAAAGATCAATCTTTACGCCGGTAAGCGCAGCAGCTTCATATTCATTCGGTGAAATATAGTCAAGACCAGCGAGAATTTTGTCAGACAAAGTTGCCGCCGGAGCTGCATTCAGCATAATTGGAACACCTGCCGCCTTGGCATAACCGGCAACCAATTCGTTGATTTCCATAGGAATCTCCAGTTGCAGCATTACCATATCATACTCTCGAATGGCTCTCTGCAGAAAACTCACATTTTCTTTCTGAATGGCGTTGTTTGCCCCGGGCACTACAATAATGCGATTTTGAATAGATCCATCCGGCCTGTATTCGATCTGCACATTCCCTACAGCAGAGGAAGCTTCGGCATCCGTCAGTACATAAGACACATCAATCCCTGCCTTTGACGCACTGTCCAAAAGCTCTCGTCCAAAAACATCATTGCCTACCTTTCCCAGCATCGTAACTGCAGCGCCCAGCAGCGAGGCCTGAACTGCCTGATTCGCCCCTTTTCCTCCCGGAGCTGTCTTATAGGTTTTCCCCAGTACCGTTTCACCGGCTTCCGGAAAACGCCCCGTGGTCACGATAAGATCCATAACAAAACTTCCTACCACTAAAATCCTTGGTTTGTTCAATATAAACCGCCCCCTCCTAAAAAACGCAGCTATAATAATATTATCAAATTATTGTCTGCAGCAGCCTCTCCTACATATCCGGACATCATAGCAGATATGCGGCATAGTCTCTCCTCGTGGAATCGCATCTTTAGACGCCCTTATATTTTGATGCTTTCTGCTATAATTGCACGCACAGAAGACTTTTTTATAATATATTTGACTAGGAAGCCTGTACCTTTAAGATATAGGTTTTTGTTTTATTTTTCAAGTCCCACGAAAAGTATTTTATACCAGGCAAGTTCCATCTTCTTTAAATTTTCCATCCAAAGCCTTTCTGCACCGACACTTAATACTTCTCTTGACAATTCTTATTCTATTACTTACACTGAAAGAAGTTCCAATCGGAAGGGAGGCCAGCCGTCATGACAAATTCTAAGCAAACCATATCCTATGCCATATCGCAAATTTTCATTGTGCGTTTTGCGCAGCAAGGGATATGTATACCCTTTTCCCAACAAACACGGAGAAGAATTTTGTCAAGGCTGCTGACTACCTAGAGCATATGTACTTTAAACATGACTATGGTACAGGACGCCGTGCAGGCGTCTTTTTTTTGCCTAAAAGCGGGATTAGCCGCAGCTACAAAATAACTACCTCCTCAAAACAATCACCGCCGAGAACATAGGGAGGACAACTGAATGCATACAGATTTCCATACAATCAATATAAAAAAATGGCCCGGTGCGCAAATGTATCATTACTTTACAGAAATGGTCACTACAACGACTTACTCTGTGACCGTCAGGCTCGATATTACGCCGCTCAGGCAAGTCCTGCAGAAAAAACGTTTACGGCTGTTCCCGATATATCTGTATCTGGTTACACATTCGCTCAGCAAACAGCCGGAGTTTTGTATTGCTCTGCAAGATAAGACCTTAGGATATTGGGATGTCCTGCATCCCTACTATCCGGTATTCCATAAGAAAGATAAGACCATTACCTTTATCTCGACAAGATACGATCCTGCTTTCAACGTATTTTACGAAAATTGCCGGACAGATATCCAAAATGCCCTGACTGACCGACAAGCAGCCTATGCCAAGGCGACTTCCGATAATTACATTATTTCCTGCATTCCTTGGTTTTCTTTCGACAGTTTATCAATGCATCTGCAAAATGCGCAAAATTATTACGCGCCGATTTTTGAATCTGGCAAACCGGTCGTAAATGGAAATAAAACCATTATGCCACTGTCAATCACGGTAAATCACGCAACGCTGGCAGGATACCATATAAGCCTGTTTCTGAAGGACTTGCAGGCTTGCCTGAACCATCCGGAAATCTGGCTGTCATAAAACTGACCCACCAATCCTATACAAAACAAACGGGACATACAGCGTAGAATTCGATGCTGTATATCCCGTTTGCTCTTTTTACACTTTGGCTTGTTTTACAGGAAAATAAATTTGCGTCACAAAATTATCCGGCGATTTTTCCGTATCCGGGCCGGTTTGATATTGCTCATATGGTGGTGCAGCAAGCGTATAACCATTTTGCTGCAGCCATTCGATTCCCTTGCAGTAGGCCTCACTGAGTTTCGCATAAGGTCCCTTACAGATGGTCGTGACGCAAAGCCCGCCCGCCAGTATACGCGTATATCGATTCGGCGCAGCAACAGGCAAGGCTACCTCGGTATCGTTAGCCTGCGGATCAAATTCTTTCGCATGATAAATAGAAATCGGCGCACCGCTGACTTGATATTTTTCCTTAGCAGCGATTCCAAATAATTTACCAATGTATTTTCCATAGTCATCTATCCCCATGGTTTGCCGGCTATGCAGAATATATTGGGCAGGTGTTTCGATAAGTTGTACTTCAATATCATCAATAAATGACATTATATCAACTCCTTTTTGCAGATTTGCGAGGTCAAATTCCAGACTGGCCTCAAGATTTTTATAGTGTTCAGCTTTATCGTGCAATTCTTGTTTTTTCCTGCATATCTGCTGCATGAGATAATCATTATCCCGGACAGACAGCAGTATAGCTATTTCTTCCAATGAAAAATCATCGCTTTTCAAGCGATTAATAAAAAGCATCTCGCGAAGCTGCCCCAGTACGTAAGACCGGTAGCCGCTTTCCAGCTCAATATGTGCAGGCTTTATAAGGTTGATTTTATCATAATAACGCAGCGTCCTGGTCGTAACACCGCAGATACGGGAGAATTCTCCAATTGAAAGCATATTGCTCCTCCTTTTCTTTTATTCTGACAGCTATCATGCTTTTAGTATATGGCTTGACGCAGCGTCAATGTCAAGAAAAATTTGTATACTCTGCCTATGTTTCATGTACGGACATACAAAAACAGGAAAAGAGACAATGCCGGAAATAGTTGCATTGTCTCTTGCAATGTGGGTATTTTGCGTACAAATTTTAAACTGGTCTTATGGTTTGCATCTCAACAATCGATGGATTTCCAGAGTTGCCCGGAAGGACCATCGGCATGCAATTATAGGTCCAGAATTTTAACGATGTAGGTAAGGCATTCGTAAAATACCTGTACCGAGCGATACTCCAACAACCACCAGCAGCAATGCCAATATATGCTCCAGCCGCAGGGGCTCTCCCAAAAACACCACCGAAGCAAACACTCCGGCTATCGGTATTCCATTTTGAAAAAGAGAGGATTTTGATGCCCCTATACGTTGGATTCCCGTATTCCACCACCAGGCTCCCATAGCCGTATTAATAAAACTGGAAAAGAGGAGTACCGCCATCGGCAATGGTGCAAAGGCCGCTGAATCATACCACACAGAATTTACACCGATGCCAAACAGCAAGAGCCCGACGGATGCTGCCAGATGTGTATAGGCTGTCACAACCAGTACCGGAAGCTCACGCGTACAATATTTGATAAAAAGCGAACCTGTAACAGCTGTCAAGGTTGCCATGAACATAACCAGATCGCCCGTAAGCGTCGCAGTCCCCTGCGCCTTGCCCCAGACAACGATTGCTACACCGCAAAAACCAAGAACTATCCCGACTGTCTTAGTCTTCGACAAGGGTTCTCCGGCCCAGCGACTTGCCATGAGTGATGTACATAGTGGATTCAGTCCCAGGATAAGTGCTGCATGTGTTGCACTGGTTGCCGCAACACCCCAGGAAAGTGACAAATGATGCAGAAAAATTGAAAACAATGCTACCCCCGAAAGCGGCAGAAACAGCCTTTTAGGAATCCTGCACAGACCGTATGTTTTGAAAACGATCGGCACCAGTAAACAGGTTGCCAGTGATATACGAATGGGTGCAAGGGCCAGCGGCGGAAAAAAATATGTGAGATATTTAATCATAACTACATTAATGCCCCAAAGTATCACGACAAAAAGCAACAGAAACACTGTGCTGCGCATCGAAGACAGCTTCGCACCGTCCTGCGGATTCTTTAAGACAATTTCTGTTTCTGCCATTCGAAAAATCCCCCTGTTAGTAACATTTAGCATGATTTTAAAATTCATATCCATGTGTTATTATTATCATATACCATACATAATTGCTATGCCTGCATTATCCCATATTTTTTTAGCACAATCTTGTCTTATAAGGAAGTGGTTTTTTTGACCCTTACATCGACCCTGCCACAAAACTGTCGTCCAAGGCCTGCCGATTTTTCCGTAGACATTCACTGTAGCGAGCACTACGGCCCCGGCACGGTTTTTGCACGACATTGGCACGAGCATCTCGAGCTGCTCCACTTTGTAGCCGGCAGTGCACAGCTGTCCTGTGGAAAATCCTTGCTCGCGGTGCAGCCAGGCAACAGCATCATCATAAACAGCGATGAGTCCCATAGCTGCGAAAGCACCGGAACTTACTTGCGTTATTATGTAATCGAATTTGATTTTTCATTCTTTGGCAGCCCATCAACAGACGCCTGTCAAACAAACTATCTTTTGCCCTTGCTGCAAAACCGCCTGCTCTTTAAAAACGAATGTCCTGCTTCCGAACAGCTTCAGCAAATCATCCAAAGACTCATTGCGGAATATACCAGTCACACCTACGGTTACGAATTAGCAGTCAAAGCATCCATCTACGATTTTTTGGCATTTCTCTTGCGGCATAACATCAAAAAAACGCTGTCCCACACTGCTAAGGAAAAACAACGCAGGGAATTCGCCCGGCTCCAGCTTACCCTGACCTATATGGACGAGCATTGCCGCGAGAACCTTCGTCCAGCTGAACTGGCACAACATGCCAAAATGAATCTGTCACAATTCTATCGGGCAGTAAAATGCATGACTGGTACCTCTCCCGGAGATTATCTCCTGCAATGTCGCTTAAAAAAGGCCCTTACCTGTCTGAGCGATCCATCTCTCAATATCACAGAAGCCGCTCTCATCTCGGGTTTTGATGACAGTAATTATTTCAGCCGTCAATTCAAAAAACATTATCAACAGACTCCATCCGAATTTCGTAAAAAAATTTTCACCAAAATCTGATTTTGCAACAAAAAAACAAACACGAAGCATTATAGCACAACCAAACTCGTCCTTCTGTGCCATACGCTTCGTGTTTGCCTTCTTAAACTAAAATTTTTCTGTCAAACCTTGAATTTCCGAACCTCTTTTTGCAAACCCTCCGCCATATTCGCTAAATGCTGGCTGGCCGAAGCAATTTCCTCAACAGATGCGGACTGTTCCTGGGTAGCTGCTGATATCGTCTGCGTCTGTTCTGAAGCTCGTTTGCTCTCACTATCGATTTCCTGTACCGCCTGAACAACATTCCTCGTACCACTCGTGATTTCTTCAATAGCTGCTGAAATCTCATGCACCTGATTTGTCATATTACGAACCATATCGAGGATAGCCCCAAAACTCTGCCCCGCAAACGATACGACCTCTGCCCCATGGCTGACCTCCCGTTTTCCATCCTCCATGAAAGTGACCGCACTATCCGTTTTCTCCTGCACCTCGTGGATAAGTTCCGTTATCTGTTTTGCCGCTTCCTGTGACTGCTCCGCCAGCTTACGGACCTCTTCAGCAACTACAGCAAAGCCTCTGCCCGCTTCACCCGCTCTCGCGGCTTCAATCGCCGCATTCAGTGCCAGGAGATTTGTCTGCCCCGAAATATTTGAAATGGCATCCACGATTTGTCCGATTTGCTTGGAATGCTCCTCCAGTTCTCCAATAACAGCTGAAGTTGCATTGGTTTTATCCTCTATAATCTTCATTTGTGTTACCGCTTTTTGTATCGCACCCTCTCCCTCATTTGCCGTTGTCGCCGTTTTTTCTGCAGAGGCCGAAACAACAGAGGTATTCGACGCTACCTGCGTAATCGCTGTCGAGATCTGCTGCACAATATTATTGGCATGCTCTGTCAGACGCAGTTGCTTTTCCGCCCCCTGGGCAACTTCGGTCACCGAATCAGCAACCTGATTTGAAGCCTGCGCCGATTGCTCTGCACTTGCTGTAAGCTGCTCTGAAGACGCCGCGAGCTGTTCTGAAGTACCACTCAACTGTTTCATTAATTGCCGGATATGGTTCTTCATTTTATCGACTGCACGTGAAACCGAACCAAATTCACTTCCATCCTGTAAACTTTCCTGATGTATTTCCCTGGAAAAATCCCCAGTCGAAAGAATTTCCAGATATTCTACAACATCATGTAAGCGAAGTGAAATCTGCCGGGCAATGAACCATCCCAGCAAAACACCCAACAAAATCGACAAGATACCGATAGACCAAAAGAGTTTATTGGCAAAGGCAGATTCCTCTTCTGCCTGCACATACATTTCCCCCGCAGATGTTGTCACATCAACCGATAAATCATACAAATCACCCGTAAATTTGTCGACTGAAGCCTTCCCCTCCCGGGTAAAGAGCTCATACGCTGCCGTATTCTCATTCCGCCCTGCCAGATCCAATACGCGCGTTTTCACACTGCGATATTGTGTAATCTCATCCTTCAACAATTTTAGCTTGTTCCTTTGGTCGTCCGGAATAGAAAGCTGTTCAAATTTCGACAGATTTTCATCAAAGGCCTTGCTTCTCTCCGAAATATCTGTCAATAATACCTGATTTTCCTTATCATCCACTGTAAGCATCAATGCATAGGTATCCGCCTCAACCTTCCGAATATGCGCCCGGCTGTCGTTGATCAATGCTACAGCCTGTAGTTTATCCGTATACAGCCTACTCATAGACTCATTCGCCTGAGTCAGAAAATAAGAGCCTATACCATCAACAAGAAGTATTGCTATTGAGGATACAGCTATAAGCACCCCTAATTTCTGTACAACCTTCAAATTTTTCAACCAGCCCATAGAAAGTCCTCCCTTTCATAATATTAAATCATGCAGACAGTTATCCCTACCTATGTCAGATTTTCATCAATGAAGTATGGAAAATGGTTGCTCCCTTCTGTAATGGATTTAGAACACATTCTTTATTGGTAACATAAATTTTATCGCCTTGTTCCGTGATAGCAATAGGAGTGTTGGAAAAGAATAAAGGGACTCGCTCACAAAATCCCTATCTCGCCGTACATATAAACTGTCAGAGTGATACAAAATTCCAGCTGTCCATCCCTATCAATAGCAAAACGCGCACCAAATTTATGTAATTTTCCGTCTTAATTTATACTATTAGTTCGCTATAAAAAACAATACTCCTTTAAGGACAGTCAGATTTTACTATTAGAATCTGTTTTTGTATATCAAGAACCTCAGGGTTCTACTATCCATACAAGATATTGTTTATTTTATATGAGCATATTACACATTTTGTATATGGAACTTACTATTTTTTCTTCTGAGACCCCACCCATAAAAATCCCGATTTACAGTACCATGTCATTTCCTCACAAAGCAGCTGTAGTAGACATTAAAGAATAAGTATTATATACTATTCACAACCATTTTATCTCCAACCAGCTTTATATTCTCAAACCCAAAATCGCATTATTTACGTTGTTTTAACAGAAAATTTTGTTATTTTATGATAAGGAGCGCTGGGACTTATGCTACATCTATCAGACAAATCAATAAAATCTCAAATAAGATATTTGCTATTTCATGCTCTGATCCTCAATATGCTCTTGATCAGCGTTATTGTATTTTATTATTGGACCTCCTCCATTGATGAAACGCTTATCTATTCCCAGGATGCAACCACACAGACGGTATTGGAAAAAATAAAAAGTTTCATTAATATTCCTCTCCGTATAAATGAAACAAACCGGGATTTCCTCGAAAAGGGGCTGGTTGACATAAACGACCAGGCCGCCACCGTCAAATTCTTCAGCAGCGTTATGCATTCGGCGGATGATAACGTCTATAGTTTCAGCTACGGAACGATCGATGGCAACTATTTTGGCGTACGCCGCAACAGACAAAATGAACTGGAATTTATGATGAGCAGCCCGGAAACCAATCATCGTTCTACTTACTATGCGCTAAGCAATAACTTCACAAGGGTGGATGTTACACAGCGTTTAGATTATTTCGACCCCCGCACACGTGATTGGTATATCTCAGCCGCACAAAACGAAAATTCAACATTTTCCGCTATTTATCAGCATTTTGTTATGAAGGACCTTGCCATTTCCGCCTCCTGCCCTATCTTTGATCAAAATGACCATCTCATCGGTGTGCTGGGCACACATATAACCTTAAGCAAGTTGAATGATGAATTGAAAAATATTGTACAAAACAAAAAAGCCCAGGCCTACATCTTGGAAAAAAAGACTGGAAATATCATTGCCAACAGCGAGGATGAAGCAAACTTTACCACCGATGCAGAGGGAAAATTGCACCGCATAAACATTGAGGATATCCAAAATCCGCCTATAAAGAACGCCTATCATTCCTATATAGAAAATGATGAGGAAAATCCTCCTACCCTTGCAGAAGCACAGGACTTTTATATAAAAGTTTCCGAATTCAATGGTCCCGGCATTGAATGGCTCATTATTACGGCGATTCCTGAAAACACTTATACCATAGCCATCCAGACAAGCCTGCGCATCTCTATTATACTTTCTCTCATCATTCTGCTTCTTTCCGCCTATGTCTGCTCGAAAAAAATTGATAAATATTTGCTGCCTGTCTACGAGCTCATAAAAACAACCCAGAGCTTTGCCGAAGGTGATTTTTCCTCCCGGGCAAAAACTGCCGAAAATAACGAGATTGGCATACTCGGTTCTGCCTTCAATCATATGGCAGAGCATTTGTCGATGCTCATCAATAATCTGGAGCAAAAGGTCACCGAACGGACCGCCGAGCTAAAACAAAAGAATGAGACCCTTTTGGAAGCAACAGAAAAATTAGAACAATTTTTACAAATTGATTTCCTTACCGGGCTTTATAACCGGCGGTTTATAGTTATGCAATTAGAAAATTCCATTACGAAGTTTGAAAAAACCAACGAATTATTTTCTATTCTTATGGTCGATATTGACTTTTTTAAAAAAATAAATGACCAGTTTGGTCATGACTGCGGAGACTTTGTTTTGCAGGAGATCTCCGGTGTTTTTAAAAAATTTGCTGAAAAAGATGCTTATATTTCACGCTGGGGAGGCGAAGAATTTTTGGTTCTGCTGCCAGATTGTGATGCAGCGGCAGCCTTTTCCTATGCGGAGAAAATAAGGACAACCATCGAGTCACATGCTTTTATCTGCGGAAAAAACATTATAAAAATCACCCTGACACTTGGACTTTCTACATATACCTCACCAATATCCCTTGACCAGATCGTCAAGGAAGCCGATATTGCCGTCTATAACGGCAAAAAAAACGGACGCAACCGCACAGAAGTCTTTGCTTCAGCAACGCCATAAGAAATGTAAGCTATGCTTTATTCATTTAAGATAATATTTTATAGGTTGCGGGAACGAAACCTTGAAAGAACAACCTGGCTGGAAAGCTGAAGCTTGACAATGTCCTGTCGGATACTGTTTTCTAATTTCTTCAAATAAAATCACCCTGTTTCCTGTCGTAAAAACTTTGTGAATTAAACCCCTGTCTTCATAGTTTAGCAACATCTCTTTTACACAGCAATATCAAATATGACAATAATAAGGGAAAAACGCTGCCGACAGTATGAAAATACTGTTTACGGCAACGCTCTTATCCTATAATCCTATAGTTATAGTTTTATTTGCAAGATAAATCCCCGACACTTGCAGCCGCCATCAGTGGCATTCCCGTGCCGCATCCCGTACGGTATTTCGCTCATCTGTCCCACCGCACATGGCAAGCACTACGCCCACAGCCACAAGCGCTGAACCAAGCCAAAAGAAGGCCGTGACTGACTCACCCAGAAAGGCCCAGCCCAAAAAAGTACCTACGACCGGCTGAAAAAACAAAAACAAGCCTCCCACCGATGCATCCATGAGCAGCAACCCCTTATTCCACAGGCAAAACCCCACCGAGGTCGAAATCGCCCCTAGATAGAGCACGGAACTCCAGATACGCGGTGCATACATAGGCGTCCAATCCGTATGGAGCAGCCATCCTATGGAATAAGGTGCCAGCAACACCACGGCCACGGCTACACCGTAAAAGGTAAGTACAATCGGCGAATAATCCGGCAGCAGCTTGAGCAGCACTGACATGATAGCCCAGGTCAGTGCTGCCACCACAAGCGAAATCCCTCCCCAGAAGCCCGTAAGCCTGACATTATCAGGATCTATGACAATAAAAAGCACCCCGATACTCGCCAGTATCACCGACAGAACACGCCCGGCGCTCAATCGTTCATGCAGTAATAATCGCGCAAAAATCACCATAAATGCAGGTGTCGACGCCGTAATCACAGAACCCGTCTGTGCTGAAGTGAGCATCGTTCCGGTTTCCTGCGTTACAATGGAAATCGTCTGTCCTACCAATCCAACAAGAAACACTAATTTCCAGTCCCTGCGCCGGATACGCCAGGATACATGCATAACTCTGCCTAAAATATAAAGCGTAAAAAACGCCGTAACATAACGCAGCCAGACAAGCTGCACAGGAGGAATCACCTCGACAGAAATACGTACAGCGACAAACATTCCTCCCCAGATGCTCGCAGCCAAAGATAGATAAAAAGCTCCCAAAAACAAATTTTTCACGAAAAACAAACCTCCTGTATTTTATTCTCAACGAACAAAATACATCGGTACATCATTTTCTATACGCATTCTTTCAATCTCCTTCATCTTTTTTTCTGCGTTCTCATACCATAGTCAGGAGAAAACTGCCCTCGCCCCGCAGGCGATATTCGCCAAAATCCGCGGGAACGAAAATGGATTCGCCTTTCTCAATCGTATCGAGTCCACTCGCATATTCCATCTCCATGACCCCATCCAATACAACAATAGAATGAAAGCTGTACTTCGTGGCCTGCAGATGGCAGCGACCATGCAGACTAAAATGGTACACGGTGAAAAGGTCACACTGCGCTAAAAGCTGCATATCATATTCCGCAAAAAAGTCCATGGTGGCCACAGGTTTAGTCCCGCGTACAGGCGGCTCCAGCTTCGTTACCTCAAGCGCCTTATCGACATGGAGTTCCCGGGGCTTGCCATCCTTGCCCAGACGTCCATAATCGTAAATCCGATAAGTCGTATTCGAATTTTGCTGAATCTCAGCAATCAGTATACCAGCACCAATCGCATGCAGAGTTCCCGCCTCGATAAAGAAGACCTCTCCCTTATGCACCGGTACACGATTGCACACCTCAAGCAGCGTGTTGTCCGTAATACGCCGCTGAAATTCTTCTTTGCTGATTTTCGTCTTAAAGCCATAGAGCAGACTCGCCCCTGGCTCGCATTCAACAATATACCACATCTCAGTCTTGCCGTATTCGCCCTCGACACGCAGTGCATAGTCATTGTCGGGATGCACCTGCACAGAAAGATTTTCCTTGGCATCGATAAGTTTTATAAGCAATGGAAAATAAGAGAACCGCGTGCCATGCGTACCGAGTATATGCTTCCCCTTTTGTGCAACATAATCGCTGAGCTTCATGCCTTGCGATGCTCCATTCAAAATGATGCTCTCTCCGGCACTGTGACAGGAAAGCTCCCAGCTTTCCGCGACCCGGTCAAGCTCCGTCACTTTATTATATTCATCTTTCAGCTTGGTCCCGCCCCAGATATAATCCTTCAATGGTGCCTGTAGTTTCAATGGATACAACATATAGAATCATTCCCCTCTACAACAGTACTATTTCACCATTGTAGCACATTTCCCATCCTGTATGCATATTCTGACAAATTTTACTTATACAACTTCTGTAATCCTATTGTTTTTCCTTTTTTCGCGTGATACGATTTATTGTATAGAACTAATACTTTTTGGATATGGAGGCCTATTATGAATGACACGTCTCTTCGCATTTTTTATGTATTCACGGATCTTGTCCTGCCGATGGTCCTAGGCTATTATCTGCACCAGAAGCATCTCATTCCCGACAGTTTCTGCAACCATCTCATACGTTTCAATATCATCTTCATTTATACAGCGCTTTCCATCCTGAGCTTCTGGGTATTGCCACTTTCTGCTGAGCTGCTCTGGCTGCCGGCACTCGGCGTTCTCCTCATCGTAATTCCGGGACTTATCAGCTACTTTACCTTTGCACGCAAATACACAAACCTGCTGGACCGCGGAGCCTACATGATGAGTTCGCTGCTTGCCAATCTCGGTACACTTGGCGGGCTTTGCGCTTTCATCCTTTACGGTGAAATTGGTTTTGCCTACACGCAGCTCATCTCAGCCGCGCAAAACTTCATCCTCCTGCTCGCCTGCTTTCCTCTTGCGCAATATTACTATACGAAACAGACAGCCGCCGCACGCAAAACACGCCTGCGCTTCGATTTCCGCCAGATATTCCTCTCCTGGAACCAACTGAGTCTGCTCGGCATGATTCTCGGCATGCTACTCAATGCTTACGCCGTACCGCGCCCGCAAATTCTCGGCACCTTTTTCAACAGCCTCGTACATATAGGCGCCTGGGCCGGGCTGCTGCCAGTAGGCTATCTGGTGGATCTTCGCCGTGCACGCCTCTACTTTATAAAGGTGCTCGATCTCCTGCCGCTGCGCTGTATCATTCTGCCAGCTATTATCTATGTTATAATCAAGCTGCTTTTCGATGATCAGATACTCTTGGGCACAATGCTCATTCTCGCATTATCGCCGACAGCCATAAATGCCGTCATCACCGCACGGCTGTTCAAGCTCAATGTTGACCTCACAATTGCGGCGTTCCTGCTTACCACTGTGGTCTTTCTCCTGTTTGTCTTTCCTCTCTTATTTTTCTACGTGCAGACCGGCGGCCAATTCTAAAAAAAGATTGGTGTTTCCTTAAACATCCCGCCTGAATCTACTTGGAAAGTCGGTGTTTTTCATGTTCCTGCTCTTTGCGCTTTTAGGAGACATGTGCTTTTCCGCGGTCATCGCCTATCTCTTAGGCCGAAACCGGCGTATTGTCTCTATGGCGATGCATCCGGATTCTGTATCCGCCGGAGTCACCTTTACGATTATTTTTTCACTGCTTTCCATTATATCCTCCTATTATGGCACAAATATCGGTGGAGCACTTGCCAGCACACGCATTGTCGGTACTCTCATGGGCGGCATCATTGGCGGTCCCTATGTCGGCTTGAGCGTAGGCATTGTGAGTGCTCTGCACCGTTACAGCCTCGGTGGCTTTACCGCTTCTTCCTGTGCAGCAGCCACGTTGCTCGCCGGTATCCTTGCCGGACAAGTCCGGCATCATATTGGTTTCCATCGCCTGAATTGGAAAATTGCTGCACTCACCGCTCTGTCCGCTGAATTAATCCAAAAAGGCTTCACTTTAGCCTTTTCTCAACCCTTCGAAGCCGCACTGGCCTTTGAAAAGATTGCTGCCTTACCAACTATTTTCGTATCCGTTGCGGGTACCAGCCTTTTCGTGCTCATCCTCAAAGACATGCAGCTACAGGCAGAACTTACCGGTGCACGCTCAGCGCAGCTTTCTCTTTCCATTGCCGACCAGACCCTGACCTGGCTCAGAAACGGGCTGGATTCCGCCAGTGCCCAAAAAGCTGCCGAAATTGTCTACCAGCTTACACAGGCCGACGCTGTAGCCATCACGGACCGTCAGAACATCCTGGCCTTCGTAGGACTCGGCAGTGACCATCACCGTACAGGCAGCGCAATTCTTTCCGACATTACCCAGCAGGCCCTGAAAACCAAAAAGCCTGTTATTTTTCGCGATGGCCCATACTGTTCGCAGGTGCGATGTCCCCTGGCCTGCGGTGTCGTAGCCCCGCTCATAATCAAGCAGGAGGCGGTCGGTACACTTAAACTCTATAAAACGCGGAACAACGGCCTCAGTGTCATGGAATCACAAATGGTCGAAGGGCTGGCCCGCCTGCTAGCCAGTCAGCTGGCACTCGCTGAGCTTGAGCGCCAGCAGGTGCTGCGCGAGCAGGCTGACCTCAAGGCCCTGCAGGCGCAGATCAACCCTCACTTTCTCTTCAACACGCTTTCCATCATCATGTCGTTTTGCCGTACATCTCCGGAGACGGCCCGTGAACTGCTCGTAAACCTCTCCGACATGCTGCATTTCAGTTTTGCCAAACACGAGGCAAAGATTACCGTGGCTGAAGAATTGGCGAGCGTCAGGGCCTACTTGGAAATTGCCAAAGCCCGATTTGGTGCTCGTCTGCAGGTGTATACAACACTCGACCCGAAAGCCCTATCCTGCCTTATTCCGGCGTTTTCTATCCAACCACTGGTTGAAAACGCCCTGTCACATGGCCTTTTTCCCAAGCCGGCGGACTGCCGCCTGGAGGTCAGCGTCCAGGCGGCAGAAAATCAGCTTATGATATGCATCCGGGATAACGGTATAGGCATGTGTGAGGAAAAATGCCGTGCGCTCTTAAACGGCGAGTCAAACGGCATCGGCGTAGCCAACGTTTATCAACGGCTTGCAGTCCTCTATCCTAGACGCAGTGAATTCCTTCTGGAATCAAAAGAACATACTGGCACATCCATTACAATAAAAATACCTTGGGAAAGGAGGATGTCTCCATGAGCATCCGCGCCGTCATCGTTGACGATGAGCTTCCGATCTGCAGCGAAATCGAATATTTGCTGCAGGCACATCCTGATATTCTGGTTGCCGCAAAATTTGACCAAAGCCAGCAGGCCCTTGCCTATATCCAGGAAAATCCCTGTGAGCTGATCTTTTTGGACATTCACATGCCCGGCATGGGTGGTCTGGAATTCGCCAACTGCCTGCGTACGCTAGGCCTGCGAACACTGGTCGTATTCGTAACGGCATATGAGGAATATGCCCTGCCTGCTTTTGCCACACCTGCCGTAGGTTATATAACCAAACCCATCACACAGGCCCATCTCACACAAGCACTGATGAAGGTACGCTCCCTGCTCCAGGTCTCTGCCTCCATATCCTCACCGGCGGCTGTCCCTCCCACTGCCAGCAAAGGAACTATACTGCGCCCCGAACGCATCAGCGTCCGCCAAGGCAATGTACTCATCCCCTTGTGTCAACCGGATATACTTCTCGCCTACGTAAAGGACAAAGATGTTTTCCTGCACACAAAGGCTGATGATTTTCTGCTTTCCATGACACTGTCTGAGCTGATAGAACTGCTCGACGCTGCAAACTTCCTGCGTGTACATCGGCAATATATCGTAAATCTCAATGCCATAGAAAAAATCATTCCCTGGTTTCATGGCACCTACATGCTGCGCCTGAAGGACGCCTCCGGCACCGAAATCCCCGTAAGTCGGACACATATACAAGAACTTCGCCGCGCGCTGGGCATCCGATAACAAAAAATCCAGGCAAGTTTATTTTACTCCCTGCCCGGGTCTCCCTTATCTCGCATGCTTTATAAAGACTAATATACGACTGTTACATTAAATTTTCCCAGTAGCTTCATCCATTCCTCCGGCGGCATCCTGTCGGTAACCAAATAATCGATATGTTCAAAATCAGCAAGCTTCAAAAAAGCTGAGCGATCGAATTTTGTATGATCCAAGAGCATAATAACCTTCTCTGCATGCTTAAGCATGGACAGCTTTATTCCCGCCTCTGCTTCATTTGAATCCAGCGCGCCACGTTCCTTGTCTAGTCCCTTACAGCTTACCAGAACAACGTCAAACGCATAATTTTTAACCGTTTGATTTGTTATCGCTCCCTGGAGCGACATTGTACTCGTGTTCAATATGCCCCCCGTCGAAATAATCGTCATTTGCGATTGGAATAGCTCGTGCAACGCCTCCACGGAATTCGTCAGCACCGTGATATCCGTCCTGTTTTTCAGCAGCTTAAGTGCCTCAAGAACGGTTGTACTGGAATCAGCTGCTATAGTATGCTTGTTCTCCAGCATAGGTAGTACTTTAAGGGCAATCGCTTTTTTTTCTTCACTATGGATTGCCATCCTCTTATAAAAATGAACACCTTCACTATTGGCTTCGGCATTCAGGACAGCACCTCCGTATGTTCTGGTAACTAAGCCCTCGTCTGCAAGCTTCCCCAGATCACGTCGTATGGTTTCTTCCGTAACATTGAATTGCCCACTCAAGTTCGTAACATTTACATTCTTCTCATTGATTATGATCTGTTTTATCAGGTCTAATCTCTCTTTACCTGCCACAGAACCCCCTCCTACAAAATCAGTCCATCTATAATAGTATCAAAAAAAAATCCGTTGTTCAAATATATTTTTTGAACAACAGATTTTTTTATTCAGTCATATCGCCAAGTTTACGAAAAAGCTATCCTTTACGATTGCCAATAATCAAATATTGTTTATACTTTGCCCGACTTCCTCCAGCATGATATCCCATGCTGTCCTGATATCCTTGTTCTTATTCCAAAGTGCTGGCGGTCCCAATACTACCATATCCGTTCCGGCTTCATATAATGGCTTGTAAACATCTTTATTCATCGAGCCATCCGCTTCGATCAGAAACTGCAGCCCCATATCTTCCCGCCATTGTACCAAGGTCCTGATTTTATCATACATATATGGAATAACCTTTTGGCCTGCATAGCCAGCATCCACAATCATAATAGTAACCTTGTCGAGCATTGGCAGATAATATCTTATTGCTTCCAGCGATGATGCGGGGTTTAAAGCTATACCAGCTTTACATCCTAATGATTTTATTTTATGGATGGTGACAAACGCATCACTTTCAATACAGTCCGTATGCGGCGTGATATAGGAGGCCCCCGCCTGTGCACAGGATTCAAGAAAGTCCTGCGGCTTCTTCACCATCAAATGAGCATCCATCGGTTTCTTTACGACAGTCTTAATATAAGCCAAAAAATCAGGCCCTATCCCAAAAGTCTTTACATAGTTTCCATCCTTGATATCCATATGCAAAAAATCAGCATGTTCATCAAGGAAACGAACCTGTTCTTCGATTTTAAATAAATCACAGCACCCCAGAGAAGGAGCAAGCAGCAATCTTTTTTTCATACGCATTCCTCACAATCTGCTGCTTCGGCCATAGCGCGTATCGCAGCAGCATCGTCCTGCGTCAGTTCAATATCCATTGCTTTGACGTTTTCCTCAAGCTGCGGTACGGTATTGGCCCCATTCAATATGCTAATGAAATCGCCTTGTGCCAAAATCCACGCCAACGCAAGGATTGGTACCGTACAATGATATTTCTCACAAAAAGGCTCCCATGCATCCATCATATCCATAGCCTTGGACATTTTATCCGGCTGGAACCATTTTTTATTGCACTGCGCGCCTATTGGTTTATAGTCACGTGGAAAGGTCCCCGTCAACAATCCTTGTTCCAAGGGAGAATACGCCTGCATGGTTATATTATATTGTTTACAGACAGGGAACAAGGTCTCTTCTACTGTTCGGTCCAGTACACTGTACTTGCCCTGAACAATATCCAGCTCACCATATTTCAGGTATTCCTTGATCTGCTCCGGTGAAATATTGGCAGCACCTATAGCTTTGATTTTCCCCTGTGCCTTTAGTTCATTCAAGGCTTCCATTGTTTCCGAAATCGGTGTAAAACAAGGCTCCACAGACTGCCAATGCGTCATATACACGTCAATAGAATCAAGTCCTAATCTTTCCAGACTCTGGTCGATTTCCTCCATAATAGATTCTTTCGACAAATTCTTGTAAAGCTGTCGCTCGCCGACTTTATTAAATAAACTTCCCTTACGGTCCCAAACAATACCGCATTTCGTAATAAGGACGACTTTGTCCCGCTCCATCTCCTGCAGCGCTTCTCCTACAATACACTCACTCGCGCCAAAGTTATACCCCGGAGCCGTATCAATCAGATTCACCCCGAGTTCCGGAGCCTTGCGAATTGTACGCAGGCACTCCCCTTTATCCTTGTCGCCGCCCCATGCCGGTCCTCCACCGATGGACCATGTGCCAAGGCCGATTTGTGAAATGAACAGATCTGACTGTCCCAGCTTGATTTTTTTCATCCCGCTATCTCCTCACTTTTGCTTTTTCAGATAGTCCTTATATAAATCTTCAACCTGCTGCCGATTTCTGACTCCGGTAGTCGCCCCGAGACTCTGTACAGATATTGCCGCAGTGACATTGGCAAGCTGCCCACATTCCCGTATGCTTTTTCCTTCCAAAATCCCTGCAATAAAGCCAGAAGCAAAGTTATCGCCAGCACCTGTTGTGTCAAGGGAAGAAATTCCTTCTACAGCAGCTATGATTTCAGCCGTAGCTGCATTCTTAATATAGCAGCCCTTGTTACCAGCCTTGATAACAATATTTTTTACGCCGCAGGCAAGAAAAACATCGGCAATCTCGTCAAGCTCCCTCTTTTGGGTAAGCAACACAGCTTCTTCATAATTGGGAAAAAAGTAATCCAAATAGCCCAGCGCCTTGCGAATATCCTCCAGCGTCTCACCAAGCCGGGGTTTAATCATGTCAGCGCATATCATCATTCCTGCATCTCGCGCAGCAGAAAAAATCCCCTCCAAACTTTTTCCATCGAGCAGCGGCGCATTGAAAATACTAGCCAACGATAAGATTTTGGCCTGCGAAAAACGTGAGATATCAATATCCTTCGCACAGAGTTTCCACAAGCTGCCATTGCGATTCGTGACAAAAGTACGTTCCCCATCGGCCGCCACCAGGCCTACATTCATGGAGGTAATCAATCCTGGCTCTACATGCAGACTGGCATAGTCAATGCCATTTTCGCGACAAGCCTCCTGAATGAATGCTCCGGCCGAATCCGCCCCGATCTTACTCAGCAAGGCTGTCTTCCTGCCAAGACGTGAGAGGATGATTGCCTCGTTGATTGCATCGCCGCCAGTAGTCATTTCTATCTTTTCCAACGGATAGGACTCTGTATCAAATATATTTTTGCTGACTGGCTGCAGCAAAATGTCAACAATCGCCGCTCCTGCACAAATGACATCAAGATTTTTCAACATCATTCATCATTCAGCCTTTCCATCTGTACCAAATAATTTAATCTTCTCCAAAGCTCTTTCCTTCACAGCGTCACGGACGGCGCGCTCCATTGCCAAAAAAGGTACATCTGTATTTTTATTCACAGCTATCATAGCGGCCTGACATAACTCCGTATGGATATTGATCTTTGTGATTCCCAACGAAATAGCCGTCTTTATATCTGCATCGCTTATCCCAGAAGCGCCATGCAGGACGATAGGAACCGTCACAGCTTCATTTACTTTTTCCACCACATGGAAATTGAGTTGTGGCTCAGCAGTATAGACACCATGCTGATTGCCAATCGCTACAGCCAGAGAATCGCAGCCTGTTCTTTCAACAAATTCCGCCGCCTGACTCGGATCTGTATATTTGTAATGTGCCAAAGTTTCTTCATATACAGTCTCATTACCTACATGGCCAAGTTCCGCTTCTACCGGAACTCCACGCATATGGAAATAATCAACAACCTCTTTGGTCAATTTAATGTTCGTTTCCAGATCGTATGCAGAAGCATCACGCATAACCGAGTTCATACCATGTTCATAGGCATTTACAACTATTTCCATGCTACGGCCATGGTCCCAATGCGTAATTACAGGAACCGAAGCTTTTTTTGCCATGGAAACCATCATATGCGAAAAATCTTCAAAAGAAGTATTTCCTACAAAACCCGTACCAAAAGAAATAATGATCGGCGCCTTGGATTCTTCCGCTGCATCCATTACTCCCATGAGCATCTCCGCATTCCAGACATTGAAATGCGGTATAGCGTAGTGCCCATTTTTTGCCTTATTTTCCCAATACTTTATACTTGCTAACATAGAATTTCGCTCCTTCGTATTTAACCAATTTTTATTACACCTTTGATAATATCTGCCTTACAATCAACAGACTCAGCAAACGCCTTTTGTACATCCTGATAATCATAAATATTCGTGACCATAGATTTAACATCAAAAGCTCCTGAAGAAATCGCATCTATCGCTACCGGATAACGATTTGCATATCGGAAAACCGTCTGTATCGTAACTTCACGATTGATTTTCAGGAAATTTATGGGGGTCTCTCCAGGGATAGTGCCTACAATCATGATTTTCCCGCCACGCATAACTATATCCGGAGCTTGTCTGGCTGTGACCTGCGCTCCTGCGGTTTCAAATACCACATCAGCTCCCCATGCCCCAAGGATTTCATGGCATCGATCTATTGTATTTTCCAGTTTGCCGTTGATGACTTCCATCGCCCCAAGCTGCTTTGCCATATGCAGGCGATTCGCCAAAACATCAACAACAACGATTTGTGCAGCCCCTAATGTACGGCAAGCCTGTAAAGTCATCAGTCCAATGCAGCCTGCGCCAAGAATAACTATTTTCTGTCCCGGTCTGACATTTGCCGTCATTGCTGCATGAATTCCAACCGATGCCGGTTCGACAAGAGCCCCTTCCATGGTTGACATATTATCCGGCAATTTATACGTATAACTTGCCGGATGGCAAAGATAATTTGTCAAAGCTCCGCGATAATTTGGTTGCGTGGCCATAAAATCAACATCCGGACAAATGTTGTAGTGTCCTTCACGACAAAATCTGCAATGCCCGCATGGCACGCCCGGTTCAATATTTACCGCATCGCCGACTTTAAAGCCTTTTACTTGTGTGCCGACTTTTACCACTCTACCAGCGCATTCGTGCCCTAAGCCGATTTCCTGTGCAGGATCTTTTGGTGGAATAAATGGCCCATATTGAAAACCATGCACATCGGAACCACATATACCAACGTACTCGACTTTTATCAGCACTTCATCTTCTTTGGGCTCTGGCATAGCCGCGTCTTTAATTACCATTTTCCCTGGAACTTCTAAGATAGCCTTTGTATTTTTCATAACATGCTTATACTCCTTTGCAAATTATTATTTTTCCAAAGCATTGCTGCTTCCACCAATCTGTTCCACCGAAGCGCCTCTCGTTTCAATGCCTATGGTGGCAATCGATATAGCTACAATAACAGAAACTCCGCTCAATAGCATAAATACACCGGTTACACCAGCTGAGCCCAGCAATGAGGCGACAGCATAAGGGGCAATGATCCCACTCACACGTCCAACCGCATTTGCCAGTCCGGAGCCGCGGAGCTTGGCCGCCGTCGGCCAAATCTCAGGAACATACACGGCCGAAGCATAGCATACAAACATATATACAAATATAATAAGGAAAAATCCCATGATGCTGATCATTGTCATACTGGTTTGAAGTGAATAAATATATCCCAATACAGCAATAACCAGTAAAAGCCCTACCCCCATCACCTTTCTCGGAATACGATCCATAATCAGCATGGCTATGAATATACCTGTTGGCGCGCCAAACATACTCATAGTATTCAAGACAATCGAATCCTTTAGGTTGATTCCCTGTGTCATGAAAATAGTTGGCAGCCAGTTGATCAAAGTATACTGCACCACATTCATCGCAATGAGTACCATGGAGCCAAGGACGACCCGTCTGGCCAATTCACCATGGAAAAGTGCTGCATAAGGAATTGGTGTTTCCTTATTGCCTTCATTCACAATATCCGGCGGTGCAAGCTTGATATTATTTTCCCTCTCTATGTTCGTTTCAATCGCCGACATGATTTTTTCAGCTTCCTCATATCTTCCCTTTGTTTCCAACCAGCGTGGTGATTCCGGGAATTTTTGATAAGCAATGAGCGCTGCTACGGCTGACAGCAATGACGGGATAATAAACTGAATCCGCCAATTCAGCTCCGTTGAAACCAGCGCGGTAATGCCCATAGCAATAAGCGAACATAATGGATATGACCAGTTTCCTATAAAAGAAACCCTGCTTGACCATGTACCTCTATTATGTGCTGGCATATATTCAGTAAAGCCAGCAAATAAAGTAACCAATAAAGCACCAAGACCAAAGCCCATAAAAAAGCGGCAAACAATCAGGAAAGTCATATTAGGCGCAAACGCCCCTGCCACCATAGCTATAATATGGATTGTTTCATATAGAAGAAAACTGTTCCGGCGGCCTATTTTATCTCCGATAATCCCGCCTAACAATGCACCAAGGAACATGCCTGCTGTTGTAAGTGAAACAAAGGTCGCACTGATGCTGTTATCCGTCCAGCCTAATTCCTTCAGCTGCGCTAAAACAAGACCGCCGATTGCGTTGCTCCAGCATACCAGTAAGCCAAACGCTACCATGCCAAACATTGACCAATGCCATTTACTGTCCGGCAGACGATCCAAGCGAGCTCCACAATTTGGTTTAATAATTTCCGTCATCTCTCTCCTACACCCTTTCAATTATGTTAGCAGACTGAATCAGTCAAAGTCATAATGGAAAATAACTTTAATAGCTTCTTTATTAGCCATAGCTTCAAATCCCTTTTCCCATTCCGAGAGTCCCATTCGATGCGTAATCATTGGCTGTACTTTGATTTTTCCGGCTGATAGGAGCTTAAGCGCATTCCGCCACGAAGTTGAGTCATATGCCATATGTCCAATGAGACTGATGTTCCAGGCAGTTATATCATTGATTGAAAATCCCAGCGGTTTAAAGCCCATACCGACACGAACAACTTCTCCATTCGAACGAAGCATATCGATTGCCTGTTTCAACGCAATATTGGCCCCCGAACATTCAATGACAAGCCCTATATTGTCCCGCCCGCCGCAAATTTCCCAGCAGCGTGCTACAACATCTTCCTGTGATGCATTGATGCAAGCTGTAGCTCCCAGCTGACGCGCAACATCGAACCGAACCTTGGTATCTTCATCCAATCCAACCATCACGATATTAACAGCTCCCATGATTCTTGCCATCTGAACCGAAAACAGTCCCAGCGGCCCTGTACCAAAAACCACGCAGTCCTGTCCTGGCAGCAAATGGGATTGTTGTGCAACCGCTTTATACGCATTACTGAGTGGATCCATGACAGCCGCTTCTTCATATTCAACATTTTCAGGAATTTCCCATATCGCATGCTTATGGATACGCAGGATTTCTCCTGGTATCAGGCAATACTTGCTAAAACCTCCTCCCCAACGATTATTGTCCAGGCCAAGATTTACCTTTTCACGGCAAGTAAGAAAATCACCACTCTCACAAGAAGGACAGACCCCACATACATGTCCGCTGTTATCTGATACGACCCTCTGTCCCACCTGCCAAGCCTGTACATCCTTACCAATTTCAACAATATCGCCCGCAAACTCATGTCCACGAATTGAATTGAACTCACTGGAGCCATTATCGACACGGAAATGCTTCATATCCGCACCGCAGATAGCCGCCGCTTTGATCTTTACAATAATATCCTCCGGTCCACATTTCGGTTCAGGTACATCAATCATCCGATATCCACCAAATTCTTTACCATATCTAACCAATGCTTTCATAAGAACACTCCCATTATGTTTATTTTAAACATTATTATGTTTGTTGTAAACATAATAATTCCGTTTCGGATATTTGTCAATAGTTTTTTGACTATTTAAAAACATTTTTATATTTTTAATCATCTTTTATTCAAAATCAATAATTATTTGCCATGCTTCACTTTAACATAATGCAAATTGAAAATTGCACTTTCCACTCCTCGCACAATACAGCAGGGAGATCACATTAAAAGAGGAGCGCCATATCTCCTATAAAGCCCTCCTTTTCTATGCAAAAAAATAAATGTTGCAGTCTTGCTTACGCAAGACCACAGCATTTATTATCGGCTAATGTTTCTATTTATTTTTAAAAGCTTCTGCTTCAAGCGGATTCCGGCAAATAAACAACCTCTTTATCATCATCATACTCAATGAGTTCTGCATAACGTTCCCAGCCAATCAGAAGATCCAGCTGTTTCGCCGCAGCCTCCTGTTCAAAGCTATGGCAAAGCAGATTCTCAAAAAATTCGATATTCATCTGTTTATTCGATTTTGACTGCAGTATCTGCATCATCTGCTGCACAAAAGGCACCTGTTGCAAAAGCTGCCTGCGGAAAAGCTCCTTGCGCGCAAGCACGGTCGCCTGGGCAAAAGCCTTTCCCTCCTCCGTAAGCTCTATATCGCCCTCAGTAACAGATGCAAAACGCAGCAAACTTGCCGCCTCAACCAACGGAAAAAAATCTTCGATGTCCATCATAAAACGATCCGCCAATTTATAAAGATCGGTTTTTTCATTGAGATCTTCCAAAAGCTCTAAAAAGCCTGTAAGTGCCCCAGCCGTAACCGATGGCAGCAAGGCCGTCTTTTTCCTTTGCTCAATGAGCTCGGCAACAGCCTTCTTTTTCGTCATGAAGGAATAAATGCGATCCACATAAGCCAAAAACTCCGGTGACTTGCGATCCCGCCAGCGCGGGATATCAATCGTGATATTCTCTACCACCGTTGCCGGTCCCGAAGATAGAATCACCGCCCGGTCTGCCATATAGACAGCCTCTTCGATACCGTGCGTCACAAGAATAATTGCCTTTGTGGGAATTTTTTTCTCCAGCCAGAGCTCTAGCAGATCCCGACGCAAGTTCTCCGCCGTAAGCACATCCAAGGCCGAAAAAGCTTCGTCCATAAGTAAAATATCCGGTTCACTTACCAAAGCCCGGCCAATGCCAACACGCTGACGCATGCCGCCGGAAAGCTCTTTAGGATACGCATTCTCGAATCCGTCAAGACCGACAACGTCAAGAACCTGCATGGATTTCTTCTCTTTTTCCTCTTCTGTAAGCCGGCTGCCTTCAAGTCCCAGCATGACATTATCCAAAACCGTCAACCAGGGAAAAAGCGCGAAGGACTGGAATACCATCGCCGCACCCGGGTTGATGCCCTGAATGGCTTTTCCAAGGTATACAACCGAACCGCCTGAACTGGGAATCAGGCCTGCAATAATACGCAGCAAAGTCGATTTTCCCGAACCGGATGGCCCAAGGATTGCCAGGAATTCGCCTTCCTTTACCTGAATATTGATATCCTCGAGAATCACCGTATCCTTGTTTTCCTTTATAGAAAAGGTCTTGCCTATATTCTTAAGCTCCAGTAAATTTTTCATGCGAATCCCCCCTTAGTCCAAATGATATTTTGTTTCTGCTAATTTATAAAGCCTGCCCCAAACCAGACGGTTGATTGTCACAACAAATACACACATAGCTGTGATACCCAGAACAATTTTCGGCCAGTCTCCCGCAGCCGTTGCCAGATTGATATAAGCACCAATCCCTGTCGCTGTAAGGTCTATATCCTTCCAGCCAGCAATCTCAGATACAATGCTTGCATTCCAGGCGCCACCAGAGGCCGTTACAAAACCCGTGACAAGCTGGGGAAAGATTCCTGGCAGAATCACAGATTTCCATTTTTTCCAACCATGAATCTTGAAAACAGCCGCAGCCTCCAGCATATCATTTGGTAAGCTCATAGCTCCAGCAATTACATTGAACAGGATATACCACTGCGTACCAAGCATCATAAGCAGTACCGAACCATATTCAAAATTCACATTAAGATTAACAAAAACGATAATCAGCAACGGAAAAATCATATTTGCCGGAAAAGCCGCCGCCATCTGAACAACCGGCTGCAACTTCTCTGCCAGTCTTGGGTTCATCCCAATCCAAACGCCTGCCGGAATCGTCCATAAAGCCCCGAGGACCAGAGCAGCCATAACCCGCAGCCAGGTCAGGAAACCCAGATGCAGCGCCTCTATAATCCCAGAAGTTCCTATCCCATAAAGCATGGAAAAAGCCCCTATCACAGGCCGATAAAGCATATAGCAGATAAACAGCCCCAGCAATCCCCAGAAAACGCTGCGAAGCCATTCACCTTTCCAGCGTACTTCCGCGACCTGCATACCGCTTTCTGTAATATTCGCCACGGTGTCCATAAACCGGTTAAAACCCCTTGCTGCGGGATAAATACTCCACCGGAAAATTTGATTTACAAGCCATGAACCATGCAGCAAATCATAAATAAAGGACACCGGCTGCGTCTCTGATTCCGAAAGTTCCAATTTAAAACGCTGTCCCCATACAACAAGCGGCCGCCAAAAAAACTGATCGACAAGAAAGATCATTAAAAGCATTGCAGCCATAGCATACAGCATAGCTGATATATCCCCGGCATCAACCGCTGCCGCAAGATAAGAGCCCACGCCCGGCAGATGTATATCCTCTCCCAGGACCGTAATAGCCTCGCTCGCCGCCAGAAAAAACCACCCACCGCCAAATGACATCATGCCATTCCATATCAGGCTGATTGCCGAAACCGGCAACTCCAAATGAACAAACCGCTGCCACCAGTTCAGGTGCAGCATATCTGATGCCTCCTGCAAATCCTTGGGAATCGTAATAAGCGAATGATAAAAGCTGAACGTCATATTCCATGCCTGTCCGGTAAAGATAGCAAGAATTGATGCACATTCCACTCCCAGCAGGCTGCCGGGAAAAAATGCCATAAAGGCCACAATAGTAGCCGACAAAAAACCTAATACAGGCACAGACTGCAAAATATCGAGCAGCGGCACCATCACCTTACGGGCGGTACGACTCTTGGCCGCAACATAACCATAAAATATTGTAAAGATAAGCGATGCTCCAAAAGCAATAAACATGCGCAGTAAAGAACGTCCTGCATAATAAGGCAGCCCCAAAGGGTCAAGATCAATGACCGGCCGCTGCTCCGGTGAAAACGAAACGCCCATCCCTGCGCCCAGCTTCAGTACAGCATAAAGAACGACAAACAGCAAACAAAGGAGCATTCCGTCCATAAGACAAAATCTCCTTTGCTGTAAACCCTTGGTAAATACAGCCATATACGAATCCCTCCATAATAGTTATTTTTCTCATACTATTACCAGGTCCATCACCCATATTTACCACCTCGTTCCGTTTATTAATGCAACTCATATTATATCGTTGCAGGATAAAGCTTTCATGAAAAAAACCTGAACACGACAATGATTCATACATTCAGTCTCATTATATTCCCATTATCTATTTATAGTCAATGTTTCCTCCATCTTCACAATCTTTTAAATTGGCAGCTTTGCACCACAACATACTGCTTCTACAAGAAAGCGTCCGTATGTTATGCACGAACATTTTAATACAAAAAACTCTGCCACCCGATTTTACCGAATAGCAGAGACTCTCATCATTTTCCCTTTATTTTTCCTTGAATAGTGGCCGCACATCCTATCCTGCTAGTTCCATGAAAAAGTGACTTCTTGTATCAATGTACCAATTTCTTATATACATCAATAAATTCCAGCGCGATGATCTTAAAACCTTCTGCACTCATGAGTTGATCTTCTGCATGCACTATCAAGAGATTAATTCCCTTCTCACTGCCTGACGCTTCTTCCTGCAATAATCCCGTATGCGCAGCATGTCCTTCATTAAAGGCATCATCACCTGTCCCAATCATTTTTTCTGCCTCAGAGAAGTTTCCCTGCTTTGCTTTTTGTATAGCTTCTATGTAACAGCTCCTAGCCGTCCCGACGGCTGATATGATTTGAAATGCAGCTAACTCTGATCCTTCCATCTGCCAACCCCCTCATTCTCCTAATTTCTCTTTGGCAAATTCTAATACAGCTTTGCCATCCATCCGTCCATAAATACGCATATCGACAGCTTCGACCAACGAATTCGGACATACTTCCCTGATTTGCGGCAAAGAAAATCTCACCTGTGGCCCAAGCAGTATAATATCTGCATCTGCAGCTTTTGTTTTTGCCTCCGATGTGGGATACGCCGCAATCTCGCATTCATATGCCAGTTTCTTGGCCGCTTCTTCCATTTTTTTGACTAACATACTGGTTGACATACCCGATGCACATAAAAGAACAATTTTTTTCATTTCTGATCGCTCCCATCTATATTTGCAGATTACAACACATCAAATGATTTTATTTTTCTTGCATATATAGTGAATTATATATTATTAATTATACACTTTTTCCCAATTTATTCTTATTTTTATAAAGGGATGCAGCTGCCCATGCTGCATCCCCCATTCTGAATCTGCCTCAAAATCTCTGCATCAGAAATGGAAATCAATCTGTGTCCGCCACAAATGGCGCTTCGCTCTTGTATCCATACCTGCATCAAGCCCTGAATAATTCCGTGTCTGATCCGAGTAGAAAGTTTCCCATTCCACGTTTTCATACGGAACATATTTGACACCAAAAATCCATCCTTTCACATCAGAAGGCAGCGAACCCCATTCGTCATCATGAGATGCATCGCCATATTTTCCAAAATCAATATAGCGTGTATACATGCCAAAGGAACCTGGTTTCTTTAAATCCGTTCCTTTATAATCAAGACGATATTCTTTACTTGTATTATAACTATTGGCATTTGTCTTTACATAAGTAGCCGTAAGATTGAGATTCTTTGCCACAGCAGCCTTTAAGTCGACTGCTCCCATACTGCTCATCATCTGATTGCCATTTCCATCCCTGCCATTATAATTTTTATTCCCAGCCCAGGTCAGGCTTGCATCTACTTTATGTCCCAGTTTTCCGGTAATATTCGTGCCATAAATCGTCGTAGAATCTCCATCGGGCATTGTCACCAAATCGCCCTGGCGGGGACGGAGATAAAACACCTTGACATTCCAATCTTTGCTGAAATTCGTATCGAGCTGCAAACCATCTGCCGCATGGCCAAACGGAACATTTTGGAAGCCATAGCCCCACCATTTCGTACCAACCGTTACTCCGAGCGCGCCCGGATGACCTTCCACCCAGATACGCTGAAAAGTACCATTCTGGTCATCGTTCTTTGTGTCCCCTTTACGCCATGACTGATTTACCGTATATCCTTTACGCGTCTCACTTTGGAAATGGGCATCCCAATCCTTGGAAACCCTCATCTTGCCCTCAAAATCCATATAAAAGTGTTTGTTATTATCGCGTTCACCCGAACCATCCGTTGCATCATTATCATATTTAGCACGAACAAAGCCGCTCAGCATAACATTATCGACGCGTTTATTCAGCGCCTCATATTTCGTATCCATATTTTTAAGCTCTACAGCGTACTCACTCTCCAATTTTTCAATCAATGCCTGATCTGCTGGATTCGCTGTCTGTAAATGATTTACAGCTCTTGCAATGATTGCTGCCATTTCATAACGACTCATCGCACGGTCACCAGCAAAAGTACCGTCACCATTGCCTTCAAGGATACCATCTTTTGCCAACTGATCTACCGCCGCATAACTCCAATGATCTCTAGGAATATCCGTAAAACTGGCTCCATCAGCCGCAAAGGCAGTGCCGCCAATTCCTGCGGAAATTACAACCGCCAGCATAGTATGCAAGACTTTTTTCATTTTTCATTCTCCTTTGTATTTTACAAATTTTAAATCCATACAAATTAAGCTTGCCTGCTCGGTTTTATATTTACTTCTCTACCAGGCTGACCTTGCTCCGCAGCTTGTTTTCCCGCAAGTTCTTCTTTGTAATAAATATTGTCCTGAATACTGACAAACGGGAAATACACGGCCGCACTGACAATAACTGTAAGCAGTTGCACAACCGCCCCCTGCCATCCTCCCAAAAGGAATCCTGCAATAATTGGCGGAGTTGTCCAAGGCACCTGAACCGCTGTAAATGGTGCCATAAACCCGATTGCAATGGAGACATAGGTAATAATAATCGCCAGAATTGGTACACCGATAAAGGGAATCAAAAGATACGGGTTAAATACAATTGGCAGGCCATAAATGATTGGTTCATTAATATTGAACAACCCTGGTATGAAAGCCAATTTGGAGATAGATTTCATTTGAGATGATTTTGCTTTTAAAAAAGCCGCAATCAAAAATCCAAAGGTCAGGCCACAGCCACCGCCCTTCATAAAGACATCCGTTACCTGCTGAGTAATAATTTTAGCCTGCGGATTTCCTATAAGCTGCTGTCCTACATCGAGCAGGGCCTGATTATCAAGCGCATTTGCCATAAGAATCGGGTTAATTACCCCGCCGACAATATTCGGGCCATGGATTCCCGCCCAAAAGAGAAGGCTCTCCAATCCTGCGATAATGACACCTGCAACTAAAGTATCTGTAAGATTTTGCAGTGGAGTTTGTAAAACGACAAAAATGAGTTCCGGTAAAGTTTTCGCACCAAAAAACTGGCAAAGTGCATACAGCAGACATCCACTTGCCAAAATAATAAAACCTGGTACCAAAGCAGCAAAAGCCTTAGCTACACCAGTAGGAACGCCCTCCGGCATTTTAAAACCCATGTTATGCTTTTCGCAATAGCAAAATACCCAGGAAGTAAAAAGTGACACAAGGATGGCAGTAATAACACCATTACCTCCGACCCACTGACTGGGAATCACACCACCAACAACCTCTCCTGATTTTGCAATCACATTTCCCTTTATGAGCGTCAAAAAAGCTGCCAATGAAAGCATGGCGGCACTAATGGCATCACAGCCTTCGGCTTCACAATATTTATAACTGATAGCCAGTGCACAAAGGATTGCTAAAATATTGAACGTTGCACTGGAGACCTGGAAGAGCGGAGTTGCCCACTCCTTGCCAAAAACAGATACCATCAAATCATTCCATCCCGCAATTGGGAAACAAGCAATCAACAGGAATAATGACCCAACCAGCGTCAAAGGCATTGTCAAAATAAATCCGTCTTTCAAGGCTACAATTGCTTTAATACTGGCAAAACGAACCATATACTCCATGAACCGGTCAAAAACTTTTTGTTTACTCATGGTCCAGTCTCTCCTCTTTCCTATAAAATCATATTTTTAGTCTTTCCTAATGAAGAAATCATAAGACTTCTCCATTAGAGGCAATCACTTTTTGATACCAGTAAAAACTATCCTTTTTATAGCGCACCATACTAGCGCCCTCCGCTTCCTCCCTGTCAACATAAACAAGGCCATAGCGCTTTTGATAACCATTGAGCCAGCTTAGAAGATCTGTAAAGGACCAGATGCAATAACCTATAATGTCACAACCTTCCGCATAAGCTTTCATTACAGCTTCAATATGCATCCGTAAATAATCAATGCGATAAGCATCATGCACTTCCCCGTGCTCTAATTTATCAAAAGCACCCAATCCATTTTCGGATATAACAATAGGCAACCGATAACGGCTCGTAATTTCTCTGCAGGCATAACGAAGGCCATTGGCATCAATTGCCCAATCCCAATCCGTTGTCTTAAGGTATGGATTTGGCGGAGTCTTATAAAGTCCCGGCACTCCGTAAATTTCCTCGCTGCCCCGTTTCCCCGTCGTATTGAGCTTTCCATAAGGCATAACTCCATCGGGCGGATTATATTCGCAAACAGCACTACGATAATAATTAATTCCAATAAAATCCAGTTTACCTGCAGCAGCTTTCAGGAGCTTTTCCTCTTTTTCAGTAATTTTTCCTATAAGCTTCCTGCTCTGTAAATATTGAAAAGCTGCCTTAGGATACCCTCCATAGGCATAGACATCCAGCCACCAATAATTCTCGAATTCATCATATTCCTGTCGGGCTGATACATTGTCCGGGCCACAATCAAACGCATATCCTGGTGTATAGGCGAAACTGGCTCCTATTTTACCATTTTTAACCATCTGTTTAAATAAAATGACTGTTTTTGCATGTGCCAGGTTAATGTGATGATTAACCTGATAAAATAGCTTCTCCTCTGCAAACTTTCCCGGTGGATGCATTCCCGTAAGCCAGCCGAACTTCGTAAATATGTTTTGTTCATTAACGGTAATCCAATACTTCACCTTTCCGCCAAACCGCTCAAACAATATTTCTGCATAATGTACAAAATCATCAACAATTCTTGGACTTTCCCAGCCACCGTATTCATTTTGCAGAGCCTGCGGCAAATCCCAATGATATAAGGTAACCATAGGTTCAATTCCATGCTGGCAGCAACAATCAATGATATGCTCATAAAACAGCAGTCCTGCCTCATTGATTTTTCCAGATCCCTGCGGTAATATCCGCGTCCACGCAATGGAAAACCGATACGCCTTAAGCCCCATCTCCGCCATCAGCGCAATATCTTCTTTATAACGGTGATAATGATCTACGGCTACATCTCCACTCGTTCCTTTAAAGGTTTTCCCCGCCTGCCGCGCAAAATTGTCCCAAACACTCAGCCCTTTCCCATCTTCCTGAAAAGCGCCCTCGATCTGGTAGGCCGCGGAAGCGCATCCCCATAAAAAATTTTTCGACATGCCTTCTTTTCCCATATTGACTACTTCCAATTTCTCACGCGTGTATTTGTGCTATTTTTCTTATAAGATGGTTAAACTATAGCATGCAAAAAAAAGCCATTCAATTACTTGAACGGCTTTCGGATGATTGTTTCACTATATTCATCTATTACTCTTATAAAATTGTACCACAGATACAAATTTTTTGAATTCAAATTCAATTCAAGGATGAAAAAATTTTTTCATAGAAATCATTTTTTGTAAGTGTTGTATCATAATGCCTCGCCATCAGCACACTGAATAAGATGTCCACCATATATTTTGCCCCAACTAAAAACACCAAGGAGCCCAGTTCATTAAAATTTTTCTCTGTAGCTACACATAATACCTCATCTGCCAATCTCCCAAGAGCAGACGCCGCGACCGCCGTAATCAACAACATAGGGGTTTCTCGTTTCTTCAATATTTCAGCAATCTCTACCAAGCGACGATTCTCTCCGGTGCGACTTACCAAAACGGCAACATTTTTCTTTGGTGAGCTGATTGCCTGCAGGTAAAGTTCATTGGCAGCATGGTGCACCGTACAGAACTTTCCCGCATGCAAAAAACAATACCCTGCAAGATCCGCAATATGTAAATTATTTCCAATGGCATAGAAATCAATATGGTTAGCATGATCCAGCAGCTGCACCGCTCTCATAATTGCTCCCGGTTCCGTATCATTCCGCGTTTCCTGAATCGCATCCACTTCAATGCGCGTTACCTTATCAATAATAGAAAGAATATCATCCTTATTCGTTATCGAATTTGAAGCACTATTTTCCTGCAGGATATCCTGCATAGCCTCCGCGACAAATTTTATTTTAAATTCTGCATAACCTTTTAATCCCATCCTTTGACAAAATCGCACCACAGCTGCCGAACTCGTATAAGTTTTCTCTGCCAGCTGCCGAACGGACAAAGATGCGACCTCCCGATAATTTTTTAGCAAATAAGCAACAATAACCTGCTCAGTTGGCGAAAAGCGCTCTTTTTCCTTTAAAGTTTTAATTAATCTCATGATTTTTTCACCTGCTTTTTTTCCTGTACATTATCGATATAGTATTTACTATATTTTTACTGTCCTGATAAAACCAATTATAACACCAATTTGTATTAGATGATTTATCTAATTTTACCCTTTACTGCTGTCTGCTAAACCACTTCAACTTATAAAAAAGCCCAGGCATTTCAATATAGACTGAACTATATTAGAATGCCTGAGCTTTTTCTATAATTCTGGCAGCAGCAATAGACGAAAAACCACATCCAATCAAAACCTGTTCTTTCCCGGATAGAATTCCCTATATTTAGCAAATGCTCCTTATGACAGCATCTGCTAATCCTTACACCCCAGCATCACAAAGCAACGGACATCGTCTCTTACCACTTTGGCCATTTCCGTCTCTGCCGCCTTCGCCATCGTTTCAAATCTCGTATTACTGTCCGTATGTCCAGCCAGAAAATCCCGTGATGCCCTGATGCCCGTCGTCGAAAGTTCAGTATTGATGTTGACCTTGCAGATTCCCAACTTAATAGCGGGCTGCAACAACTTTTGGGGAATCCCTGAACTGCCGTGCAATACCAGTGGAATATCGACCACCCCGGCCATTTCTTCCAGCCGCTCAAAATCAAGCGACGGTATCCCCTTATAAATGCCGTGCGCATTCCCTATGGCAATCGCCAGCGCATCCGCTTCCGATGGCGATTGTTTGAATCCATCTATATACAAACAGCATGATATCAAAATATGCCCAAGGCTTTCCAATAGGTTTCCGCAAAAATCAGAAGCAGTATATATCCGATAATCGTGAGTGGGATACCTACCTTAATACAGTCCTTGGCCGTAAAGGTATCCGTGGCAAAAGCAAGTATACCCTGCGGCGAATTGACCGGCAATATAAAGCCAAAGCTTACAACGAACTGCAAAACCATAGTGATACCGACAATATTAAGATTAGAAATGTTAAGACTTTGCAATATGGCGATCATGATAGGAATCATGGAAGAAGCCACCGCCGTAGCACTCGCAAAACCGACATGTACGATGATAAGAAAAAGTGCCAATATCGCAAATACCATGAACACGCTCATACCTGCCAGACCGAGTCCCGCCGAAAGTTCATTTGCCAGCCAGGCGGCTGCTTTGGTCGAAAGCAATGCCGATCCCATGCTGATGCCAATTCCAAAGAGTATGAGCGTTCCCCAGGAAATACGCGACTGTGCTTCCTTCCATGTCATGATGCGGATACCCGGCATGAACATAAGCGTAATTGCAAAGATGGTGGTCGTCGTTGTATCCAAAGGATGCAGGATTTTTTCTGTTACCCAGAAGCACAGCAAGCCTACAGCTATAAACATAAGTTTTTTCTCCGAAGACTTCATTGGTCCAAGTTCCTTCATTGCTTTGGCTACCGCTTCATTACCGCCGGCAACCTCCATGGTTTCTGGCGGTAATACCTTCATACAGATAAAATAAAGAATAAACGACATAATAACCGCATAAGGTGCAGCAGCCATAAACCACTCCAGCCAGGTAATGGTGGCTCCAAGCTGCTTGTCGATGAACCCCAACGCTACCATGTTCTGCGCAGCAGCCGTTTTGATACCAATATTCCAGATGCCTGCCGCCTGTACCGTAGCAATCATCAGCAGGGCCGCAAACCTGCTGCCGGGCTTCATACCGAAGGCGGCAATAATGCCAAGCACAATTGGTACAATACAGCCCACTCGCGCAGTTGTACTCGGTACGAAAAATGCCAGCACGAACCCTACAAAAATCATGCCCGCAAGAATTCGGCTGGTTTTTGCCCCTACCTTGGATAGAATAAAAAGGGCAATCCGTTTATCGAGTCCTGTATGCATCATGGCCGCTGCCAAAAAAAGTGCCGCCCCTACAAGTATTGTCCCACTGCTACTGAGACCACTAAACACAATATCAAGTGCACCGCTTGTCCCCAGCAATTTTGCCGGTGTCTGCGGATTTGGGGAGAATCCCAGACAGAGCAGCATAAGTGACGCGATGACGGTTGCACTCACAGGATAAGTGACAGTCTCTGTAATCCAGACAATTACCGCGAATACAAGAACACCCAGCATGCGGTGGCCCGATGTCGTAAGATCCACCGGCGTAGGCACAGCAAATATTGCCGCCATCGTAATAATTGCAATGAGGAGTCCATAGGTCTTAAAAAAAGATGAGGATGTTTTTTCTGCCATTCTTTCCGCCTCCATTCAAAATTCATTTAAGTAACCACGGGGTCAAAGAGCCTGCTGGATTGACGAGAAAATGGCCCCCTTAGCTTCTTAACTATACAGAACAGGTTTAACCTTAAGAATAGTATAAAAATTTCAAATCAAAAAAAACAGTGAAATCGCCCGAATTGGACAATCCCACTGTTAAAGCGGTAAAAACGAATTCCGAATGGTTAGAGAAAATCAATCCTCATTCATATTTTCCTTATTCTTTTTGCTACGGCGATAGCGCATATAGAGCACACAAATTACTACAACGCAAACTGCAGCAAAAACGATACTCGCTTCATGCCCGATCTCCGTTAAAAGTTTCCAACTCTCTCCGAGCATCATCCCGGCAAAAAGAATCAGTGCTGTCCATGGCAGAGACCCTGCAAAGGTATAAAAAAGAAATTTTTTCATATCAACATGCGCAAAACCCGCCGGAAGCGAAATAAAGGTGCGTACGATCGGCAGCATACGACTGAAAAACACAGCCTTAATTCCATATTTATCAAACCAACGCTGTGCAATATCGACATGCGATTTTTTGATAAAAAAATACCTGCCGTAACGATCCACAAAGGTACGTCCTCCGTGCGCTCCGACTATATAAGCAAAAATCGAGCCAAGCATGCCTCCAAGCATGCCAAAGAAAAGTGCTCCTGAAAAGCTCATGCGCTCCGCAAAAATGAGATAGCCGGAAAACCCCAGAATAAGCTCGCTCGGAATTGGAATGCAAGCATTCTCCAACCCCATGAGCACGGCAACAGCGACATACCCCCAGGAAGCAATAAAATCCAAAAACATCTGTGAAAACTGTTCCATATGCTCTTCCTTTCAAAAACAACGCTTAAAATCTCTTTTATTATATAAGATACAAAAACGTAAAGCAATATAGGATTCCATCCGATTGCTTTTATGCTCCGCCCAACGCCCCATAAAGACCCAGGATGCCGCAGCCGATAAATACAAGTGCCGCCAGCCATTTCAGCATGTGTGCCGGAATTACCTTATATAAAGCCTTTCCCACCAGTATGCCAAAGCCATCTGCCAGCATCATTCCTGTTGTAGTGCCTAGAAGCACAGGCAAAACGGTCTGATAACGCGCCGCGAGAGTAATCGTGGCAAACTGTGTCTTATCGCCCATTTCAGCGAGAAAAAATGCAACTGCCACCGTCCCAAAAGGCCCGAAGCGTGAGCCTTGATCCTCACCTTCCAATTTATCTCCGCGTATCGTCCAAAGTCCGAATACGATAAAAGCCAGCGACGCAACAAGCTGCATCATATGCGTATCGATAAAGCTCCCCAGGCAGACACCCACAATCACCGCCAAAAAATGATTCAATACCGTAGACACAAAGACTCCGGCCATAACGGTTTTCCAGGCAAATTTTGCCGCAAAGGCCATCGCCAAAAGCTGTGTCTTATCCCCAAGTTCCGCCAGTATAACCACGGCAGCTGATGCCAAAAAAGCTTCCATAAGCACATATCTCCTCTTGTATAGTTTCAAGGTTTCTCATACATAAAAAAAGCGAGCCTTCAGAGCAGATTTCTCCATCTGCCCCAAAGGTCTCGCTTTTGACTTGTAAGGAACATGGATTCGATCCAGCAGAGCGAATCCGTGGTTCCCTAAATTCAATAGATAAGCCAGGCAGCCAGACTGCCAGTATGTTGACTTATCTCAAAGAGCTACTCCCCTTCAAAAACATATACTATTCATTCTAGAAGAAAAGCTTCGGACTGTCAATGCCCTGTGTGCAAGGAAGACCGAAATCACATAACAAAAAAGAGCCTGCTGAAAACAGACTCCCCTAAAAAATCTCAGTGGTGCCTCAGAGCGGAATCGAACCACTGACACGGGGATTTTCAGTCCCCTGCTCTACCAACTGAGCTACCGAGGCAAGTGGCGACCCGAATGGGACTTGAACCCATGATCTCCGCCGTGACAG
>DCFU01000012.1:74253-83439 GCA_002319795.1 Megamonas sp. UBA1796
GACCTCCGCCGTGACAGGGCGGCATTCTAACCAACTAAACTACCGGGCCGTGGTGACGCGTATGGGATTCGGACCCATGAAGCCGCCGTGAAAGGGCGGTGTCTTAACCACTTGACCAACGCGCCATGGTGGCTCACCCGGGATTCGAACCCGGGACACCCTGATTAAAAGTCAGGTGCTCTACCAACTGAGCTAGTGAACCATATGAATGTGCATCCTGCCTGCTACGTAAAAACCATATCGGCTGCGCTGACACTCACAAGACACTATTATACGGATTGTCCCGCCACTTGTCAACAAAATCCTTATTTATAGTTGCTCGTTAACTTCCCCAAATCCTCAGCAGCCTTGGTGACATGCGACAAATTCGCCGTTATTTCCTGCGTGGAAGCAGCCTGCTCCTCGCTGATTGCACCTGTTGTCTCGATAGATTTTGAAATCTCAGCTACAGCCTTATTCATTTCTGCCAATGTGGACTGAATTTTCTCCGTGGCCTCACGTGACTGCTCCGCAAGTTTCCTGACTTCTTCCGCCACAACCGCAAATCCCCGGCCTTGCTCGCCTGCACGCGCTGCCTCGATGGCTGCATTGAGTCCCAAAAGATTCGTCTGCTGGGCGATATTATTGATGAAATCAATAACCTTGATGGTATCTGCATTCTTTTCTTTCAGCACAGTTGCCTGTGCCACAGATTCCTGCCCTGCCCTGGCCAGTTCGCTCGCACTCGATGCCACCTGTTCGACTGCCTGATAAACCGTCTGTGTAGAGGACGCAATATTATTTATAGCCTCAACGAGCTTGTTGCTGGCATCCTTATCAACACCAGCGCCCAGCACCCCGATGACCTTACCATCCGTACCATGGATTGGTGTCGCACTAATCCTTAAGTTTTTCCCCGAAACCTCATGTGTGATGTCATGTGTCTGATCCGTGTTCCGATCCATGCTCGCAAGAAATTCCGTCTGCCGGACAGGTGTTCCCTCGGCAACCTTTACATCAAGATTTCGCCCTGGAGCATAGGCAATATACTTCTCCTTATCTCCCGCGACAACCGCCACGTCCTCACGCACAATATGATTGATATACGGAACTACGACCTTAAACGCATCCAGTATTCCCTCATTTGTCTTTATACCCTCCGGCAAAGCCATAACCAAGCCTCCTCAATTTTTCCGAAGCCTTCCATGTTTTTCATCACGGAAGGCAGTTTTTCATCTACCACGGCTTTTTATTTAAAAGCCGACATAAACTGCGCCAGATCATCTGCCGCCTTTGTTACACGCGAAAGGTTCGCTGTAATTTCCTGTGTAGAAGCAGCCTGTTCCTCACTGATCGCACCTGTTGTCTCGATAGATTTTGAAATCTCGGCCACAGCCTTATTCATCTCCGCCAGCGTCGACTGTATTTTCTCCGTAGCTTCACGCGACTGCTCCGCAAGCTTTCTGACCTCCTCGGCAACAACAGCAAACCCACGGCCCTGCTCGCCTGCACGTGCAGCCTCGATGGCCGCATTGAGCCCCAAAAGATTCGTTTGCTGCGCAATGTTATTGATAAAATCGATAACCTTGATGGTATCCGCGTTCTTTTCCTTCAGCACAGCTGCCTGCGCCACAGATTCCTGCCCTGCCTTGGCCAGCTCGCCTGCGCTCTGCGCGACCTGCTCAACCGATTGATAAACTGTCTGGGTCGCCGTAGAAATCTTTTCTACGGATGCTACAAGGTCCGCATTCGCCTTCATATCAACGCCTGAACTCAGTGTGCCAATGATTTCACCATTCATCCCACGGATAGGGGTAAAGATGGTCTTAATGGGCTTGCCATACACTTCGGCACCCACATCGGCAAAGGTATCCTTGTTGCCCGCGATACATTCCTCAATCGTCTGGATGCCAGCAATCGGCTTACCAGCTGGCAGGTCAAGGCTAAGTGATCTGCCACCTACATAATCTAAATACTCCGTCTTGTCCGTAAGTCCGATTGCCATATCCTCGCGTACGATATGATTGATATACGGGATAACAATCTTGAACGCATTTAGTATATCCTCATTGGTTTTAATAGTTTCCGGTAAAGCCATAATTCTGCCTCCTAGCTTTTCTCTTCATAATTAGATTATATAATTAGATTATTCTTGGATACCTTCGACACGAAGAATTAAAAACCTTCTTATTTCTTTATAAAATACTCCTCTGGTGCTATAAATGCCCCCTATGTCCTAAAAAAAATCAGGAGTGCCGCTTTCGGCACCCCTGATTTTTTTTAATTTCTCCAACAATTTCCGCCGTGACCTTTTGGCTGCCCACACTGCCCGGGTCCATTACATCCCGAACGATCCGGATTATTGGAACAATAGCGCGGAGCTGCCTGATTATCCTGACTATCCGCCGCAAATGCCGGCACTGCAAATATGAGCATAACCGCCGTGGCCAACACCGCAATTTTCTTATTCATATAGTTTCCTCCTCTCTCCTGCTTCCTTTTGATTACTGACAGGAATCTACACCCGACCTGTTTCCGCTGCAGCCTTGCTTTTGGCCTTATTTCCTATGAGCAGCCTGGTTGCTCCCTGCAGCCAGCTCCAATGCCAGGCAAGATGCAGCACCAGTCCCGCCAGTATCGTATATCCACTATAGATATGCCAGTTTTTAAGCATAATTTTTGCATTTCTCCCGCCACTAAAAAAACGAAAGTCCAGGATGATTCCTGTAAAAATACAAAGAAACGCAGCTATAAAAAGCAGGACATCCAAAACATAGTGCTTTTTCATAAATAAGCAACCCCCTTTGCCGCCGTATTGTTGTGTTTTTCTTTATTACTCCTATTATAAAAATAATTTGTGACAAAAATATGTTTTTCCTGTGAAAAATTTGCGCTAAAATAAGAGTAGCCTGTCTGACGGCACAAATAAGATATATTTTCTTGCTATTCTCGAATGATAAGGAGGAATTCCTATGCCTGCTATGCTCATTGCCGATGACAACCGGCAAATCACCAGGATACTTGCTGAATTTGCCAAGCGTGAGGGTTTCCATACAGAAATGGCCTATGACGGCGAAGAAACCCTGAAAAAATTCCATAACGGCAACTACGATATCATTCTGCTGGATGTCATGATGCCAAAAAAGGACGGCTTCGCTGTTTGCCGTGAAATCCGTACTGCATCCAATGTGCCTATTCTTATGATTACCGCCCGAGGAGAAGATTTCGAACGTATTATGGGACTCGATATCGGTGCCGACGACTACATAGTGAAGCCATTTTCTACGGAAGAGGTCATGGCCCGCGTACGTGCCGTATTGCGCCGCATCGAACACACCCCGGAGAATGCAGTGCAGCGCAGGCTCCTGACCTGCGGCACACTTGCCGTAAGTCTCGATGACTGTCACGTGTCGATTGCGGATAAAGATATCCCGCTTACAAGAAAAGAGTTGGACCTCCTCTGGCTGCTCTTAAACAACAAAGGAAAGGTCTTTTCCCGCGACCATCTTCTGAACAGCCTCTGGGGCTATGATTATTTTGGAGACAACCGCACCATTGATTCACATATCAAACGATTGCGCGCCAAGCTTGATACTGTACCGCATGACGGCTGGCAAATCAAGACCATCTGGGGTGTCGGCTATTCCTTTGAGGAGAAGCTTGTATGAAGCATAAAATAACCCTGCGTCTGGTTCTCTACTTTTCCATTACACTTCTGGTCTTTTCCATCATCATCGGCAGCTTATTTTCCTTTCTGTTCCTGCATTATACAAGTGAGTTGCATATGCAGGATCTCAAAAAACGTGCGTCCGCCGTGGCTGACATGATTTCGCAAATGCCGGATTACCAGTTGCAGCATAAGCAGCATCACCAGATGATGCAACGGCAGATGGGCGGCAAAGCGAAAAGAAATGCCATCACAGCCTATGCGCCGGACAAGGACGATGCCCTGCGTTCATATCTTCAAAGCATCAACGCCGTAGCGCAAAGCGAAATATGGCTTGTCGACGAAGAAGCACATACCATTGATTTTTACGGCCAAAACAAAGTTCCTTCTTATAATGCACTCCCCCAAAACGCCGAGCAGCTCATTGAGAAAGTCTTTGAAGGTGATATGGAGGTCAGCACGGATTTCAGCACACTGCTGGGCACTCCATCCATTACAGTCGGCGCTCCTGTCCGCGATACGGACGGCAACGTCATTGCCGCGCTGCTGCTGCATCGTACACTCAAGGATGTAAATCAGACCGAATCCGGAGCCATGCTCATCCTGGCCGGCTGCCTTTGCTGTGCTTTTTTGCTTTCAGTACTCTTGTCCATACTGCTCGCGCGCCGCTTTATCCGCCCGCTCAACCGCATGAAGGAAACTGCATCCCGGCTTACAGACGGAGACTACACGGCCCGCACGGGCATAGAGCAGGACGATGAACTTGGATCGTTGGCCAAAAGCCTCGATATACTTTCCAGACGCCTTGCTGAAGCCGAGAAAGAAAGCACCGCACTCGAACAAATGCGGCAGGATTTCATCACGAATATATCCCATGAGCTCCGTACCCCGGTTACCGTACTTCGAGGCTCGCTTGAAGTCCTCGAAGCCGGGCTCATAGCCGACCCGCAGGAAAAGCAAGCCTATTTACAGGAAATGATGGCAAACATCATCTACCTGCAGCGCCTCGTCAACGATCTGCTGGAACTCTCACGCCTGCAAAACGCCAGCTTTTCCATTGAAAAATCCCCTATGAACCTCATCGACGTCCTGCAGGATGCCGCGCATACCATCCGTCATCTCGCAGAAAGGAAAACTATAACGCTTAATCTTAGTGGCAGGCTTTTCCCTGTAACAATCACCGCAGATTACGGACGGCTGCGGCAGATGTTCATCATCATTCTCGATAATGCCGTAAAATTCTCCCCAGATAACAGCTCCATTGAAGTACACATAGAAAGTACTCGTTCCCGCTGGCAAATTTCCATCCGTGACTGCGGCTGCGGCATCGCACCTGAGGAACTGCCACACATTTTTGAACGTTTTCACCGCACACGCGCCGAAAATAATAAAAACGGCACGGGACTCGGACTTGCCATCGCGAGCCAGATTGCCGAACGTCATTCTATACGAATAAGCTGTGAAAGCACGCCCGGACAGGGAAGCTGTTTTTTCTTCAGCGGCCAGCCAGACCAAAAGGAGGAGATTTCCCATGAATGAAATTAAAAAAGTACTTACGATTGCCGGTTCTGATTCCAGTGGCGGTGCGGGCATCCAGGCTGATATCAAGACCATTGCAGCACATAAAATGTACGCCATGAGCGCTGTCACGTCGCTCACGGCCCAGAACACCACCGGTGTCTATGCCATCTTGGACGCTCCACCGGAATTCGTAGCAAAAGAGCTTGACGCTATCTTTACGGACATTCGTCCGGACGCCGTAAAAATCGGCATGGTATCGCAACCCGGCATCATACGCGCCATTGCCGCGAAGCTGCGTGAATATGAGGCCAAAAACATTGTCGCCGATCCTGTCATGATTGCCTCGAGCGGCAGCCGTCTGCTGTCTCCGGATGCCATGAACGCTCTCAGGGAAGAACTTTTGCCGCTGGCGGATATCATCACGCCAAATCTGCCGGAGGCCGCCGTGCTCACCGGGCACAGCATCAAAGATAAGCAGGATATGCTAAGGGCGGCGCAGGAAATATCCGCCTTGCTTAAAAGCGCCGTATTGATAAAGGGCGGTCACTTAGAAGACACCGCCGATGATCTGCTGTATACGAACGGCAAAGTCTGTTGGTTCCACGGCGAAAAAATTCCTAACCCCAACACACATGGCACCGGCTGCACATTATCCTCCGCCATTGCATGCAACCTGGCTGCCGGCTGCACGCTTCCTGAAGCCGTGCAAAACGCCAAAGAGTATCTCACAGGCGCGCTCCGCTTCGGCCTCGACCTCGGCCACGGCAGCGGCCCGCTCTATCATATGTACCGTATACAATAAAACTGCCTGCAAAAAAAGGATGCACACCCTTCCAAGGGCATGCATCCTTTTACATTTTTTGTACTAATCTTACATATCTTTGATATTAGAGCATTGCTTTAAAATATATTTTCTCGTTTCCAACACTTGTTCATCATCTTGTATTTGCATATTTTCAAAAGAAATGTTATTCGCATTCATCATGTAAACAGGTGCAAATTTTTCAAATATCTTTTCCTGTCCCTTCCACGGCCTTAAATCATAACAATTATCTCCATATTCGAGATTTCTGGCAAATTTCAAGATAATGTTGCGAAAATAAATATTGCGAATATTATCCGGAATATCCGTATATATAAACACCCCATTTTCAGCCAGACAAGTAATGTTTTCAAAAAACACATTTTGTATCCTGCCCAATAGTGCACCTTCTTCTCTGGTACAACAGGTAATATATATCGGCTCTCCGCACCCCCACCACTCTTTGCTAAACCTTTGTGTGCTGATTTCGATATCTTTGAAAATAATGTTTTCCGCATCATGCGTATCCCTCAACTGAAGTGCCAGTCCCCGATTACTTTTATCGATCTTTATGTTTTGAAAAAGACAATTGCTAAAGTTTCCAAAACTGCTGCTGCCAAACTTAATGGCCGAGCTGGCCGATATAAGATGGCATTTTTCTACGAATAGATTTATGCAATCCCCATAACGGCTGGTTTCTTCTGTACATTTAGGACAGATGGCATCATCTCCCGTCAATATATCGCAGCCTCGGATAAAAGTATCCTTACAACGATCAATATCAATTCCATCCGTATTCGGCATTCGCATTTCATTTTGAATTTTTATATTTTCGATATATGTCCGATTACAACCTACTAAGTGTATTGTCCAAAAAGGTGCATTCTGTATAGAGATAGACGCGAGATTTATATCCTTACAGTTCTCCAAATAGATAGTCATCGGCCGTGGATATTTATAAAATTTAAGATGCTTAGCCTCTTCCTGCTTCGGTAAAATAAATTTTTCATAATTTCCATCGATAACACCACAGCCTGAAATCTTTATATTTTGTGCATTTTTAGCAAAAAGCAAAGCACGGATGGGTGTATTGTTTTTTATCCTTTCAAATGGGCCCGGCCGGAAAATATATCTGTCCTCATCACCGCTCCCCTTCAACATTGAATTTTTTTCTAAAATCAATTCCACATTTGACCTCAGCCAAATACCATGAATCATCAATACAAAATTCTCCGGAACAACAACACAGCCTCCTTCCTCACTGCATCGATCAATTGCTTTCTGTAAAATTTCAGTGTCCCGTTCAATATTTTCTCCTGATGCCCCCATCTGTTTTACATTGAAATCCATATTCTTCACTCCTCAGAAGTACTGCTGCTAAGGTTTTTATGATACTTTTTCCAGTTCTCATATCCTACATTATTATTTCCCCATAAATTCTCATAGGCAATACCTGTTAAATCTTCAACCACTTCTTTTGTATGGGCATCAACATCCTTTTTGTCTCCACCATTCTTTAAGCGGAGAACCTCTTCTTTCAAAACGCTATGGGTTTCCTTAGTAATCTTAAATTTATACGCGGAGTATATTCCTATACCAGTCAAAACAAGTGGAATCACGATCAATATAAACACAATAGCGCTGATTGCATCCGGATTCTGCATATGTGATCCTGAAACAAAATTAAATTCCTGCAAAATAACGCCTACCAAAAAAATTGATACTGCCTGTGAGGTTTTACGCAGGAAGCTCATAAACCCAGCAAAAATCCCTTCACGCCGCTGACAGGATATAATTTCGTCTACATCAGCAATAAATGTATAGCTATTCCATGGAATACAATATATCCCCCCTCTGGCAATCCCTGATACAGCCGCAATAATATACAAGATCACGAAATCTCCTGGTAAAAATTTGTATGCCAGGAAATAACCAATAAATACGCCTACTGCTAAAAAGGACTGAATACTAAATGCCCTGCTCATGCTGAAGCGTAATGTCAAGTAAGTGGCCAGCGCTACCCCAGCAATCTGAAATCCATTCATAACACCTAACAAATTAGACGCAACAACTGAGGTCTGCGCTAAAACAAAAATAATAAAATATGTAAATACCGCATTAAATACATCCTGCGCTACAGAACCGCCCAAATACATTCCCAAATGTGCCCGGAAACTTTTTATTTTTAACGTAGTAATAAAGTCAATATAGATTTTCTTCAATATCTCCCCAAAAGAAAGACTCTCTTCCTCTTTATCAGGCTTTGCCGCCTCTACTTCCTTATACGAACGTTCCCAGGTAGAAAAATAAACAACCAGTAAAGCAATAATGAACGCCCCTGTAAAAATCATTCCTGCATATAAAAATGAATTTGATGATTCCGTACCTAAATAGTTAATAATACGTCCTGGCAGGAATGCTGCCAAAAATGCAGAAATCTGCGCAATATACATTCTTGCACTCGTAAGTTTTGCTCTTTTTTTAAAGTCGGATGTCATTTCTGCAGATAGGGTATCATAAGGAATCATAACCATTGAATATACAATTTCAAATCCAATATATGTCAATACATAATAGAAATACTGAAAACCACTCACCCACATCAACGAATAAATTCCTATCATCGGAACAGCTAACAAAAGAAAAAATCTCCTCCGTCCAAAGCGTCTTCCCAAACGAGTTTTATAGAAATTATCTGTAATAAATCCCATAGTAGGACTCATAACCACATCTACAATCCTTGCTAAAGCAAAAATAGACGCTCCCTGCATCGGTGTCAAACCACAAAAAGTTGTATAAAAATATAATAGCCATGCTGTCGTTAAAGTAAAACCACCTGAGCCAATGACATCCACCAAACCATATCCAAAATAGTTTTGAAATTTTATTTCTCTTTCCTGCAGTACCATAACAATTCGCTCCTTTATTTCATCTATTTTATTTATTACAAATTTTCTTTTAATTATGTGATTTTTCCTTAGAAATCTTATACTTCAATCTGTTATCTGACTTTGCACAACCAATACAGCTATTCCATATTATATTTTATATCCAAATATATTATTGTTTTCTTAAATTCTAATTTTTCAATAATTATTTTCTATACTTTATGTATCAAATATACACAATTGATTTGCATATCCTCACCTCTCTACAACAATTTATGTTGGTTCTTGTAATGTGTATACCGGTATACTAGTAGGACATAAAGTAAACA